>NZ_QSBX01000011.1:29877-102400 GCF_003465835.1 Anaerotruncus sp. AF02-27 | reverse complement strand
GCCGCTTCGTCCAGGACCTCCAGCATGTTTTCATATGGGTTATATGCTTTTGCCATGACTTCTTTTCTCCTAATTCATCTTTCAGATTAAAGACCTGATTACTCGAATTCCCGGAAAACCCGGTCGTAGCGCTCAAGCACCTCGTCCATCAGCGGGATGGATTCGTAACAGATATAGGTCTTGCCGCCGCCGGAGATAATGATCCCTTCCGCTGCCAGCGCCATTGCAAATTCCATGACGCACTGCGAAGCTTCCTTCTGCTGGCGCGCCGCCTCCGGGTCGCCGGGCTTGTAGAAGGTGGGGATATGCTGGCTGGCGGCAACATCGATATGCAGGATTGTCTGATGGTTGAAGATCAGCGCGGGAATATCATATTTTTCAGTCAGCAGCGCTATTTCCTTCATGAATTTGTCCGCAGCCGCGGCCATCTGCGGATGTGCGTTTAACCGGGCAAGCTCGTTGATGGTGCAGCATCCGGCATAAGCGGTTAACGGGTTCGCCGACAGGGTGCCGCCCACGCGCACTTTCTTTGAACGATCCTTGTTGATACCCGCCGCAAGCATCTCCATAATTTCACGGCGTCCACCGATGCCCCCTGCGCACGGATAGCCGCCGCCGATAATTTTTCCAAAGATAGTGAGATCCGGCTTGGTTCCGAACTGGGCCTGCGCGCCGCCCATGCCGAGGCGGAAAGCGGTAACGACTTCGTCATAAATGAGCAGCGCGTTATATTTTTTGCACAGCTCTTTTGCGGCCTTGTGATAGGCGGGCGTGAGCGGAACAGCGCCGCTGTCCTGTCCGAGTGGCTCCATGATGAACGCGGCCGTACCGCCCAGCTTTTCATTTGCGATGAACTGAGCCTCAAGCGCCTCGACATCGTTGGGCTCCACACAGTGGGTGCTCTTGAAGCAGTCGACGGGGATGCCGTTCATGCAGTCCAGTCCGTCGGGTGCTTCGCTCGCATTATAAATGAGCTGGTCGCTCCAGCCGTGATATCCGCCGCGGATACGGATGAGTTCCCGCTTTCCCGTGAAGGCACGCGCCAGACGGATGCCGATGATGTCGGCCTCGGTGCCGGAACCGAGCATGCGGAACATTTCACAGGAGGGGAAATACTGGTTGATCAGTTCAGCGAGCTTGCGCTCATAATCGCTGTAAAGTCCGCTCAGCGGCCCTTTTTCATTGATAAATTCGGTGCATTCCTTGTGGAGGTAATTGTTGCCCAGGATGACAGGACCGCCGGCCATCAAAAGGTCATAATAGCGGTTTCCATCCACATCGTAAAGGTATGGGCCTTCCGCTTTATCGATCGAAATCGGAAAGGGATGGTTATTGGCAAGGTTATGCTGTATGCCGCCCGGAATGACCTTCTGCGCGGCCTCGTATTGCTTTTTGGACGTTGCGCAGTTGGTGTCGAACCATTTCTCATAGCGGTCGATCGCGCTTCTTTTCAGCTTTTTGCGATGTTTCATGATTTCGCCGGCCTGGGCATGGATTGCGGCGTAATCGGACCAATCCAGATACTTTGACATTTCTCAGATCCTCCAATCAAATTTGTGCAGGTATATGATCAATACCCCGCATCGGCAGGGTATCCGCAACATGGGGTCTCCTTTCCACCGTCAAAGAGCGGACAGATAGAGCCGCTCCACATCTTGAATGGTGCTTTGACGCGGGTTGGCAAGGATATTTCCGCTTTTCATGGCGTCCGCCGCCATCAGCGGGATTTTTTCCGCCGTTACCCCGGCCGCGGACAGCGATCCCGGGATGTCAAAATCCCGCAGCAGAGCGCGGATTTCGTCCACCAGCACAGATGGTGCAAAATCGTCGCCCGCTTTTTTACGGCTGATAAAATTGTAGATATCGCGGTAGCGTCCGTTGTCGGCCATCGCGTTGTATTCGAGGATCACCGGCAGCAGGATGGCGTTTGCAATCCCGTGCGGCACATTGAAATAGGCGCTCACCGGATGGGACATGGCATGGACATTGCCGAGCCTGGCCCATGCGAACGCGATGCCCGCAAACATGCTCCCGGACAGCATGGCGCAGGCAGCTTCGGAATCCTGCCGGTTGGCCACAAAGCGGCGGATGCTGCCGCCGATGAGTTCCATCGCCTTTTGGGCCATCGCGTCGGAAAAGGGCGACGCGATGCGGGAGAGGTATGCTTCCAGCGCGTGGATGAAAGCGTCTATTCCGGTGGATGCCGCGACCGGGGCGGGCAGCGATGTGATCAGGCTGGGGTCGAGCAGCGCGTAGCGCGGGACGATCTCATAACTGAAGATGGACAATTTATAGTTGCGCGCATGGTCGGTGATAACTGAAAAAGCAGTTACTTCGCTTCCGGTACCGGCGGTCGTGGGGATTGCAACCAATGGGACAATCGGCCCGGGCACCAGGTGTGCGCCCTCATATTGTGTGATTTCTCCGCCGTGCTTTACAAGGATTCCGACTGCCTTGGCAACGTCCATTGGGCTTCCGCCGCCGAGCGCGATGATGCTGGTGGCCCCAAATCCACGATAGGCGGCGGCGGCCTTTTCAACCGTCTGCACCGAGGGGTTCGCTTCCACATCGAGGAATGCGGAGAGCTGGACGCCAGCCGCCTCCGCGAGATCGGAGATCCGCTTTACGAGCCCCAGCTTTTCCAGCATACGGTCCGAAATGAGCAGGACGCGGTCAGAACGGCACCTGTGCAGCAGCTCCGGCAACTGTGCAAGGCTTCCGTTGCCAAAGACGACCTCCTGCGGCACGCTGAAGGTAAAGTTCTTCATTCCCATAGCCTCCAAAGATACATTTCCTTGTTTACTTTAAAATGTGGTTTTGTATTGATGTTTTGTGAAATTTAATTGGTATTAAGTTGTTTTTAGAGCTCTAAAACATATATAACAGAAAAAAAGCCGCTTGTCAATTCAAAAATGAAATTCATGATGGGATTCGCGAACTTTTGTGAGAACGCATAAAAAGAGGCATGCGACCAGTTATAAACCGACGAATTTTTTGAGGTGGATTTTTTGCTTTCGATCTTGTATAATGAAAACAACAGATTGCCCCACAAGCAAAAACAATTGTAAGGGATCGGATGATTATGCTAACGATTGAACGACAGGAACAGATCAAAAATATACTCCTTGAACAGAAAAGCGTTTCGGTGGCGGATTTGACGGCCCGCTTTGACGTCAGTTTTGAAACGATCCGCAGGGACCTGAAGGTTCTGGAGAAAGAGGGCTTTGTTGAAAAATCTTATGGCGGCGCGATTTTGAAGCAGCGGGTTAACAACACGGCCGATTTCCAAATGCTCTCCAATATCATGGTGGAAGCCAAACAGCGGATGGCTGCGATGGCGCTGAACTTCATCTCGCCGGGCGACTGCATCTATATCGGTTTTGCCACAACCTGCGTGCAGATTGCCGAACTGCTGGACAACATCCCAATCACCGTCCTGACAAGTTCTCTGGAGGTGATGAACAAGCTCTCCGGGAAGAAAAATATCACCCTGTTTTCGACGGGCGGGGCCTGGGACGCCCGTAACTGCGCCTTCACCGGGCGGACCGCGGTGGACAACCTGGCGCAGTTTCATTTGGATAAGGCGTTCATCTCCTGCCGGGCTCTGAGCATGGAGAACGGGATCAGCGACAAGACCGAGGCGGAATCGGATATGCGCCGCAGGATTGTCGAGTCCTCCAACGAGGTTTATCTGCTGGCGGATAATTCCAAATTTGGTAAGATGACCTTTGTGAAAACTTGTGGGTTTGAACGCATTACCGCTGTTATCACGGATAAGACGCTTTCCAAGCCGTGGGCCTCTTTCCTGGACGATTTGAAAATTGCGCATTACGACTGCGAGCACCCTCTTGAAAGCGCAGAAGATCCGGAAAAATAAAATACGTGTTCGGCGCCGCCGCGGGTAACCGATGATGCCCGCGGCGGTTTTGTTTTGCCTTTTTTGAGGCGAAAAAGTGAAGCTTTGTGTTGTATTTAGAACGAATACACCGGAATATGCGCCTATATAAAACCGATATTCCCAGAATAACAATTTGATATGTGGATTTTCTGTGCGTCATTCACAAAAAACAGAGAGCAAAAATAGATTAAACCACAAAATCGGTCTTAACTAACATGATTTATATTGACAGTTGAGGTATTTTGAAATATTATAACTACAGTCAGCCGTTTTAAAAGAAAATCAAATGGTATTATGATGTTTTATGAGGTATAATTTTGCATTCTCAGAAAAACGTCACTAAAAGCCAAATGAATTTGTATGTGTTGGGCCGGAGCCCGGAATGGTTGGCGGAAGGTGTGTTTCTATCAATCAAAAGGAGGCAACGAGAAACAATGGAAGCAATATCTGCAAAAAGACAAGCGAAATTCGATGCCGTTAGCTTTGAACCGGATGCAAAGGTTCCGCTCAGAGATAAGTGGTGCCTCGGCCTGACCGGCCTTGCCACAAACGGCCCTTGGGTGATCTTTGGTTACTTCCTGACCTACTTTTATACGGATGTGCTGGGCATGTCCGGCGTTCTGGCAGGTTCCCTTATGATGTTTGCTCGCGTATTCGACGCAATCACCGACCTTATCATCGGCTGGTGCATCGACCACTTCAATCTGAAGTGGGGCAAATACCGCTCCTGGGTTCTCTTCTCCATTCCGATCCAATTCATCCTCTTTATTATGGTATTCACCGCATTGCCTGACACGAGTTCTACGCTCCAGATGGTGGTTGCATGCGTGGGTTATGGCTGCTACGGCGCGATCGGTTCGACCCTGTGCTTCATACCGATGAACTGCCAGGTCACCAACACCGCCCGCAACCAGACCGAGCGCGCCTCGATCGCGGCGATCAAGGGCTTCACCAAGAACGCCGGCAAGCTGATCGTTGTGGCCTGCTTCCTCCCGCTGGTCAATTTCTTCGGGGGCGGAAGCCTGAGCCGTGGTTTCTTCATTGCGGCAATTATGTTCTCCGCCATCTATGTGGCCCCCGTCATCTGGACCTTCTTTGCCAGTGAAAAATACGAGCTGAACGCGGATGGCTCCTACCGTGAGCACCTGCGTGACCTGAGAGTGGAAAAAGGCGAAACGGTCAGCTTTGGCCAGCAGGTCAGCGACCTCGTCCGCAACCGTCCCGCGATGGTGACCGTTGTCTCCACCTTCCTGCTTTACATTCTGGACGGTATCCGTTCCGGCACCACCGTTTATCTTTACAACAATTACTTCGAGCGTCCGGAACTGGCCTCGATCGCCCTGTTCTTCAACGCGGGCTGCGCGATCGCCGGTTCGTTCTGTATCCAGTATTTCATCCGGCTGTTTAAGGATTCCAACCGCGCATACATCTTCACAATGGTCACCGGAGCCGGTATGTACCTGGCGTGGTTCGGCATTATCTGCGCCGTTGGACGCGAGCAGGCCGGACAGATGATGGGCCTTGGACAGCCCCTGTTCATCCTGTATGCGCTGTGCGGCTTTATGCAGGGCGCGCACCTGGTATTCCCGGATGTCATGCTGCCGCAGGCGGTTGACTACGGCCAGTGGAAATATGACCGCAACCAGGCGGGCTTCATCTTCGCGAGCTATGGCTTCTGCCTGACCATCGGCGGCGCGATTGGCGGCGGCCTGCTGGGCTTCATGCTCGACGGAATCGGCTATAGCGCCGGTGCGGACATGGCGGAATCGGTCCTCAAAGGACTGCTGTTGATCGGCGTCCTGCTGCCGTCGATCCTGACCCTTGTACAGGCGTTTGTTCAGAGCCTTACCGGCCTGAATGATAAAAAGCATGCCCAGTGCGTCAAGGAGATCGCTGAACGCAAACACGACGCATAACCCCTTTTCTCTTCCGCCTCAAAATAATAAGAGCACCCCGCTGGGTGCTCTTATTATTAGGCGGGCGCGGTTATCCGGCAAACAGCTCGGACAGCAGCGCGCAGCCGCAATCGTATTTTTTCGCGTCTCCGTAGTGATCGCCGAAAAAGGCGGAGACAACCAGCTTTTGTTCGGATAGGATAAGAGCCGCCGTCATGGCGCCTTCACGGACCGCCATTGTGTGATAGGCGTTCCGGCTCATGCAGTGGGCGAGTGCGGGCGAGTCCTGGTCGGCCAGGATCAGATGGATGCGAAGCTCGGAATGTCCCTTGTCGGAGCGGACCTCCGATGGAAGATTGGGTCCTTCAAGGATCTGACAGATCGCTTCCTGATAGGTTTCCCGATAGGCGTCCTCCTCGAACGTTTCGGGGGACAGAAGCAGGAAGCGTATGGGACGTTCCCGCTTTATATAACAATATGCGCAGTTGTTGGCGGTTTCAAAAAGCACCGCATGACGGGCGAGGATCCCGCGCGCCTCATCCTTGGAAGCGACCGCGGTGGGGAGGACATACGGGGCAAGCTCCGGGGCGTTGCCGCCCCGCGCCCGGAAACGCTGGTTCCCGCGTATGAACAGGACGGTCAGCAGTACTGTGCAGGCAAGCGCGAAATACCAGTATCGTGCAAAACCGTATGCAATCATCAGCCCCATTGAAAGGACAAAGGACACTGGGATTCCAACGCAGCAGAGGATGGATTTGCGTACCATCCCGTCCATGATCCGCTTGCGCGCAGTAAAGAGTTCGCCGTATTGACTCATGAAAACCTCTCCCTTGTTATCATTTCGGGACGCCGGGATTCCCGGCAATGCTATTAAGCTATCATAGATTGCCGGTTGTGTCAATATTTTGATGCATTTTGAGGTAAAAGCCACAAAATTATCGAATTAATACTTCATACAAAGAATTTTCAGATGAATTAATTGTGATAGTGTGATGTTGTGCGTTTTAATAAGCGATTTAACGGTTCTAACCGTATCCACATAATATTTTTAATCATATCGTCCAAAGGAGATTCGTTATGTTAGAAGCCTTGAAAAAAGAGGTCCTTTACTATTCCCAGCTCTCCTACCGGGAGCAGCTCTTCGCCGGAACAAGCGGCAACCTCAGCGCGTATGACCCGGAATCCGGACTGGTGGTGATCACTCCCAGCAGCATCGCGTATGAGACCATGACCATTGCGGATATTGTGGTGATCGACCTCGAAGGTAACGTTGTGGAGGGCACTCGCAAGCCGTCCTCTGAATGGCGGGTACATACCGCCGTCTATAAGCATAAACCCGAATACAATGCGGTGGTGCACACGCACGCCCCCTACGCCACCAGCTTTGCCGTCACGCATGAACGGATCCCATTGGTACTTGTGGAAATGATGCTCTTCCTCGGTGGGGATGTGCCGGTTTCAGATTTCGCGCTCAACGGCTCGGACGAACTCGGCGACGCGGTTGTCGCGGCCCTGAAGAACCGTTTCGCCTGTCTGATGGCCAACCATGGCACAGTCGCGATCGGAAAAACCCTTGAACGGGCGCACATTTCGGCCGTTTACACGGAGGATGTCGCAAAAATCTATTCGATCGCCCGCGCAAACGGGACGGTTTATGAAATTCCTCCCGAGGCGGAAGCGGCCATGCGGAAAAAATACAATCTTCCGGAGGATTGATATCCGCTCGGAAAAACGGGCCGCCCGTCCGCAAAAGCGGTGGATCATGAAATGAAAGGAGCATCTGCATGGATTATATTCTGGCATATGATTTCGGAACCAGCGGCGTAAAAGCTGCGTTGGTCGATTTTGATGGAAACCTTCTCGGGGACGCAGAACGCGGATACCCGCTGCTCACCGGCCCCAACGGTTTTGCCGAGCAGGATCCGGCGGATTACTGGAAGGCTGTCTGCGCGGCGACAAAAGCGGTCGTCAAAAAAGTGGGAATTGCTGAAAAGGACGTTGTCGGGATGTCTTTCAGCACGCAGGGGCTTGGAATCATCCCCATCGACGCGCAGGGCAATATTCTGCACAACAATATCTCCTGGATCGACAGCCGCGCGCGCAAGCAAGCGGATGAGATCAATGAAAAGATGGGCTCCCAAGAGTTTGGAGCTACCGACGTTATCCCGAAGTATCTGTGGATAAAACAGAATATGCCCGAGCTCTATGAAAAAACCGCCTATTTCCTGGACTGCACGGGATATCTGAACTTTATGGCGACTGGCGTAATCTGCATCGATTATTCCGGTAAAGCGCCCTATCATTCCCATCCGGAGGTCGCCGCGCATCGCCTAAAGCAGTATGAGGCCGCTGGCCTGGACACCGCAAAATGCCCTCCGCTGATTCCCTGCACCGGCTTTGTTGGGAATCTGACTGAAAAAGCAGCAAGGGAACTCGGTGTTACGACAAGGGTCGAGGTTTATATGGGCGTCGTAGACGTAACCTGCGCCGCGCTGGGCGCCGGCTGCTGTAAGGAAGGGGACGCGCACGTCTATCTCGGGACCTCCAGCTGGCTGACCGCAATCATCGGCTATGACCGTCTGGAAAACACCGGGCCTGGAATATGGCAGCTGCATTGCTGTGACCCGACCAAACAGATTTACGGCGGCTGCATCCAGTCCGCCTGCATGGCGCTCAACTGGGCGATCGACCAGTTCTATCATATGGAAAAGATTCTCTGCGAGACGGAAAAGATGGACTATTTTACCCGGCAGAACATTTTTGCGCTGGTTGACCGCGAGGTGGACCAGGTTCCCGCCGGGTCGGAAGGCCTGCTCGCCACCCCCTGGCTGATGGGCGAAGGCTGTCCCATCAGCGATGAGAAGGCAAAAGCCACCTTTATCGGCGCCTCGACTGTCCATACCCGGAGGCATTTCCTGCGGGCGGTCATGGAATCGATCTGTTACAGCCTTCGGATGGAAATGGACGATTATAAACAGGACGTCGGCAGGAGCCTGACGAAGGTCAATGCCATCGGTGGAGGCGCGCAGTCCGACCCCTGGCTGCAAATGATGGCGGACGTTTTGGGCGTTCCGGTCACGCGCACCAAAAATTGCAGGCATTCCGGCGCCATTGGTTCGGCCGCGATCGTCTGCATCGGCATGGGCGTATATAAAATGGAGGAAATTGACCGGTTTGTACAGCTGGAACGCACCTTTGAACCTCGTAAAGAACAGGTGGCTGTTTACAACAAACAATATAAAATATGGAAAAAGCTCCATCCGGCGCTGAAGGAGATTTTTGCGGAATTGTATTAAAACTGGGAAACAGGATAAAACGGCGGCTGAAAAGCCGCATATACACAAAACGCAGGGAAGTTGCAAAAAACAACCTCCCTGCGTTTTGTGTTTTCTGTTTTAACATGCCCGGGCATCCTGTTCGGAAAATAATGAAGTATATACCGGATATTTCAGGAATAGGCTGTTTTGAAGCCAACGATTTTCACAGTCAATGGATAGCGTCCAGGGTTTTCTGTGTGTTGCGCAGGGCTTCCTCGGGCGTTTCAAATCCGGCGATCGCCTTGAGAATATGCTCACCCAGCGTGTATTCGAAATCACGCTGGTTGTAGTCCACCTCGTTTGACGAGAGGATGGGCTTGCGGATGCCCAGACGCATACTGGCGGGAAGCGCGCCCATCCAGGGATAGGTGTCAAGGATTTCCCGCTGCTCGTAGACGCTCCGGCAGGCGGAGATGCCGCCTAACATGGCCATTTCCGGTGCGATTTCCTCTCCGGTCGCCCAACGGATAAAGGCGTACGCTTCCTCGGCCTGTTCGCTTTTTGCGTTGATTCCAAAGGAGCCGCCGCCCAACAGGGGGCAGCCGCCGGGGATGGGCGCGAAACCGATCTCGACGCCGACATTCGCGCGCTGGGCGCGTACAAAATTGGAGGCGTGGTGGGCATAGAGGATCGCGGTAGCGGCCTGTCCAGCGACGAAGTTCTCCGCGATTTCGCTCCAGTTGCTCACCGGCTCGGGATTGGCGCATTGTGTGTAGGAAATATAGTCGCGCAGCGCGGAGAGGGCAGCCGGCGTGGTGAGGTCGAGACAGCCGTTGCTCCGGTAGGAGAGCCCGCCTCCCGCCAGCAGGCGGGGCAGATAGTCGCTCGCGGTCGAGGTCGGGTTGTTGGGCGCGAGGCTGGAACCGTACTGCACGCGGGACTCCGGGCGCAGTTTTCGTGAGAAAAAGCGGCAGATCCGGTCGAGCTCTTCATAGGACGCAGGGATGCCCAGCGTCCTGCCGGTCGCTTCATAGAAAGCGCGCATCTCGCCGGCGTCTTCAAAGAGGGTGCGCTGATAGAAGAGCATCTGTACGCTGATATCAAAGGGCAGTGCGTAAAGCCTGCCGCTGATAACCGAGTAGTCGTTTTGCAGGTTGGGGAGGAACTGCCGCAGCAGGGCGGCCGCGTTCCGGTCAATCTGGTCAAGAGGGTAGAGATAGCGGGGAGCCAAATAGCAGAGGCTGGAGGGATCGAGCCGGACCACATCCCATGGCTGCCCGCTGGGCCGGGTGACATGCTCGATCACTTCAGAAAGGCTGAGAAAATGCAGCTTTACCGGGATGCCCCACTGCCCGGTGAAGCGCGGCAGCAGGCGTTCCAGCGCCTCGGCTCCCGGGGTGCGGTGGGTGAGCACATGCAGCGTTCGGGTGCGCAGCAGGGCAGGGCCCGAAAAGGGCCTGGTGCAGCCGGATACCGGGAAGATCCGGGAGATGGGGGGCTGCCCCTGCTCAATTTGCGCGGCCAGCGCGCCCACCGCCTCGTGGCCGAGCATCCGGTAATTGAGAGTGACGTTGTGGTACAGAGCGCTGGGGGCCGGCCGCAGGGAGGAGAGCGTGACAATGACAGGAGGGTGTATCCCGCCCTCGGCATAGATGCGCAGTACCTTTTCGGCAAGCTCCTCGTTGGAACAGATCACGCAGCGCGGCGGCGTCTCCCGCTGCAGCAGCAGGTGCACGGCGGGGGACTGCCCGCCGCGCTGGTTTTCGTACAGCGCCCCCGCGAGGCCGTCCAATTGCGCGCAGAGCGCCCCGCGCAGCGCCGCCTGGTCGCGGAAATGCGCCTCGCCGGTGACCAGGCAGATGTCGCCGCCGTCCAATTCCCCAAGCGCCATCCTGGATGCCTGCTCCATGTCGAAGGAATAGGAGCAGAGGCATTCCTCCAGCGCAGGCCGCTCGAGAAAGATCAGCGGGACCTTGCGTGAGAGCACCGGATGGTAATCCTTCCCGTGGTCGTCCAGGCAGGAGACGGTCAGTATTCCACACACCTTGAGCGCCAACGCTTCCGTAATGATGCGCCGCTCCAGATAGGGCAGGTCGTCGGTGAAAAAAAGCCGCACCGAATAACCGCGCTCCTGGGCATGGCGCAGGATCCCGGTATACAGGTCGGCGTACCTGCGTTCGGAAAGGGACGGCAGGATCACCGCGAGGGTGCGTGTGTCCCCCCGGCGAAGCTGGCTGGCCTTCTCATCGATCGCGTAGCCCATGGCTTTGGCGGTCTGCTCGACCAGGCGGATTTTTTCATAGCTGACCCCGCCCCGCCGGTTTAGGACGTTGGAAACCGTCCCATGGGACACGCCGGCGGCTTTCGCGATATCTTTGATGGTTGGCATGGACGCACCCCGCGATCAATTCTTAAGTGGGGCGCACGCCCCCTTTTTATGATACTACGCTTATACGATACTACAAACAGGAGGGGTTTTGCAAGCAATCGGAAAAAAATAATCAAAAATTTTGACACGTTCCAAAAAATACTTGACACGTAACTGAAATTGCGGTATAGTGCAAATAGAAACGGACTGTTGTTGATTAATTTTGTTTAATATGTCGAAACGAGCCTGCGCTTTGGGGAAAACGCGTGCCCTGGGCGTCAAACACAGTCAGGAAAACGTTCGCAGATAAGAGGAGTGGTGGCTATGGACATTCGGGCAATCCTGCTCGATTTTGACGGTACGGCGCTGCAGAAGGACCAGACCTACATATCGTTCCGGAACAAGCACGCGCTGGATGCGGCAATGAAAAAGGGGATCGAGGTGATCCCTTCCACCGGCCGCAACGAAGACATGTTCCCCCCGCAGATCGCTGCGGATGAACGGGTCCGCTACTGGGTGACCTCCAATGGCGCGCGGGTCGTGGACCGAAAGACAGGCGAGATAATTTACCAATCGCTGTTCACTCCCGAGGAGTCCGCCGAGATCCTGCGCATTTTTGAGGGCCAGGGGATCTATTCCGAAATCGCGGCCGCGGGCAAAATCTATATGGAGAAAGCGGTCTGCGCGCACCTGGAAAACTATCCGGTGCCCCCGCACCACGTCTGGTTTTTGGAACTGGGCAGGCAGATCGAGCTGGACTGCATGTCGGAGTACTTCCTGGAACACAGGATAGGCATTGAAAAGGTGAATATCTACGGCGTCCCGGAGGAAAAACAGCAGCCGATCCTTGACGCATTGGAGAAAACCGGCGTCGTGGACGTGTTCGAGGGAGCCGGCGTGGACATCCAGTTCTTCCCGAAGCGGCTCAACCGCGTCGAGGCGCTGGAGACCCTTTTCGGACGCCTCGGCATCGGATATGAAAACGTGATGGCGTTGGGCGACAGCACGCTTGACGCGCCGGCCATCGAAAAATCCGGCATCGGCGTGGCCATGGGCAACGCTTCGGACCGGGTGAAGCAGCTCGCCGACTACGTGACCGCCAGCAGCGACCAAGACGGCGTGGCGCAGGCGATCGAAAAATTCCTGCTTTGAAGGGGTGAGAGGATGGATCGGGAAATTTTCCCTGGCTATCGGGCTAACCATCAGCGGCTGGTCTGCATCGATTCGGACGGCTGTATGTTCGACACGATGGAAATCAAGCACAAGGAGTGCTTCTGCCCGGCGACCATCCAGGTCTGGGGCCTTCAGCCGATCGCAAAATATGTGCGCGAGGCGTGGGAGTTCTGCAACCTCTATTCAAAGGATCGCGGACGCTCCCGCTTCCACGAATTGATCCTGATCTTCGACCTGCTGGCCGAACGGGACGAAGTGAAGCAGTACCGCTTTACCCTGCCCGATATTACATCTTTTCGCAATTGGGTGAAGACCGCCCCGGTGCTCAATAACGCAGGGCTCAAGGAACATCCGGACGACCCGGTGCTGGCGCGCGCGCTTGCGTGGTCGCTCGAATCCAACCGCCGGATCGAAGAGATGGTTCACGGCATACCCCCTTTCCCAAACGCACGGGAAAGCGTGCAGCGCCTTTCTGGGGAGGCGGACATCGCAATCGTATCGGCAACCCCGCGCGAGGCGTTGGAGCGGGAATGGTCGGAACATGGGTTGCTCGCTCACGTCCATCAGCTCTGCGCGCAGGAGGATGGCTCCAAAAAGGAGTGCATCGGAGCATTGAAGGGCTACTACCCGGCCGGAAACGTACTGATGATCGGGGACGCGCTCGGCGATCTGGAGGCGGCAAAGGCCAACGGGTCGCTCTTCTATCCGATCCGGCCGAATCGGGAGATCGACTCCTGGCGAATCTTCCGCGAAGAAGCGATGCAGCGCTTTTTGGAAGGCAGCTATGCCGGCGCGTATGAAGCAGAGCTGATTGAGGCCTTCCAAAGCGGGCTTTCCGATGTCCCGCCCTGGAAGCGGTGAATTCCTGACAGAATCGTTTGTCCTCCGCGCGAGCCGCGGATTATTCGAGAAGAAATCCAAATTTTGAGACACAATAGGAGGATATTATGAAAAGATTAATGGGAATCCTGCTCGCAATCGTCATGGTCGCAGGCCTCGCGGCTTGCGGTTCGAACGACGCCGCCCCGTCCGCGTCCGCGGCGCCTTCCACGGCCGCTCCGGCCGCTTCTGCAGCCCCGGCCGAATCCGCCGCTCCCGCGGAAGGGGAACTGCAGCCCACCGATAGCCTGGTCATCTACACTTCGGCCAGCGCGACCGAGTATGAGCTGATCGTGAAAATGTTCAACGAAAAGTATCCTGACATTAAGGTCGAGGTCGTCAGCGCCGGAACGGGCGAGTTGACCAGCCGGATCAACGCTGAGAAGAGCGCGCCCTACGGCGACGTCCTCATCGGCGGCGGCGCCACCACCTACGAGGGGATCGCAGACATGCTCGAGCCCTATGTCACGACCGAGAAGGATATGCTCTTCGAGGACTTCACCTCTCCTGAGGGCCTGTTCACCCCCGAGTATATCAACGTCAACAGCATCATCGTCAACAAAACGATGATCGAGGAGCTGGGCGTGACGGTGGAAGGCTGGGAATCCCTGGCCGACCCGAAACTCAAAGGCCAGGTTTCCTTCGCGAGCCCGGCGGATTCTTCCTCCGCGCTTGAGGTCCTCATCAACATGCTCGCGGCCATGTCCCCGTCCGGCAATCTCGAGGACGGCTGGGAGTTCGCGGAAAAATTCCTTGCGAACCTGGACGGCAAGCTGGCGTCCGGCTCCTCCGCCGCTTATAAGAACGTGGTGGAAGGCGAGTATCCGGTCGGGCTCTGCAACGAAGACAAGACCATCTCCTACATGAAAGCCGGCGCGGATGTATTCCCGGTCTATGCCAAAGAAGGCATTGCGCTGCGCGCAAGCTGCATGGGCATCATCAAAGGAGGCCCGAACCCCTACAATGCGCGGCTGCTGATCGACTTCGTCGCTTCCAAGGAGTTCCAGACCGCGGCAGAGGCCGAGATCAACGTCCGCCCGATCCGCAAGGATGTGCCGATGACCACCGAAGGCCGCGTCGCGACGGCGGACCTGGTTTCCATCCCATATCCGAAGGATGCGAAAGCCTCCGACATCAAGACCAAGTTCCAGGACGTCTGGACATCCCTGGGCTGATCGTGAACGGTATTTTTAAAAAGAACTAGAATATGCGGGCCGTCTGCTGTCCATAGGTGTGCGGCAGGCGGCCCGTATGAGTTTGGAGTGTGGTGTAATGGCGGTATCCATCAAAATCAAGAATGTGATGAAAAAATACGAGAAGAACATCGTGATCCACGACCTTTCGGCCGAGATTGCGGGCGGGGAGCTGTTCACACTGCTCGGGCCTTCCGGATGCGGCAAGACGACCCTTCTGCGGATGATCGCGGGGTTCAACTCGGTGGAGGCCGGTACGATTGCGTTCGACGACCAGGTCATCAACGACATCCCGGTCCATAAGCGCAACTTCGGCATGGTGTTCCAGAACTATGCGATCTTCCCGAACATGACTGTTTTCCGCAACATCGAATACGGACTCAAAAATAAAAAGCTTGAGAAGGTCGAAATCCAACAGCGGGTTGAGGAGATCATGGAGACCGTGCAGATCACCCCTTACCGTGACCGCTATCCCGATAAGCTCTCCGGCGGCCAGCAGCAGCGCGTGGCGCTCGCGCGCGCCATCGTCGTGCGCCCGCAGGTGCTCTTGATGGACGAACCCCTCTCAAACCTCGATGCGAAACTGCGTATCGAGATGCGGGAGGCGATCCGCGAAATCCAGAAGAAGATCGGGATCACAACCGTCTACGTCACCCACGACCAGGAGGAAGCGCTTGCCATTTCAGACCGGATCGCGGTTATGAATAAGGGTGATATCCAGCAGATCGACATCCCGGAGCAGATCTACTCGCGGCCCTACAACACCTTTGTCGCGGACTTCATCGGCCATTCGAACCACTTTGCCGGGACGGTCCTCTCCCAGCGGGACGGCATGACCGCCATCCGCCTCCAGACCGGCCTGGAAATCCAGGCGGCCGGCCTTGTTTCGCTGAAAAAGGGAGAGGAGATCCTCGTCTACGTGCGGCCGGAGGAGTTCATCTTCACCGAGCCGGGCCAGGGGATGAAGGGCACCGTCACGGTCAAGCGCTTTTTGGGCAAATACATAGACTACCATGTCGACCTGGGGACCGGCGCTCCGGTCGAGGTCACCGCGGACACCAGCAGTGCTCAGCGCATCTATGCGGTGGGCGAGGAGGTGTCCCTCACCGTCAACGTCAGACGGATCAACTTCTTCTCCAAGGACTCCCAGCTGACCCTGGTGGAAGGGGTGGAAAGCCATGTTTAAAAAGGGCGTCCGCTTCGATTTCTGGGGCTTTGTGGGGCTGTTGTCGATCGTCTTTTTCGGTCTGTTCCTCATCATCCCGATTGGGCGTATGCTCCTGTTCTCTCTGCAGTCGACCGACACAATCGGGTTTACGCTGGGGAACTTCAAGACCTTTTTCGCCCGCCCCTATTACCGCGTGGCGCTCACCAACAGTGTGAGCGTGGTGCTGTGCGCGACCGTCCTGGTCATCCTGATCGGAGTGCCGCTGGCGTATATAACCACCTCGTTCCATATCCGCGCACGGCGTCTGATCGACATCCTGATCGTCATCTCGATGCTGTCCCCGCCGTTTCTGGGCGCGTATTCCTGGATTCTGATGTTCGGGCGCAACGGCTTGCTCACCAATATCTGCGAGCGCTTTTTGGGGCTCAAGGTGCCAAACATCTACGGCTTCGGCGGGATTCTGCTCGTCTTTGTCCTCAAGCTCTTCCCCTACATCTATATGTACACAAAAGGCGCGCTCAAAAAGGTGGACGCCTCGCTTGGGGAAGCGGCCGAGAGCCTCGGTTACCACGGCGTGCAAAAGGTGATCAAGGTGAGTCTCCCGCTCATCCTGCCCACCATCCTTGCGGGCGGAACGATCGTTTTCCTGCGTGCGTTTGCCGACTACGGCACCCCGCGGCTGTTGGGCGAAGGCTTCAACACCCTACCGGTCATCGTCTACCAGGAGTGGGTCAGCGAGACCGGCACCAACGCCTATTTTGCTTCAGCGGTCGCCATGGTCATGATGCTGGTCGCCGCGATTGTCTTTTTGGTGCAGAAATGGATTTCCAACCGCAAAAACTATACGATGAGCATGCTCAATCCTCCGCAGCCCAAGCAGCTCAAGGGAATTTCCAACATTCTGGCCCACGGATTCGTCTATCTCATCGTTTTTCTGGCCACCCTGCCGCAGATCTATATCATCGGGATCTCCTTCAAGAATTCCAACGGCATGATGTGGACAGAGGGGTACGGCCTCGGCAACTATCTGACCGTGTTCAGCAAATCCGCCACCTCGATTGCCAACACCTTTAAATTTGCAGTCACGGCAATCGTAATCGTCATCATACTGGGCACGCTCTTCGCCTACCTGACCGTGCGTAGGAAGAACCTGCTCTCCAAACTGCTGGACGTCTTTATCATGTTCCCATATGTCATCCCGGGCACCATCTTCGGCCTGATCCTGCTGATGAGCTATAACCAGGGCCCGCTGGTGCTCTCCGGCACCGCTGCCATCATCATCATCTCCTATGTGGTGCGCAGGATGCCTTACACGGTGCGTTCGAGCGCTGCCATCCTGCGGCAGATCAGTCCGAGCATCGACGAAGCCTCCACCAGCTTGGGCTACGGATCGATGCAGACCTTCTTCAATGTGACGATGCCGGTGATGGTGCCGGGTATCGTCTCCGGCGCAATCCTTTCCTGGATTACGATTATCAACGAACTGTCGTCCACGTTAATGCTGTATACCGGCAAAACCCAGACGATGACGGTCACGATCTTCCAGGAAATCAGCCGCGGCGGCTACGGTACGGCTGCGGCGCTTTCCACGATCCTTACCCTCACCATGATCACCTCGCTTCTGCTTTTCTTTAAGCTGACCAAATCGGAGGAGATCGATCTTTAGCGTCTCTCAAGAACCGGGAAACAAAACACTTGTAACAAACGATCATCTGACTCCAAGAAAAATTTTTCTTGGAGTCAGATGATTTTTGCGAACTGCTGGGATGCTCGGGATATTCCTCACATCTGGGGGATTGGTCCCGCTTGTGTGCTTTTTTCGACAGGCCGAAACGCCCATCGCTGGAATTTCCAGCGATGGGCGTTTCGGTTTCCAAAGGGTGGGTTAAAGCTGTGATTTTAAGAAGGCGATGGATGTGTCGTAGACCTGCTGTTTCCAGTTCCAATTGCTGAACTGATGATTCGCTCCCTCCACAATCTTCACCTGCATCTGTTCACCGTACAGGTCGGCGTAAGGGCCCACAACATAGACGGGAACCTTCTCGTCCAGTTCGCCATGTACCAGCAGCACCTTGTTTCGGTAGCCTTTAGATCTTCCAATGATGTCCATCCCCCGCAGCTCGGTGAGGAACTCGGCCGAAAGCAGCAGTCCACCCACCGAATAGGCCTGCTTATAGCGGGTAGGCACCGCATGGATGCGGGCGCTGATGTCATAGTAGGCGGTCAGGCCGGGCGACCAGAGAGAGATTGCCTTCGGCTGGCGCAGCGGTGCCGCCATGCTGCACAGGATGCCGCCCAGGCTGTGTCCGACCATAAACATCTGTTCAGGGTCGGCAAACGGCTGAGCCGCTGTCCAGTCATAGATGGCAAGCGTCTGCTCCAGCTCAAAGCTGACCCGTTTCTCCCGAAAATCCCCGTCGCTCTCGCCGCAGCCGTAAAAGTCGAACCGCACGCAGGCAAACCCTTCTTCCACGCAGCGTTTGGAGAAGAGGAAATGCAGCCGGTCCATCCCTACCCGGTCAACTGAAAAGCCGTGATAAAAACAGACGGTTGGGAACGGGCCATTCCCGTCAGGGGTCATCACGGTGCCGCGGATGGTCCTGCCCGCAACCACCACCTCAACATTTGTAAACATAACGGAAAACTCCCTTTCTTTATCCAATATAACCCAGCGCGCGCGGCAGGAACATGGTGATGTCCGGCACAAAGATGAGCACGAGCAGCAATAGATAAAGCACGATAATCATCGGCAGGGTGTCTTTAAAGATCTCCTCAAAGGTGGACCCCGACACCCGCTGTGCTACAAACAGGTTGCCGCCCATCGGTGGGGTAATCATACCGATACACAGGTTGATGACCATAATGATGCCAAAGTGCAGCGGGTCAAACCCAATGGCCGCGGCAATCGGTGCAAAGATGGGGGAAAAGAGCAGAATGGAAGAGATGGTATCCAGGAACATGCCAATCAGCAGCAGCATGAGGTTGATGAGCAGCATGATGACATATTTATTCTGCGAAACCGAAAACATGAAATCGGTCATCATGGTGGGGACATTGAACATGGTCAGCAGACGGCCGAAGGTGTTGGCCGCGCCGAACAGGATCATGATGGTCGCCGAGGTGATGCCCGCGTCCACCAGCGCCTTTTTGAATGCCTTCCAGGTCAGCGAACGGTAGACAAATGTGCTGACGATCAGCGAGTAGACACAGCCGATGATCGCGCTTTCGGTTGGGGTAAATACGCCCGAGTAGATCCCCCCCAGCACGATGATCGGCATCAGGATCGCAGGGATGGCCCGCCAGAGCACTCCCAATTTTTCCTGGATAGTGGTCGATTCGCTGGCATCAGTATTGTAATAACCGCGCTTTTTAGAGACATGTTTGTTCCAGATGATGAGTACTACGCCCATCAGCAGGCCGGGGATGATACCGCCCATAAACATATAGGAGACCGACACGCCCACGGTGATGCCGTACATAATCATCGGGATGGAAGGTGGGATGACTGGGCCGATGGTCGAGCCGGCCGCGATGATCGCGCCGCTGTAGCCTTTCGAGTAGCCCTGCGCCTGCATCGCGCCGCACATAATCCCGCCGATGGCAGCGGCGGTCGCGGGGCCGGAGCCGGAAATCGCCGCAAAGAAACAGCTGGCCACCACCGCCGCGTTGGCCAGGCCGCCGGCGCGTTTGCCGGTGACGACGTTGGACACGTCCACCAGTTTCTGGGCGATCCCGCCGCCCTCCATCAGGCTGCCCACCAGCATGAAAAACGGGATGGCCAGCAGTGAGAAAGAGTCAATGCTGGTGACGGTGGCCTGCGCAAGCATCGAAACCATATCACGCCCGGGATAGAAGATCTGGAACACCGAAATACAGCTGATGCCAAGCGCCGCTGCAATCGGCACGGTGAAGATCAGACAGAGGAACAGGATGCCGAGCATAATCAGGATAATCATGCGTTTGCCGCTCCTTTCCTCTTTTTAAAGTAGCGAACCCGCCGCTGGACAATCCGCAGACCGCAGCCCGCCATCCCCAGCACGCCCGCTAGGTACATCACCCATTTGGGGCACCAGGGCATTGCGGTGAATACCTGGTACTGCTCGATGGTCATCTGCATGGTGATTCCGATGCGGTAGGCAAGATAGAAACAGTAGATGGTGGCGACCAAGTCGCCGATTATCAGGATGTACTCGAATACCTGCGGGTTCTTTTTGGTCAGCAGCGAGACGGCGGTGACCTTCATATGTACATCCAGCATCCCCGCCCAGCTGATGCCTGCAAACGAAATCCACACCAGCATCAGGCGGGTCATCTGCTCGGTCCAGGAGGTGGTGTAGGAGAACAGGAAACGGGTGACGATGGTGATGGTCAGAAGCACCAGCATAACAATCATCAGGATGATGATGACCCATTTTTCGATCTGATTATAAAACGGCTCTTTTTTATCCAAACGTATGCACCTCTTTTGAAAAAGGGCCACATGCGGCGCGGATCGTGGGACGCATGTGGCGATAAAGATGATAGAGAAGAAATCGGGTGGCTTTTTTGAGAAAAGCCACCCGCGAGTTACCGAAAAAACTTAGTATTTCGCGTTGACCGCCTCAACGGTGTCGATCAGATCCTGGATGGGTGCGCCGTACTCGTCGTAGACCGGCTGCGCCGCATCGCGGAACGCCTGGCGTTCCTCATCGGTCAGTTGGATGACCTGGTTGGTGCCGTTGCTGCCGATCTTCTCGCGCAGTTCGTCCTGGTTGCTTGCGCTCAGCTCACGCTCCCAGGCTAGCCCCTCGGTGATCACCTGGGTGATCAGCTCCTGATCGCTTGCGGACAGGGTATCCCACCAGGACTTGGAGGCAAGCAGCGGGGAGGTGTCATAGATGTGTCCGGTCTCAATGATATACTTCTGTACCTCATACAGGCGGTTGCCGTCAATATTGGCCCACGGGTTCTCCTGGCAGTCCATCGTGCCGTTCTGCAGCGCGGTGTACAGCTCAGAGAAGGCCATCGGGACAGCCGACGCGCCCAGCGCGTTGAAATGGGCGATGTGCATCTGGTTTTCCATCACACGGATTTTCAGACCCGCGAGATCAGCCGGTTTGTGGATCTCCTTGTTGGCGGTCAGGTGGCGCCAGCCGGTCGAGAGCCACGCCAGTCCGTGGAAACCGGAGTTCTCCAGATCGGCGAACATCGACTGGCCGACCTCGCCGTCCAGAACCTCCTCGGCTGCGGCCTCGTTTTTAAAGAGGTAGGGCAGGTCGAGCAGGGTGGTGGTGTCGGTGAACGCGCCCAGGAAAGCGACCGAGGAGATACACATCTCCAGCGTGCCAAACTGCAGCTGTTCGAGCAGTTCACTGTTGTTGCCCATCTGGGATGCCGGGAACACCTGCACGGTGATCCGTCCGCCGGTCAGGTTGTCAAAGTCCTCCACCAGTTTGTCGCAAAACTCGTCGATGGGCACTCCATCGGCCGAAACATGCGCGATTTTGATGGTGACCGGATCACCCTGGGTGTGGTCGGCCTCGCCGCTGGCCGCGTCCGCCGGGGCGGAAACCGCCGTGCTGCTGGCCGGGGCCGGGGCGCTGCTGGCGGGAGCCGGGCTGCTGCCGCCGCAACCCGACAGGAGCATCGAACAGCTAACCATCAGTGCAAGGATCAGAGAGAGTCCTCTTTTCATTTTCATTTCCTCCTTCTTTTTTGGAGCCGCAGAGGTTCTGCGTCCCTTAACAAATTTATTCTAGCGTGATCCGGAAGTAAAAGTAAACGGTCAAGTGGGTCAATTAACCACATCATAAAATTGTGCTGAATATCCATAAGCCTGTAAATTCGGCGAATTTTTCACAAAACTCCCACTAATTCTTTGTGTATTTCGGGTCATTTCCAAGCGATTTCTCGTAAAAATGTCAATAATCATTATTTTTTCGTCTGATTCCTGTGCTGAGTGCCCATAAAAGTCATTCCCCCGCTTGTTTTTTGGCTGGATTGCCCGTATAATAGAAACAGATGCCCACTATTTTAGTAGTATTGCAGAAATTTTTTTGTAAATAATGAAAATTTGATGTAGATTGCACACATTTGCCAGGGCGGGAGATGGCGCAAACGGGGAGGGGATTCTATGCAGCTGGATTCTCAGATTTATCTGAATTGTGCAAAATATCTATCCGAATGTATGCCCTGCCCGGTGGCGCTCTTCAGCCCGCAAGGGCAGCCGCTGGCCTGCACCCATCCGATTCGCGCTCCTTTCGCGCAGATGGTGGTGCGGCAATGTTTGGACGACCCCGCGCGCAGCGGGCAGATTGCCGGTTCGTATGGCGCGCAATACGCGGTGCTCAAGGGTGAGGACCAGCAGCCGCTGTGCATCCTGCTGTTTATGGAGGCTGCCGGGCAAGACGGCCTGCTTGCGCCGGTGCGTACCCTGCTGCTGTTGCTGCTGCAGGAACATAACCTGCATGCCCAGCTGTTTTTCGAGTCGGATGAGCACCTTTCGTTTGTGCGGGAGATCCTGTTTTCGAACGCTTATCAGAATGTGGCGCTGCGCGAGCAGGCCATCCGCCGGCAGTATCCCGTCTCGGCCAACCGGGTGGTCATGCTCTTCGACCCGCTGGACGACTCCCTGCAGGAGCTGGGAGAGCGCCGCGAGACGCCGCTTGTCAGCCGCAAGGACCTTTTTTCCAAAACCATCGCGATGGCGCCCGGCTACCATTTTGATGACATCTTCGACCTGCTCAACCTCAAACGGATCGTGCTGCTCAAGATGATCCCGCCCGAAATGAGCGATTTCCCGGAGGAATACCTGTACACCTTTGCGCAGGCGGTGCTCGCCATGATGCAGCGAATGGACGGCGGGCAGTTCCGGGTCAGCATTGGCAGCTGCTACAACGAACTTGCCGAGATCCGCAACAGCTATGAGGAAGCCTGTTTTATCGCAAACCACTTCGATTTTTTTGATACCGAGGACCGCGGGATCCTTTTTGTAACCGACCATATTGCCGATTACCTGTTCAGCCTGCTGCCAGACAGTTATTTTGCTGAAAAATTTGCCCCGCTCGCCCCACTGACAGGCAGCCGTTCCAACCTGCCGCAGACGCTGTGCGCCCTTTCGCGCTACAACATGAATTTTCAGGAGACCGCCCGGGCGATGTGCCTGCACCGCAACACCCTGTTGCAGCGGTACAGCAAGATGGATACTTTAACCAAATTGGACCCGGCCAAAAACCGGCAGGACCGGGTCACGGCGCGGCAGTATGCGCTCTTTCACCGCCGCAGGACGATCATCCGCGCCGGCTCAATCATCCGGGGCAAGAGCATCCTCACGCAGCTTTATGACTGGCTGGCCGAGTGTATCTCCCGCAACAGTGACGGCGCCATCCAGCTCGAGGTGCAGACGGTGGGGCTTTCCGGCAATAACGCCCTGCTGTTGGAGATGCTCCGGCAGGACAAGATTGACTTCTGCGTTGGCCAGGCGGGGATGCTGCTGCCGCTGCTGGGTGATGCCATTTCGATTGTGGACGTGCCGTTCCTGTTTCCCTCGCCCCATCAGGCCATCCAAATCCTCAATGGCCCTGTGGGGCAGCAGCTGCTAGCGCCGCTGCAGGACAGCGGCTTTTATGGGCTGGCCTTCTGGAGCATGGGCTGGCGCTATTTTACCTCCCGCTCAGAGCTGCCCATCCGCCAGCCGCAAGACCTCAACGGGCGCAGCGTGCGGATTATGCGAAAACCGCTGCTGGATGCGTTCATCCGTTATCTGGGGGCGGAACCCTGCTACATCAGCTACGACAAGCTGACCGACGCAATTGACAGCGCGCTGGTCGATGTGCAGGAAAATCCCTACCAGAATTTTTATGATATGCGGCTGTATGAATCCCATCGCAATCTGCTTGAGTTAAATATGCTGTTTGACAGCAACGTCCTGCTGACCTCCTCGCGTTTTTGGAACCGCTTTTCGGTCAGTGAGCAGCAGACCCTTTCCCGCTCGATCCAGCAGACGGTTACGTGGAACAGCAGTTCGTTTTATCATATCACCGCGGCGGCCAAGCCGGCCATCCTGGAAAAAGGGGTGGGTATCCACATCCCCTCCCAGAAGGAAAGCCTCCCCTGGCGGCGCGCGGCAAAAGAATTTATTCTGTCCTCCAGCTATCGCCAGCTCTATCTGGACTTTTTGCGGAAAACCGAGGAAGGAGGGGAATTGCTGGATGGATCATTTGATGTATGAGATCACCCAAAAGCTGCTGGAAACCTATCCGCAGCTGGAGGTGGCTGCCTTTGATACCACAGGCAAACGCATTTGCAGCTATCCCGGGTCGCCCAGCAGGCGGCTTTCGGCCAGCCCGCATCCGCCCAAAATTCTCCGCGGCAGCCATTTCACCGCCGCCATCCCGGTGCCCAGCCACGGCGCGGTAGCCTTTGACGGTAAAATTTCCGATATTCAGGACCCGGATACCCTCTACGCCTTCGCCAAAAATTATATAAAAATTCTTCAGGAACAGGAGAGTATCCGCTGGAAACTCGGCATCGAAAACGCACCCTGCTCGGTACTGCTTAAATCGCTGTTCAGTATCTCGAGCGACGAGGACGTTTCCTATGTTACCCGCAGCGCCAAGGCACAGGGCTATGATCTTGAATTGCCGCGGGTGATCCTTCTAATCGAACTGAGTGCCGCCGAGGCCAGCGACCGGCTGCTTGACAGCGCGATGCTTGGCCTTCCCGCCGAAATCCGCCAACTGCCGTTCTTTTCGGAGCAGGATATCATCGGCTGGGGCAACGACCACCAGATTGCAATCTGCAAGGCTCTCGGCCGCCCGCAGGACGGCACCCTGCGTGAGCGTTTCGCGCCATCTCTGGGGGAACTGTGCACCCTGTTACAGACCCAATACCATATTTGTGCAAAGGTCAGCGTCAGCCCCCCGGTGCAGGAAATCCGGCGCTACGTCGCCTGTTTGACCATCGCCCAAAAGACGCTGATGTTTGCCA
Organism: Anaerotruncus sp. AF02-27; assembly: GCF_003465835.1. Taxonomy (NCBI): domain Bacteria; kingdom Bacillati; phylum Bacillota; class Clostridia; order Eubacteriales; family Oscillospiraceae; genus Anaerotruncus; species Anaerotruncus sp. AF02-27. The sequence goes on along the minus strand of NZ_QSBX01000011.1, from coordinate 77,602 downwards.
AAAGATTCGGCCGTGACCAGATGGTTCACTTTTACGACGATTACCTGCTCGAAACCGAGATTTCCCAGCTGCCGCCCAAGGTGCTCGATCATTTTTTTGCCAGCCAGGTCAAAGTCATTGAACGTTCCTCCTGGATGGCTGAGACAATCGACGCCTTGGTGCGCCATCAGATGGCGCTTGATAAGGTCGCCTGCACGCTGTATATCCACCGCAATACCCTTGCTTTCCGTCTTCGCCAAATCCGCAAAACGCTGCGCCTTGACCCGGTCAACCGCGACAGCGATTATTTTACCCTGATGGTGCTGAATATCTATCTGCACCTTTATCACTGGGATTCCATCCCAGCCAGCGGCGGCTGAGCCCGCTACAAAACGGGAAGCCGCATCGCCTTGGTTCGGTAAAAGGCTAGATATATGCGCTCATAATTCCTTAAGAGCTGCAATCTGTTCGTTCTGGTGCTCTGGCGCGATACGGATGCATACAGTACCACCGATGCTTGTGCGGCAGACGGCATCGGCTCAAACTTTACTTTGGTAAAAGAGAGGCTGCAAAGCAGCCTCTCTTTATTGTATAAAGAAAACCACTCGCCTAGCGAGTGGTTCAAAAGGAGGCTACTGCCAATAATGGAGGCGAAAATGACAAAGGAAGGATATTCAGGTGGGTCTGAAGGACATCGTTTCATGGGATACCACAAAGGGAAAAGCAGCACGATGCTATATGAGCAATTCGGCGAGTTGAAGTACAAGTATAGAAGTCGGGAATTTTGGTGTCGTGGATACGATGTAGACACGGCGGGAAAAACACAAGCCGAATAGCGAAATATATCAAAAACCAGTTAAAAGAAGATCAGCTGGGTGAGCAGTTAACGGTGAGTGAGGTTAGCCCGTTTACAGGCGGAAAGTAACAATCTCTGCGAAGCTGGCAGACCGTATTACACGTTTGAGGTGTAAGCGAGAAATCGAGGGCTTTGCCCGCATGTAAAATACCCCCAGCTACGCCGGGGGTACTTATTTTTGTACTGCTTATCTGTAAAAATCAGATGGTACCGTCCCAGGTGGAGACCACCGTGTTCTTGCTCTCTTCCTCGTCGAACCATCGGGTCGTGACCGCCTTCGTCTCGGTGTAGAACCGATAGCCGTCCTTGCCCAGGCAGTGCAGGTCCCCGATAAACGAGTTTTTGTGCCCGGTGAACGGGAACATCCCGATCGGCACCGGGATCCCCACGTTTACCCCGACCATGCCGCCGTCGGTATGCCGCACGAATTCCCGTGCATAATGACCGTTCTGTGTGAAGATCACCGATCCATTCGCAAACGGGTTCGCATTCATTAGTTCCAAGCCTTCTTCGAAGGTCTGGACCCGCTTGATGCAGAGCACCGGTCCGAAGATCTCGCGGTCGCCCACCGTCATGCCCGGTTTCACATGATCCAGGATGGTTGGTCCGAGGTAGAAGCCGTTCTCAAAACCCGGTACGATCGCTTCCCGGCCGTCCAGAACCATCTGCGCGCCCTCTTCGAGCCCCTTATTGATCCACTCGATCACCGATTTCTTATGCTCCGCGTTGATCACGGGCCCCAGGTTTGTCTCCTTGTCATATGCCGGGCCGAGCTTCAGCTTCTTTGCCTGTTCCACGAGCGCCGCCACCAGCTTATCGGCAATCCTTTCCTGCACCACCACGACCGGCAGCGCCATGCATCGCTCGCCCGCGCAGCCGAACGCCGAGTTGATGATTCCCGCCGCCACACGCGCCACCGGCGCGTCGTCCAGCACCAGCGCGTGGTTTTTGGCCTCGCAGAGCGCCTGTACCCGCTTGCCGGTCGCGGCCGCAGTCGAATAGATGTGCATGCCAACCGATGTCGATCCGACGAAGGTGATGCCCTTGACGTCCGGATGCCGCAGAAGGATCTCCGCCTCATGCCGCGAGCAGGTTATGATGTTGATGACTCCGTCCGGAAGCCCGGCTTCCTGATAAAGCTCCGCGAACCGCAGCGCCGACTGCGGCGTAAAGGTCGCCGCTTTCAGCACGATCGTGTTGCCGCAGGCGATGCAGATCGGCGTCATCCAGCCCATTGGGATCATCGCTGGGAAGTTGAACGGCACGATTCCCGCAAAGACACCCAGCGGTTCCCGATAGAGCACCGTGTCGTATCCCTTTGAGGCATCCATCAGGCTTTCACCCATCATCAGGCTGGGCGCCGCGATCGCCTGTTCGGTTCCCTCTTTGGCCTTCAGCACGTCCCCCTGCGCCTCCGACCAGTTCTTGCCGTTCTCGAGCGCGACCAGATAGGTCAGCTCATCCATATGCTCCACGATCAGCTCCCGCAGTTTATACAGGATCTGTACCCGCTTTGCGACCGGCGTCGCCGACCAGCCCGGGAAGGCTGCCTTCGCGCTTGCCACCGCTGATTCCACCTCATCCGGGGTACAGCAGGGCACCTTCGCGATCACCTCTCCGGTGCTTGGGTTAAACGCGTCGGTATATTTCTCCGTTTTAGACTGGACATACTGTCCGTTGATGTAGGGCCGCAGGGTTTTTATTTCAGACATTGTTATCGCCTCACTACTATTAATGATGTATCACCGCGGCAAAACAGCCGCAGAAAACCGCTCCAAAAGGAAAAGAGCCAAAGCAACTCTTTTCCTTTTGGGGGTAATTCAAGGGTAAATGGTTTTGGGAGATATCAAATAAAATTATCGGAAGAGCGCCAGGATTCCCATGCTGAACATTGGGAAGAATGCGACCAGCGCCATTGCAACAAAGAGCACCAGGATGAACGGGAGGGCCCATTTGGTAATGCCTCCAACGTCAAGGCCGGTCATCGACTGTGCAACGAAGAGGTTGGACGCAACCGGAGGCGTGACGAATGCGATGCAGAGCGAAAGGGTCATGACCAGACCAAACTGGATCGGGTGGATCCCCAGCGGAGTGACAATCTGCAGAAGGATTGGGGAAACAATGATGATAGTTGGGGTTGTCTGGACAAACATACCGACAATAAACAGGATCGCAAAGATAATCAGCATGATGACAAAGGTGCTGTCCGAGATGCCGAAAAAGAAATTCTGCACCTTTTCACCAAATCCGAGATATACGAACACCGAACTGAGCGCTCCGGCGGTGGCCATCGTGTAGTTCATGCCGCCCATCGCCGCAGTGGTGTCGAAGAACATCTTCCAGATCTTTTTAAGAGTCAGCTCGCGGTAGATAAAGATGCCCACCAGGATGCTGTAGACGGTGGCGACAACCGCGGCTTCGGTGGCAGTGAAGATACCGCCGTAGATGCCGCCCAGGATGATGATCGGCATGAAGATTGCCCAGATACCATCCTTGAGCGCAATAAAGAACCGTTTGATGCTGACCGGTTCGCCGGAACCCTTCCAGCCGTATTTGCGGCTGATGCAGTAGTTGACGAGTATCAGCATGCCGCCGACCAGAAGCGCCGGACCGATACCGGCCAGGAACAGGTCGCTGATCGACTGGTTGTTCGTGATGCCGTAGATAACCAGCGGATAGCTGGGCGGCACGACGCAGCCGAGACCGCCGGCCACGGTGACCAGGGCGACCGCATAGTATTTGTTGTAGCCCGCACGGACCATCTGCGGGATCATGATGATGCCGATCGCCGCGACGGTGGCGTTTGCCGAACCGGAGATCGCTCCGAAGAACATACAGGCCAGAACGGTGACCGTACCCAGTCCACCGACAACGTTTCCGATCAGGCTGTTGGCAATTTTAATCAGCCGTTTGGAGATGCCGCCGGTATCCATCAGGTTACCCGAGATGATGAAAAACGGCAGCGCAAGCAACGTGAACGAACTGACGCCGGAATACATGTACTGAGTGATATATTCCATCGTCGTGAACGGCTGCAGAAGATTGAGCATCAGGATGGCTGCTCCAATGGCCGCGCCGATCGGCACGCCTAACAGGAGACAGACAGCCATGGTTCCAAAGAGTATTGCCATAAGCTATGCCTCCCTCCCTTCTCGTTCCATTTCACCTTCCCGCGCGATGGCGTCCAGATCAAGCGCCGGTTTCCCAACGCCCAGAGTCTTTTCCTCCTCGCCGGCCAACCGCGCACATTCCTGAAGAGTACGGATCAGGATGAGGATCATACTGACCGGCAGAATGCTGAAAGTGAACACTTTTGGAATCTTGAGGATGGGAGAGGTCGCATCGATCTTCTGGAAGCTCATCATGACATTATACATCGGGGAGATCAGCATCGCCGCAAACGCGGCGTTGATGAGGTTCGAGAGGATCAGGACGATCTTTTTTACCTTAAAAGGCAGTGCGTTTACAAAGGCATCGATACGCAGGTGCTTTCTGGTGGTGATGGCGCCTGCAAAACCCAGATAGCTCATCCACACCAGCATGATGCAGGAGAGTTCTTCAGTCCAGGTAATGGCACGGGCGAGATAGCGCGTGACGACCTGCCATGTGAGCAGCACCATCATGGCCAGAAACAGCACCGCCCCGATATAAAGCTCAAACCGGTTGATGAACTCATTCCAAAAGATTTTCTTTTTGGATTCCATGTTGGACGACTACCTCCTTTCGATTGTCTTTTGGGGAACAGGCCGCGCTGTCGGGCGGCCTGTTCCCGCCTGTACGTTTTGAATCTGGATTATTCCTTCTCGTACTTTTCCACTTCGGACATCAGGAGGTTAAAATATTCTTCGCCCATGGCCTCCTTCGCGGGCCCCCAGGAGGTGGAAGCGGCCTCACGGAAAGCGTCAAACTCCTCCTGTGTCAGTTCGGTGACCTCCATCACCTTCCGCAGCTCTTCGAGTTGTGCATTGTCGATCGCTTCGAGCTCTTCACGGTTGCGGATTTCACAGTTGCGGCCCTCTTCGAGCAGGATTTCCTGCACGTCTACGGGCAGCGACTGGAAGTAGGATTCCGCGATGCCGAGCATCTGCAGGGTGTATGTATGTTTTGTCAGGGTCATGTAATCCTGAACCTCATAGAATTTCTCGGTCCAGATATTCTGGCAGGGGTTTTCCTGTCCGTCGACCACGCCCTGCTGCAGCGCGGTGAACAGTTCGGAATAGGCGGTCGGGGTGACGGCTGCGCCCAGCGATTCCATCGCCGAAATCTGGTAGGGGTCGTTCATTGTGCGGATCTTCAGGCCCTTTACGTCCGCAGGGGATTTGATGACGCGTTTTGAGTTGGTCATATGGCGGAAGCCGAGCTCGGTGAATGCGAGCGGGCGGATGCCTGTGTCGGCGATACAGTCGTCGCGCATACGCTGGCCGACTTCGCCGTCAACCACCTTGTGGATGACCTCTTCGGAGGAAAACATGTAGGGGAAGTTCATCGGCATGAAGGCGTTGGTATATTCGCCGAAGCTTCCAAGTGCCAGGGTGCACATCTCGAACGCGCCGCTCTGCAGGCCGCCGACGACCTGTTCGGAGGAACCGCCGAGCTGGCTGTCCATGAAGAGTTTGATCTCATATTTGCCGTCGGTGCGCTCGCGAACCTTATCGACGAACTGGAGGATTCCGAGTCCGTTCGCAGTCTCTTCGACGGTTGAGGATTTGATGGCGCTGTTGACGCGTATGACGATGGTTTCAGCGTTGTCCGCGGCCGCGTTCTGCGCGGGTGCTGCGGTGGATCCCGCGGGCGCTGTGGCATTGTTTCCGGACCCGGAGGAACAACCGGCGAAGATGGCCAGCATCATGCAGATAGTCAGGGCAATCGCGATAATACGTTTCATTTTTATCCTCCTTAAATGTGGGTTTCGGGTGTACTTTATCTCCTTGTCCTAAACGCTTATTCGATTACCGCGTACTCCTCCGCACGGCTGAACGCCTCTTCGGAGATCTCGTTGCCGATGCCCGGTTCGTTCGGGATCTCGAAACGGCCGTTGACAGGCTGCGGGTTATATTTGGTCAGTCCGTGGTTAAACTTCATGCGGTTGTTGCAGTGATGCTCATGGATGATGAAGTTCGGGATGACCGCCTCAAGGTGCAGCGCCAGCGAGGTGGAAAGCGGGCTGGCACAGGTATGCGGCTGGACGCTAATGTCGTAGGCATGCGCCATGTCGCAGATCTTGCGCACTTCGGTGAGTCCCGCGCAGTTTCCAATATCCGGCTGGATAACCTGCAGCGAAGCGTTCTCGAAGTAGGGCCGAAACTGCCAGCGGGTGTAGATGCGCTCGCCGCCGGCCAGCGGGATATTGATGCGGTCGGACACATATTTGGTCAGTTCGGGGGAAGGGATCGTGCACTCCTCGAAATAGAGGATGTTGTATTTTTCAATGAGGTTTGCAACCTGCACAGCGCTCTGTGCGTCGAGCCGGCAGTGGCATTCGGCGATGAGGTCCACCATCGGGCCGACCGCTTCACGTACGGCCGCGACGCGGCGCTCGATCATCGCAAGGTATTTGGGCTGGAGCAGGCGGGTGTATTCCTCCACCGTGATGGTGTTGCCTTCTTCGTCGAACGAGAAGAAGTCATATTTCAGCGCGTCATAACCTTCCGCGACCGCCTCTTTGGCGACGTCGGCGTACTGTTCCGGTTTGAGCTGGCGTTCATGGAGCATCTGTCCCCATTTCCAGCCGAACTGAAGCTGGCTGGCGTAGCAGCGGACCGAATCGCGGCGTTTGCCGCCCAGAAGCTCATGGATCGGGCGGTTGTAGGCCTTGCCTTTGATGTCCCAGAGGGCGATGTCGATCGCGGCGATTGCCGAATACATGACCGGGCCGGCGTTGAGGCCCCAGAAGGTGGTGCGGAAGAACCGCTCCCAGATCCATTCGGTCTGCATCGGGTCCATGCCGATGATCATCGGGGCCAGATCCTTGATCATTGCGTAGGCCGCCGGCGCGCCGGTGTCATAAGCCATTGCGGCCTCGCCGTCGCCATAGATGCCCTCGTCGGTGTGGATGCGGCAGAATATCGGCCGCCAGCTGGGTCGATTGGTTTTGACGCGGAGTACTTCAACCTTGGTAATCTTCATAAATTTTGATCCTTTCTGCATCGTCATCTCCGATTATTTTTGTTCGGGTTTTTGCAGGACACCGGTCGGTGCGAAAAGGCATCTTTGCCAATGGGATTGCGCGTGTGGGTTGGTTATTGCGTCTCATGTCATATGTCATGTCTAGATTATAAGCGCGGAATTTGAAGAAGTCAATAAATTTTTTATAATTATAATGATAATTTTATTTATTATGACTAATACCTAAAAGGGAACACGAAATATTGTGACAAATTGCAGAAAATTTCCGTAGAAATAAAAAAACAAAAAACCGCATGGCTGCAAAGAGATCCACGCAGTTTTCCTGTTCATACGGCAACCACCGGCTCCGCCAGTGGAAAGGAAGGGCTTTATTTATGGACAAAAAAACCTCCCCGATGGATTAAAGTTAAGGTTTGCCAACCTAACAAAACATCGGGGAGGTCTTTTTTATAACAGAGAAAGACATAGACAGTTTAAAGCATACGAAGTAGAACTGTCACGACCACATAGTATTTGCTCTGAAATATCGCAGTCAAGTGATATTTCGAGAAATCAAAGCGAATATAGGAGAAATTCTCGGGAAACTATGTGGGCAGAAAAGGGGAGAATCATAGAGGCGACTGCATGTCCGGATCACATCCACATACTCATAAGTATACCAACAATTTAGTGGGATTGTCCGTCGTAAGCCCTTCTAGGGCTTACGCAAACCTCCGGCTTAGCCAGGGGGATGACTGGATCAAGCCGCTTAAAGCAGGCCGCCTTCGGTCGTACCGGAGGAGATATGCGCCCGACAGAGCTTGCGGATCTCCTCGTCGTTTTTGCGCAGGACCGCCTCAAAGATCATCTGGTGACGGCTGTAAAAATTCTTCGATTTGCGCCATTTCCGGAAAAGCTCACTGCGGTAAAGCTGATAGAGCGTTTTTGTGATCAGCGGAAGCATCCGATTGGCAACGGCGTTGTGGCTTGCCTGATAGATCAACTGATGGAACTGCATATCGTAGGTCCAGAACCGTTCGATCAGTTCGTCGGCATTGTCGCCCTGTCCGAGCTTTTCGTTGGCGATGCGCACCTGTTCGAGGACAGCGGCGGCAGCCTCGAATTCCGCCTGCGTGCCGCGGTGGGCGGCCAGCACAAAGATTTCCGGCTCAAGGATCAGCCGGATTTCAACCAGGTCGGGATACAGCGCGTTCGTATCCATGAATTCAAAACCGAACGGGTCGTCCCCGAGCCCAGGATCCGCACAGGTGAAGGTGCCGATCCCGCGCTGGATCTCAAGGATATTACAGGACACCAGCGCCTTCACCGCCTCGCGAACGGTGCGCACGCTAACATTGAGCCGCTGGGAAAGCTCCTGTTCGCTTGGGATCTGCTCCCCGGTCGGAAGTTCCCCATGAATGATCATCTGCTTGATTTTATCTGCTACTTTTTCTGATAATAACGGTCTGGCCATAGCTCCAGATACTTCCTTTATAACTGATTTTTCGTCTTTTCAGGAGCTCGCAGCTCGCCGTTAGACATGTCATATCAATGTTTATCATACATGATGATTTTGTATTTTGCAAGTCTACCTGCAAAATTTTGTGTTGAAATTTTATTTTGGGGATCGTCGACAAAATCTTTTTTCCATTTGACCTTGACAATTCGATTATCAATGCTATAATCAAGGCAAAACATGTCATGTGTCATGTCTGGCGCAATTCAACTACAGAGGAGGGAATTTATGCGTGTAAGCGGTCATTTGGACCACGTCGAGCTTTCACGGATCCGTGGGATCGGTGAGAAGATCAAGGTCCTGGAGGATCAGGGACGCGATGTGATCCGCCTGCATTTGGGAGAACCCGATTTCACCACGCCTGAAAATATCATCGCCAGCGCAAAGGCCGCGCTCGACCGCGGCCAAACCCATTACGCTCCGAACCGCGGCATTCCCGCGCTGCGAAACGCCATTGCCGAGAAGCTGCAAACAGAAAACGGGATCGCCTACGATCCCGAAACCGAGGTGCTGGTTACCTCCGGCTGCGCCGAAGGACTCTACCTCGTTTTCAGTGCCCTGCTCGATCCGGGCGACGAGGTGATCATCGTCGAGCCAGCTTACATCGCCTATCTGCAGCTTGCCCGCATCGTCGGCGCGAAAAGCGTGCTGGTGCATGCCGGGGAATCGGGCGGCTGGCTGCCGGACATCGACGACCTGCGCAAGGCAGTTACCGACAAGACAAAGCTGCTCATCCTCAACAGCCCCTGCAACCCGACCGGCGCGGTTTATCCGCGCGAACTGATTGAGCAGATCGCACAGCTTGCAATCGAAAAGGATTTCCTAGTCCTTTCGGACGAAGTTTATGAGAAGCTGCTTTATGACGGCGCAGAGCATGTCTCGATCGGTTCGATCAATGGGATGCGCGAACGCACCCTCACGATCAACGGCTTCTCCAAGGCTTATGCGATGACCGGCTGGCGGCTGGCTTACATCGCCGCGCCAAAGGAGTTCATCCTTCCCATGGTGAAGATCCATCAGTATTCGATGTCCAGCTCGAACATCATCGCGGAATATGCCGGCGTCGAGGCGCTTAAAAACGGCGCAGAAGCCTGCGCGCGGATGCTTGCGCAGTACAGCCAGCGCCGCAGGCTTCTGCTGGACGCTTTCGAACGACTCGGTATCCCCTGTGCGGCGCCGAAGGGAACCTTCTATATCTATCCCAACGTCGTTCGCGGCGGGTTGGGAGGCAGGGAATTTGCCGAACGGCTGCTCGCCGACGCCGGGGTTGCGGCCGTCCCCGGAACCGCTTTCGATTCCTTCTATGATACGAATATCCGGATTTCTTACGCAAGCAGCATGGAAAACCTGCGGGAATTCATCGCCCGGTTGGAAGATATGCTTACACGCTTAATAAAATAACAAGGAGGAAAATTTGTCATGATGACACCTGCTGAACTGAAAAAACATATGAAGGGCGTTTGCTTTGTAAATGTGACCCCATTCGATGAGGACGGTACTCTCCGGATTGATTCCTACCGCGAGAACCTGCGGTTCACCCTCGATAAGGTCAAGAATGTCGAATGCACGATCACCCCGTGCGGAAGCAACGGTGAATTCGCTTCGATGAGCGAAGAGGAGCACAAGACGGTCCTCAAGACCTGTGTCGAAGAGGTTGCGGGCGCGCATCCGGTCATCGCGGGCGCCGGCCGTGCAAGTACCTATGAAACGGTTAAAATGTGCAAATTTGCGCAGGAGGTCGGCGCCGACGGCGTACAAATCATTCATCCGTATTATTTCGTCCCGACCCCGGAGGGCATGTACGAGCATTATAAACATATTGCAGAGGCAGTCGATATTGGTATCATCGTCTATAACAATCCTGCCTTCTCCCAGTCCTGGATCAACGGCAAGCTGATGCGCAAGATGATTGATGACTTCGGCGGCAAGATCTGCGGCGTCAAGGAGAACACCCCGCACCTGATGCTCTTCAACTCGATGGTCAAGGCGCTCAAAGGCACCGACGTTTCGATCCACAGCGGTTTCGGCGAGCAGTGGTACGCCTATCAGTTCCCGTACGGCGCGGACGGCCTGGTCACCCCGTTCGGCAACTTTTTCCCGGAATATCCGATCAAAATGTACGAAGCGGCACAGCGTTACGATTTCGACGAGATCCGTTCGCTGCTTAATATGATGGACCCGTATTATTCCTTCGTGGGCCGCTGCGCCGCCGCGCGCGGCGACACTGGCGTTGCCACCAAGCCGGGCGGCTCGATCTACGGCGAAGGTAATGTGCGTTTCGGCGTGCTCAAGGAGGCCATGCGCCTGATGGGCCTGCCGGGCGGACATATGCGACTGCCGCTCACCGGCCTCAACGACAAGGAGCGGGATGAACTCAAAGAGATCCTGCGCGCCCTCAAGCTGGTCTGATCCGGACCCCAAACCGCCCGCGGAACAAGCGCTTGTTCCGCGGGCGGATACAGTAAGGAGCGTAACGCCTATGAAATATGAGCACGACCGTACCTGGGCTGAAATCTCTCTCGATAACCTCGACTATAACTACCGGACTCTGAGCGATCTGGTGGGTCCGGGCTGTACGGTCATGGCGGTGATCAAGGGCAACTTCTACGGGAACGGCGCAATCACCGCGGCCCGTTCCCTGGAGGAAGCCGGATGCCGCTGGATGGGGCTTGCCACCATCGAGGAGGCCATGGAACTGCGGGAAAAGGGTATAACAGCGGAAATGCTGTTGCTCGGGCCAATCTGCCCGGAACACACCAAAATTGCAATCGACAACAATCTGACCATCCCGATGCTCGACTACGCCTACGCGCGGGAGATCTCCAAAGCGGCCCGCAGCGTCGGGAAGACGGTACGGGCACATATGAAGGTTGACACCGGGATGTGCCGTTACGGTATGATGGTCTCGAAAAATCTTGCCCAATGCGTCGACGAGACGATGCAGATCGCGGCCCTGCCCGGTATCGAACTGACCGGCGTATTCACCCACTTCGCATCCGGCGGCGATCCGGCGGAAGACGCCTTCACCATGGGGCAGCTCGCAAACTATCGCGCCTATGCCGAAGCGCTCGAAGCCCGCGGGCTGAAGCTGCTGCGCCACTGCGCAAACAGCCCGGTCAGTTTACGCTTCCCCGAGGCGCGCTACGACATGGTCCGGGTGGGTACCCTGCTCTGCGGCTTCAATCCGTTCGGCTGCGGCGTGGAGCTGAAACCGGTCATGCAGGTGCGCGCCCGCATCCTTTCGATCAAGCAGCTCGATCCGGGCGACACGATCGGGTACAACCGCCTATTCACCTGTGAGCGGCCAACCATCGTTGCAATCATCCCGTTTGGATTTGTCGACGGGATTCATCGCAGCGCCTCGAACCGTGCGCAGATGCTGCTGCATGGCAAACGGGTCACCCTCGTCGGGAAGATCTGCATGGACCTGTGCTTTCTGGACATCACCGATGTGCCCGAGGCAAAAATAGGCGATGTGGTCACAATTTTCGGTGAGGACAGCGGCGTCTTTCTCTCCCCGTACGAGATTACCGCGAGCTATCCCGGTTCCGCGCCTGAACTGAGTGCGGTGATCGGCACCCGGGTTCCGCGCTTTTACCTGCGCGGCGGAAAAATCGTGGCCCGTGACTGAATTTTTAAGAACCTCTTAAACATTTTGCCTATTTCTATCTCCTTAAAACGGGAAGCGGCATCGCATTGCGATCGCCGCTTCCCGTTACTGCCGCAAGGCTTTTTATATACGGGTACAAGCTGTGAGTTAGTAAGAAGGATTAGAAACGTTTGGACACATAAAGCAAAAAGCGGAGGCCGACAAAGGCAACCTCTTAATCCCGGATAATATCGCTTTGGCCGTCGTGCGTTTGGGGAAGGAAGGCAACCGCGTTGATGATAGCAGCTTCGACCGCCGTTTCAACTTCGGGTGTGATTCCTATTCCCGCCGCGATGGGCTTCTTGAGGGTGAATTCCTTCGCGCGGCGTTGTGAAAATACAGCCTTTCGCCCCACCGCTGACCACGCCTGGGCTATAGAAGTTCTTCTGATCCGGATAGATCCGCGCCAACTTATTGTAAAGGGGCCCAGCTGCCTTCCATGATTTCGCTCCGGTTAATTCCGTCAGAACGAGGATGCCGCGAGCGGAGCCATTACGCCCGTTGGTATGTACTGCGATATACAAATCGATATCAAGCATGGCCGCTTCCAGCAACCGGTCATTGATGAGGTTTTTTTCATCCGTGAACCTCGAAATCACATCTGGTCAGCTTTTTGCAGAGGTGTCCGCATACCCAAACGTGAAATTTCCGTTTGGGACTGCCTTTAGCGGTTTCGGGCGAAAATGACTGTCAAACTTATTTTGGCAGTCATAGAAAAAGAAGAAAGTGGCTTGAACTAATTGTTCAGGCCACTTTCCAGTGGTTGCGGAGGCAGGATTTGAACCTACGACCTTCGGGTTATGAGCCCGACGAGCTACCGGACTGCTCCACTCCGCGATATTCAAATTTTGAATGCTTGATTATTATAGCATATCCTACAAAGGAACGCAAGTCTTTTTTTATCTTTTTTCTAAAATATCGATGAAAAGAATGTATTCGAAGAAAAACCGGCGGACGAAGTGTCCACCGGTACGCAAACTTCATTAGAATGCTTCTGGTTTTTCTTCTTGCGGATCTTCTTCGACGGCGGGCTCTGATACTTCGGCAGTCTGAGCGGCGGCTTCCGGCTCGGATTCGAGTGGTTCATCGGAATCCTCAGAAACCTGGGTCGCGTAATAATCGAGGTCGGACATGTCGTCATCCATCATATCGTCATCGAAATCATCACACAGCGTGCAGCTGCGGCGTTTAAAATATGCGGCAAATGCGACGATCGCTCCGGCAATCGCAATCAAAAGCGCTACCGTTGCCAGAAATGTTCCTTTTCCCATAATATATCTTTCCTCCTGTATCAAAGTAAGTTGCTTCAAACGAGTTGCATTTATTATAAACCTTTCGGAAGTTGTTGACAAGCCATATATCCTTATTTTATACGTTTTTTATCCATTCATGCAAAATAAAACAGCCCGCTGAGAATTCTCTCAGCGGGCTGTTGGAGGGGGCACTTATTCGATAATCGGAGTACCGGTCATCTCTTTGGGCTGAGGCAGGCCCAGAATTTTAAGCAGGGTGGGTGCGAGATCTGCGAGCCGGCCACCTTCGCGCAGCTTACAGCCGCCAAGCCCGACCGCGATTAGCGGGACCGGATTGGTGGTATGTGCGGTGAAGGGCGAACCGTCCGGTTCAAACATCTGGTCCGCATTGCCATGGTCGGCGGTGATCAGCGCCGCGCCGCCCATTCCCAGGATAGCGTCAATGGTACGCCCAAGGCAGATGTCAACCGCCTCCACCGCCTTCTTTGCGGCGTCGAACACACCGGTGTGGCCGACCATATCGCAGTTGGCGTAATTTAAGATGATGACGTCGTATTTGCCGCTTTCGATCCGTTTTACCACTTCGTCGGTGACGAGATAGGCGCTCATCTCCGGCTGCAGGTCGTAGGTCGCCACCTTTGGGGAGGGGATCAAAGCGCGGTCTTCGCCGGGGTACGGCGCCTCCACCCCTCCATTGAAGAAGAAGGTGACATGCGCGTACTTTTCGGTTTCCGCGATACGAAGTTGGGTGAGGCCTTTATCCGAGATGTATTTTCCGAAGGTATTGGAAAGCCCCTCCGGTGCAAACGCCACATGTACGTTCGGCATGGTTGCGTCGTACTGGGTCATGGTCACGAAATAGAGCTGTTTTCTGCCGCCTTTGCGTTCGAAGCCGGAGAAGTCCGGGTCCACCAGCGTGCGGGTCAGTTCGCGCGCCCGGTCGGGGCGGAAGTTGAAAAAGATGACCGAATCGTTGTCGTGGACGCCCGCGTCTTTCAGGCAGACAGTCGGTTCAACGAATTCGTCGGTGATCTCCGCGCCATAGGACTTTTCCATCGCATCGACTGCGGACGGGTTTACATTCCCCTCAGAGTTGACGATGGCATCGTAAGCGCGCACCACCCGCTCCCAGCGGTTGTCACGGTCCATTGCGTAATAACGGCCCATGACCGAGGCGATCCGTCCGATGCCGAGCCGGTTCATTTCGGCTTCCAGCTCCGCGATGAAATCCCGGCCGCTGGTGGGCGGGACATCGCGTCCATCCATGAAGCAGTGGACATAGACCTTGCGAAGGCCAAACCGTTTTGCCATCTCAAGCAGGCCGTACAGATGGGTGTTGTGGCTGTGCACGCCGCCATCGGAAACAAGGCCCATCAAGTGCAGGGCGGAATCATACTTTTTGCAGTTTTCCATTGCACCGGTGAGCGCCGGGTTATCGAAAAAATCGCCGTCCTTGATCGATTTGGTGATGCGTGTAAGCTCCTGATAAACCACCCGTCCGGCACCGATATTGGTGTGGCCGACCTCGCTGTTTCCCATCTGCCCGTCCGGCAGGCCGACATCCATGCCGGAAGCGCCGATCAGGGTATGCGGGCAGGTGGCGAAAAGTTTTTCGATGTTGGGCTTTTTTGCGGCGGCGATCGCGTTGCCGTAATCCGCCTGGTTATATCCAAATCCATCCAGAATGATGAGTGCCAAAGGTTTTTTCATAAGTTCGTTTATCCTCCTGTGCACGGCTTTTATTTCGAGGCCGCCTCGATGATCGTGTTGAAATCGGCCGCCTTGAGCGCGGCGCCGCCGATGAGCCCGCCGTCCACATCCGGCTGTGCGAGCAGCTCCGCCGCGTTCTTCGCGTTCATCGAGCCGCCGTACTGGATGGTCATGGCTTCAGCAGCAGCGTCGCCGTAGAGCTTAGCGACCACGGTGCGGATATAATGATTGACCTCGTTGGCCTGTTCGGCGGTTGCGGTCTTGCCGGTGCCAATTGCCCAGACCGGCTCGTAGGCGATGATAATGCGACTGAGTTCCTCCGCCGAAACGCCGCCGAGCGCGACCTTGGTCTGCATGCCGACGATCTCTTCGGTGATGTCCGCTTCCCGCTGTTCAAGCAGCTCGCCCACACAGAGGATTACATCGAGGCCCGCATCGAGCGCGGCACGCACCCGCAGGTTGACGGTCGCGTCGGTCTCTCCGAAATATTGGCGGCGTTCGCTGTGGCCGATGATGACGTATTTGACTCCCATCTCGGTGAGCATGCCGGCGGAAATCTCGCCGGTGAAGGCGCCGGACGCCGCCCAATGGCAGTTTTCCGCGCCGACTTCGATGTTGGTGCCTTTGGTGGCTTCAAGCGCGGTTTCCAGGTTGGTGTAGGGCACGCAGATGATCACGCTGCAATCCGCGTCCTTGACGAGGAGTTTCAGCTCATTGATGAGCGCCTGTGCTTCCGGGCGGGTTTTGTTCATTTTCCAGTTGCCTGCGATAACTGCTTTCCGAACCGCTTTATTCATAACTGCATTCTCCTTTATTCTTGTCATTGGAACAGCGAAAAAAGGGAGCGGATTTGCCCGCTCCCTTTCGGATTACTTGTCGTTGAGGGCCGCGATGCCGGGCAGCTCCAGTCCCTCGAGGAATTCGAGCGAAGCGCCGCCGCCGGTGGAGATATGGGTCATCCTGTCGCCGAAGCCCAGCTTGGTGACCGCCGCCGCGCTGTCCCCGCCGCCGATGATCGAGATTGCGCCGCTGTCCGCCACCGCGGTCGCGACCGCGAGGGTGCCTTTCGCAAAGGCCTCGAATTCAAATACGCCCATCGGTCCGTTCCACACAACCGTGCCCGCGCCTTTGATGGCGTCGCAGAAGAGTTTTTCAGTCTTGGGGCCGATATCCATACCCATCCAGCCGTCCGGGATCTTGTCGCTGTCAACCAGCCTGCTCTGGCAGTTCGGATCGAATTTGTCACCGACGAGGTTATCGACCGGCAAAAGCAGGCTCACGCCCTTGGCTTTCGCCTTGGCGAGCATTTCCTTGGCCAGTTCGAGCTTATCCTCTTCGCAGAGCGAATTGCCGATCGAGTGTCCCATTGCCTTGATGAAGGTGTAGGCCATACCGCCGCCGACGATCAGGGTGTCAACCTTCTCAAGCAGGTTATTGATGACGCCGATCTTATCCGAAACCTTCGCGCCGCCCAGGATCGCGACGAACGGGCGTTTGGGGTCGGAAAGGGCTTTGCCCATGATGGTGATTTCCTTCTGGATGAGGTAACCGCAGACCGCCGGAAGGTACTCCGCGACGCCGGCGGTGGAAGCGTGGGCGCGATGGGCCGAGCCGAACGCGTCGTTGACATAGATTTCCGCGAGGGAAGCAAACGCCTTCGAAAGCGCCGGATCGTTCTTGGTCTCGCCCTTTTCAAAGCGGACGTTCTCAAGCATCAGCAGCTCGCCGGGTTTTAAGGCCGCGGCTTTCGCCTTGGCGTCCTCGCCGACAACGTCTTTGGCCATTTCGACCGGTTTGCCCAGCAGCTCACCGAGGCGTTTGGCGACTGGAGCAAGCGAGAACTCCGGTTTCACTTCGCCCTTCGGACGGCCGAGGTGCGAACAGAGGATGACCGCCGCATTCTTTTCAAGCAGGTATTTGATGGTCGGAAGCGCAGCCACAATGCGTTTGTCCGATGTGATCACGCCATCCTTCAGCGGGACGTTGAAGTCGCAGCGGACCAGCACTTTTTTGCCGGATACGTCGATGTCTTCCACCGACTTTTTGTTGTAGGAAGTCATGTTTGCCACCCTTTCTCGATTTTCTGTTTTTGGGTTTTCCCCGATTTTCAACAACTCTGTTAATTAATCAACAATCCATGGATTATTCTACGGCATCGGCTTTTTTTTTGCAAGCGTTTTGCGCGATTTTCCATGGTTTCAACAGCTTCCAAAGTTAGTTTGCGCAATTCTTTGGGGATTATTTTCCATAGGATACCGGTCTGAGAAAAATCCCCCGGCAGACACCGGGGGATTTTTATTTTTCAGGCCAGATAATCCTGTTCGCGCGCGCGGGTATTCAGCCGCTTCTCCCCGCGCACGATCATGGCGACCGCCTTGGGACCCGCGTTGATTGTGATGGCGGCGCCAAGCTGGAATTTTGCCTTTGGCGCGTGCCCGAACCGCTTGGAAATCTCCTTCCAGAGATCTTCTCCGTACTGTTCAATGCTGCCGTACGCCACCACCGTGGGGGCTTTTTTGTCGCTGGCATGCGCAAGTCCCTGTTCGCAGACGCGGACCACCACATTTTTGTCACCGCGCACCTTTTCCACCACCGCGGTCACGCCGTCGATGATCGAGATGACCGGCCGCAAGCCGAGCACGTCGCCCACAAAGGCAGCGGCGGCAGGGACGCGTCCCGAGCGGCGGACATATTCGAGCGAATAGGGGGCGAAATAAATCTCCACGCAGGAGAACCAGTCATCCAGGAATACGGTGACCTCATCGGCGGTTTTGCCCGCCTTGATGAGCTTGGCAGCTTCCACGATCGGATAGCCGTAACCGATGGAATAGGAGCCTGAATCAAGCACCGTGATGTTCATTTTGTCCACAGCCTCCGGGGTGTCCTCATAAAACTGCTTCTTGGCAAAGACCGCCGCCTGGAACATATTGGACCCCTTTGAGGTGATGGTCGTGTTGATCACATCCGTGTAGCCCTGCTCATAAGCGTCCTGGTACGCTTGGGCGTAGGTCACCGACAGGATGTGGCTGGTGACTGGCAGCTCCCTGGCCGCTGTCAGCCGCTCATAAAATTCCGGAATGGTAAAATCCACCCGTTCGAGATAGCCCTTGCCGTCGATTGCAATTGGGATCGGCAGCATGACGATCCCGCCCGTGAGCAGGTCCGCGTCCGGGATGTCGCAGGCGGAATCGGTCATTAAAAGGATTTTCTGGTCGTGCTGTTTCTTTTTTGCCATACATGATCTCCTACCACTGATATTGGGTGAGTTGTCCGTGATTTTTGAGCGCCGGGAACCCCCATTGACGCAGCGCTTCATAAGTTGCGACCGCCACTGTATTGGAAAGGTTCAGGCTGCGCGCACCGGCAATCATCGGCAGGCGCACGCAGCGCTGTGGGTTTTGATAGAGCAGATCTTCCGGCAGACCCGCGTCCTCCCGGCCGAAAACGATATAGGCATTGTCCGGATAAGCGATTTCGGTGTAGATATGCGGCGCTTTGGTGGTGAAATAAAAGAATTCACCCTGGTTCTTTTCAAAAAATTCCGAGGTTGAAGCATAGGTGGTGATGTCCAGCAGATGCCAGTAATCAAGCCCCGCGCGTTTTAGTTTCGCATCGGTGATCGCAAAGCCCATCGGCCCCACCAGATGCAGCCGTGCGCCGGTCGCGGCACAGGTGCGGGAGATATTCCCCGTGTTCTGCGGGATTTGGGGCTCAATGAGGACAATGTTTAAAGTTGGCATCCGGGCGGCATCTCCAATATGAATTTTTGCGGGCAGGACATGTCCGCCACACCATATAATTTACCATCCTTTTACACGGTTCGTCAAGTAGCAATTGTTACATTTTGCTGATGCGGATATTGAAAGCGCCTTTCAGATTTGATTTTTTCCAAAAACAGCGGAAAGTTGCACCTGCGTGCAACTTTCCGCTGTTTTTGCCGTATGGGTGAAAGGATGTGACCTATGAAACAATCGGATGAAGCGAAACGCCGCGAGCTGTTCTGCATTTTTATGGCGCGGGGATTTTCTCCGGAGGAATCGGTTCGCCGGGCGGGTTATGGCGCCGGGGACTGCGGCAGGCAGTCAGCGGCGCTTCTGGGAGATGCAAAGGTGCGCAGGCGGATCTCCAGGCTGATGAAGGACCTCTGTTGCCGCGCGCCTGAGCAGACCGCGCGCGCCGGGCTCGAACGGCTGGCGCTGGGGGACGTGGGAGGTGTACTCGCGCTTTTGGGAGACGAGGAGACCTTTATCCGGGACGCGGATCTGTTCCATGTGGCAGAGTTGAGGCGGCCCAAGGGCGGTGGGATCGAGCTTAAATTTTACGATCGGCTGCGGGCGCTTTCGCTGCTGGCAGAAATGGGGGCAGGTGGGGACGGCGCGGCTGGGTCGCTCCTTTCCGCCTTGGAAAAATCAGCCCGTGCCGTGGGAAGTGCAGAGGATGCCTGAGTTTTCCCGTTTCTCAAAAAAACAGCTCGCCGCGATGACCTGGTGGCATCCCCAAAGCCCGCATCATGGCCGCGGCGCAATTATCTGTGACGGCGCCGTGCGTTCGGGCAAGACGCTCTGCCTTTCCATTGGGTTTACCGTGTGGGCGATGTCCTGCTTTTCTGGACAGGATTTCGCACTCTGCGGCAAGACGGCCGGCGGGCTGCGCAGAAATCTGATCACGCCGTTGCTTTCCTGCCTGCCTGCGCTTGGCTATGCCTGCAGCGACCGGCGTTCGCGCGGATATCTCGAAATCTCATACGGCAGGCGCATGAACCGCTTTTACCTGTTTGGCGGGCGCGACGAAAGCAGCGCGGCGCTCATCCAGGGGGTGACCCTCGCGGGCGTGCTGCTCGATGAGGTGGCGCTCATGCCGCGCTCGTTTGTCGAGCAGGCGCTGGCCCGCTGTTCTACGGAAGGCGCGCGGTTCTGGTTTTCCTGCAACCCGGAGTATCCGCAGCACTGGTTCTATCGCGAGTGGATTCAAAAGGCGGCGGAGAAGAACGCCCTTTACCTGCATTTCACTATGCGTGACAATCCGTCGCTTTCCCCTGCCGTCCTGCAGCGGTACGAAAATCTTTACGCGGGCGCCTTCTACGAACGGTTCGTATTGGGGAAATGGGTGGCAGCCCAAGGCGCTGTTTACCCGATGTTTGACGAAAGTGCGCATGTGGTAAAAAAAGCACCCGTCTGCGGACGTTTTTTCATCTCCTGCGACTACGGGACGGTCAATCCGGCTTCGTTTGGACTGTGGGGGGAGCATGCGGGGGTTTGGTACCGGCTCGCGGAATATTACCACGACTCCCGCGTGACAGGTGAACTGCGTACCGATGAGGAATACCATCAAGCGCTTATGGAACTTGCGGGGGGCCGGAAGATCGAAGCGGTGATCGTTGACCCGTCGGCGGCGAGTTTTCTCGCGTGTATCAGGCGGCACGGTGTCTTTCGGGCAATCCCGGCGAAAAATGAGGTGGCGGACGGCATCCGTATGGTGAGTAGCCTGCTGAAGGAACAGAAGCTCCTTTTCTGCGCGGGGTGTCGGGACACAATCCGGGAATTTTCCCTCTACCGCTGGGACAACAGGGCGGGAAAGGATCAGCCGTTCAAAGAACATGACCATGCGATGGATGATATCCGGTATTTTGTGATGACCGCGCTCGTAAAGGACACATGCCCGTTTTTCGCCGCTTCGGTCAGCCGGGCGGATGGGCTGCGCGGACATTCCGATGGGTTCTTTGGATGAGGCGCCCGGCGCGGAGCCGCCGCGCCATTTGGGCCGCGTCCAGGAGGGACGCGGCCGCCCGCGGAAGTGGGCCGCCGCGCAGCGGGGCAAATGGCGCGTGTTGTGATAAAGGAGGAAACCTATGAAAATTTGGAACCTATTGCGGCACAGAGAACCGGCGGTGAGCGTGCAGACCGCACGGGAAGGGGTGAACGTGTGGAACGATACACTTTTGCTCTATGGCCGCGACTGTGCGGTTTACGACGGACTGCGCCGCTCGATTCCCATCATTGACGCGGCCATCGACAAAATTTGCCGGCTGGTGGGCGGCTGCGCGCCTGTCTGCGAAAACCGAAAGGCACAGGCGGAACTAGAAACCTTTTTCCGGGAGGTACAGGTGGGCGCTTCCTCCCGTGGGATGGAAAGCTTTCTGCGCTGTTATCTCGACAGCCTGCTCACCTATGGGAATGCGGTGGGAGAAGTGGTGCTTTCCGCCGATGGAGAATCGGTCGCAGGACTCTATAATGCTCCGATCGAGAATGTCTGTTTTCAGAATGCCGCCTCGCCGTTTGATCTGAAGCTTTGCGCCATGAAAAACAGCCTGACGCCAGTCCCGGTCCCGTATCCGGAACTGATCGTCCACACAGCGCTTTCGCCGCGTGCGGGGCAAGTGCTTGGGACTTCCATCCTGGATGGGCTGCCGTTTGTATCGGACATTCTGATGAAGATCTATGCTTCAATGGGGCAGAATTTCGAACGAATCGCCAACCTGCGTTATGCGGTGACCTACAAGCCGGGCGCTTCCAGTGTTGACCGGGCGTATGCCCGGGAGATCGCGGAAAACATCGCAACTGAATGGGCCGACGCGATGAATGAGAGCAAGCGGGGCCGAATCAAAGATTTTGTCGCAGTGGGCGACGTCGATATCAAGGTGATCGGCGCGGACAACCAGATGATCGGCACCGAAGTCCCGGTACGGCAGATGCTTGAACAGATCGTTGCAAAGCTTGGCATCCCACCGTTCCTTCTGGGGCTCAGCTGGTCGACAACCGAACGCATGAGTACGCAGCAGGCTGACATCCTCACCAGCGAACTGGAAAGTTACCGTCGGCTGCTCACGCCTGTGCTCGTGAAGATCTGCCGGATTTTCCTGCGGGTGCGCGGGTACAGCTGCGATACGGATATTGTGTGGGACAATATCAACCTGCAGGATGAACTGGAACTGGCGAACGCGCGTCTGACCGGTCTGGAAGCCGATAAGCTCGCGTTTGAACTCAAAACACTGGAGGGAAAAAAATGAAACATGCGATGATTCTCAAAACCGCGCAGAGTGTCCCGGTTACGCCCGAACAGCTCGCCAAGATTAACGCGTTTTCCCGCCGGGAACTTTCGGCTGAGGAGGTTTACGTCTTTTCGCTCGTCCTCTGCGACAACGAGATCGACCGCGATTACGAGCGGTTCCCGGTTGAGAGCCTGCAGGTGCTGGCCGGACTTTTCGTCGGAAAGACAGGGATCTTCGACCACAACCCGAAAGGGGAAAATCAAAATTCCCGGATCTTTGAAACCGTGGTCGAACATGATCCGGAACGTCTGACCCAGGCTGGGGAGGGCTACTGCGTACTGCGCGCTTGGGCTTATATGGTGCGCTGTGACAAGAATGCTGACCTCATCCTGGAGATCGACGCGGGCATTAAAAAGGAAGTCAGCGTCAGCTGCGCGGTGGAACGCGTGGAATGTTCGATCTGCGGCGCCAATGTACGGGAAGCACCTTGCTCGCATGAACCGGGACAGGAATATAACGGCGTGCTTTGCTGGCGCGACCTGATAAACCCCACCGACGCATACGAATGGTCGTTTGTGGCAGTCCCGGCCCAGAAGAAAGCGGGCGTCACAAAAGGCCGTGTTCCAGGTGTGGATGGGGAACTGCTGAAATCGCTCGCGAGCGGCGGGAGCGTGACCCTGAACAAAGCGCAGGCCGCGGCGTTGACCAACCATCTCAGAGAACTTGAGCAGCTTGCCGAAAGCGGCCGTACCCGGCTGAATGAGCTGCGCCGCCGGATGGTGAAGCTCGCGGCGTTCTCGATGCCCGAGCTCGACGCGCGGGTGCTCGAAGAAGTTGCAAAAAACATGGATGAGCGGCAGCTCACCGCCTTTTGTAAGGGTTTTGCAAAGGATGCGCCGCCCGCTTTGCAACTGGGGGGCGTCGGGGAATCCGAAAAGCCGGACAACGGAGCCTTTCGGATTTGACCATCCGGGTGATGTATCCGGAAAGATAGAAAGGATGATTTTATGGGGAACTATCAGAATCTGAAACTCGACAAAGCGATGTACAAGGGGGAGCTGCCATTTTCGGCACAGCTCGAACGGCTCGATCCGTCCGTAAACTATACGGGCGGCGCGCTTGCCGGGCTCGACGCTTTCCAGCGCCAGCTCAAGCGCTTTGACATCAAGGTGAGCGGAAGCGCAAGCGATCCCCTCTCCAAATTCTTTTCCACCTCTGATTCGGCGGCGCTTTTCCCGGAGTATGTCATGCGCGCGGTTATGCAGGGCGCGGACGAGACCGAACTGATCAATGCGGTTATCGCATCCAAAACCGTCATCAATTCGCTCGATTACCGCACCATCACAACCACCACAGGACACGACATCGCCGCAAAGGTCGTCGCGGAAGGCGCGGAGATTCCCGAGACGGTGATCAAGCTGAAGGACAACCTTGTCAAGCTCAAAAAGCGGGGCCGGATGCTGGTCGCTTCATATGAAGCGGTCAAGTTCCAGCGGATCGACCTGTTCACCATCACTCTCAAACAGATCGGTGCGTACATTACCCGCGCTCAATTCGCAGACGCGGTGGATGTGCTCATCAATGGTGACGGAGCGGACAACGGAAACGCCGCGTCCGCGATCGAAACCGCGGGTGCCGGAACCCTTGCGTACAGCGACCTTGTGAATCTGTGGAGCCAGTTCGAGGACTTCACGATGAATACTCTGCTTGTTTCACCTGATATGATGCAGAAAATGCTTGCCATCGAGGAACTGCGCGATCCGGTCGCCGGGCTCAACTTCTCGGGCAGCGGCACGATCGGAACCCCGTTCGGCGCGAATGTCATCAAGTCCAAATCGGTTCCGGAAGGAACCATTGTCGGTCTTGACAAGAACTTTGCGCTGGAGATGGTTACCGCGGGGGACATCACCGTCGATTATGACAAGCTGATCAATTCCCAACTGGAACGGGCAGCAGTTACTTCAATCGCGGGTTTTGCGAAGATCTTCCCGGACGCCGCCAAGGTGCTCACATTGAAAGCATCCGCGTAAGGCAAAGGCACGGCGGGAGCCGTGGCCGCATAGCGGCCCAACGCGGCATGGCCGCGTTGCCCGCGCTTTGCGCGGGACGGCTCCCGCCAGATCCCGGCGCGGGGAACTGGTTTTCCGCGCCGGTGAAAAGGAGGTCAACAGATGAATCCCGATCAGGTTTTTTGCCAGTTCCTGCTCTTTTCCGGGTTGAGCCCGGAAAGTGGGGAGAACTGGAAACCGCTTTGTGACGCGGCCACAGCCAGGATTTCCGCCGCGATGCGCACGGATGCGGACCCGAACGATCCGCGTTTGGTGCTTGCGGCAGCGGGAGAGGCGTATTGCCAGTACCATCTTATGCGTGCGGGAGACGGTGCGCAAAGCTTCAAAGTGGGCGATATCTCAGTTTCGGAGAGCAGCGGCGTAAGCTTTGCGGATGAACTGCGCGCCATGCGCGATGAACTCTATGCGAATGCGGCAGGGCTTCTCGACTGCAGCTTCGCCGGGCTTTGGAAGGTGGATGGATGAACGCGGCAAAAGCGGTGCGCGTCGCAATTCAAAAATGCGGGGCTGAGACAGTGCTGAAAAAGGAAGGAAAAACCTATCGTTTTACAGCCTGCGTGATGCCGCGGGTCTATACGAATGAAACGCATATCCATCGGAAGGAAACATATTTTGGCCGGGAGGACCCCAGGCGGTTTGTCTATTACGGACCGGTTGCCGATGGCGGGGAACAGGCTGGAGATGGCGACGTCATTTTATGGGGCGGGGAACGCTATCTGCTTTCAGTCTGTCATGATTTTATCTTTCAGGGTGAAAAGATTTTCCGCCGGGCGGATGCGCGGCGGGTGTATGGAGGTGGTGTGGATGGATGAATTGGGCCGGATCAGAAAGACGCTTGCGGAATATCTCGCAGAGCGGCTCGCCGGAGATAATATCCGCGTGATGGAGCAGTACCCGGCCAACTGGCGGCAGGTTCCTCCGGAAAGCGCCTGTGTCGCGGTGGGATTTGCGGGTGTTGCCTTTCCGGGTTCCCCGGATGGGATCAATCAGGCAAAACTCACCCTCCGGTTTGATATCCTATGCCCGGTTTCTGCTCCGAATGACTGCCACAAGGTGTTTGAAAAGCTTTGTGGCGCGTTGATTTGCGTGCGCGGGCAGTTTGGCGTGGGAGGAATTTCCTGTGGAGAGATCACCTATGAACGCGGCCTGCCCGCCTTTGCCCTTACGGCGAACGCAATGTTGAGCGGACTGTTCACCCCGCCGGAGGATGCGCAAGGCGTGCCGCTTGAATCGATCCTGGTCAAAACGAAAGGAGTTTCGATATGATCCATATTCCTACCACCATGCGGCCGGGTGTTTTTACCGACTTGCGGGTGCATGCGGCTGCCGCCTGTGGCATGTATCGCGGGATTGCCGCTGTGGCGCGGACCGTGTCCGGCGAACCCGGGGAAGCGACCCTGGTGCGCGATCCCGCGCAGGCCGCTGTTTTCGGAACGGACAGCGCGCTTTATGAAATGATTAAGGCCTTATTGGAAGCGGGCGCTTCACAGATTTATGCCATTCCCGCCGGAGAGGACTATACCGCGGCGTTTGCCGCTGCGGAAAGGCTGCCGGTTTATCTGCTCGTCTGTGATGGAGGGGCGGATGTACTTGCGGCACATATTTCCGCCTGCTGTGAAAACGGCAGAGAACGGATTGGCCTGCTGGCTGTGTCCGATCCGGCCGCAGCTGCCGCTGCGGCCGGGACGCTCAACCACCCGCACATCGCAGTGATTTGCGACGGCGGGGACGATACCCATGTGACCGCGGCGGCGTTCGCGGCGGCGGTGGCGCGCTTTGGCGCGTCCGGCAGCCTCAATGGGCTGCCGGTACGTTCCGCCGGGGGATCCGGCGGAACGCTCACCGCCGCCCAGGCGGAGATGCTGCTCGCGGCAGGAGCGATCCCATTTGAGGTGTGCGGCGGGGAGGCGGTTTGCGTCCGCGCGGTCACCAGCTGTACCAAAGATGCGGATGGTGAGCCGGATGCGGCCTTCCGGGACCTTTCGACCGTGCTCGCGGTGGACGAGGTGCTCGACACGGTGCGCCGGGCGGTCAAGGCCCGCCTGCGCGGATGCAAAAACAATGCCGCCACGCGGGAAAGCATCGCTTCGCAAATCACCGTTGAGCTGGAAGCGATGCGCGCGCGCGGGATACTCGACAGTTACCGGCCGCCTGTGGTGGCCGCGCATCCGCAGGACAGCGCGGTCTGTGTGGCGACACTTGGCATCCGGGTCGCGCCGGAGATCAGCCAGATCGTCCTGCGTGCCGAAATCACTGTGTAAGGAGGGTCGCGGATGGCTTTTATTACGTTCCCAACCAGTAAGGATATCTATATCGAGGTGGATGGAAAGCGGCTCGCCGCTGCACAGAGCTACAAGGCCAAAACCACTCGGGAGAGCCGCTATGTCGAGGCATTCGGTTCGGATGAGCCGATCGGCACGGTCGGTGGAAGAACCCGCCACCTGTTAGAACTGACCCGCGTGATGCTCACAGAGACCGCCGCTGCGGAAGGGATCGACTTTCACGCGATCGACGGCTTCAATGTCGTGATTGTGAAGCCCGACCGCAAGGTCATTTATTCCGGTTGTCAGTGGTCCGCGATCGACGAAGCGGTCGCGCTCAGCGATCTTGTCTACGAGACGCTCACCATCGTGGCGCGCTCCCGCATGGAGGTGCGCTGATGGCACGGGGACAGAGACTGCCGGACAATCGGTTCCCGGCTATTTTTCTCGGGCGGGAGATCCTTTTTGACCGGCAAAACGGGCTGGGTCAGCTCTCAATCGTAAAACAGGCCTGCGCGCTGCTGCCCGAACTCTGCGGCTATGGGCTTTCGCCGCGTGAGGGATATGCGCTCGCCTATAACTGCGTGCTGCTTTTTCAGACGCTCGCCGGATCGGACACGCTGCCTTCTCCGCGCGCTGCGCTCGAACGGTTTACCCTTTCGCAGATTGCAGATTTGTGCAGACTCTATTGGCAGCAGGACGACCTGCCGTTTGATGCGGGAGACTTTGAGGAATGCGGCGTGAACGAATCTTTTGACAGCATGCAGGCACTTTTATAAAGAGGGGAGGACGGATGGATGGCAAACTACAATCTTTCGGCTGATCTAGCCAAGAATCTGCAGGTCTACAGCGAATTCATTTCGAACCGTTCGGCGGTCGAAAGCCCGCGAAAGCTCGATGTGCCGCTCGTGTGGGATCTCTATATGGACACCACGCAGCCAGTCGGCACAGCGCTCGAGGCATACCGGCAGGAGGAAGCGCCCCTTTCCCCAATCGATTTTTCGCCGGCCGAATTTGAGAGCGGCCCGGCGGCGCAGGTGACCTACCGTTCGCCCGTCACCGGGGATCTCGATATCCTGGGGCTCATGAACGACCGGCTCAAGACCCAGGCGCGCCGCTATCCGCACCCCATCACCAATGAAATGGAGGAAATCACATGACGCGGCTGCAATTTGGCTCGTATCTCTTCGCACATAATCCGCGCAGAATCGAACTTTCCTTCCAGCGCAGCCTGGTTTCCCATCTGATCCCCGCGCGCGGCGCCAGGACCCAGGACCTTGGCCCGCGCTGCCGGGTGGTGCGGTGTGAAGGCGAAGTGTTTGACACCACTCCGGACGGCGCGGCGGAAAAGCTTGCGGAAATCGCCCAGGCCTGTGCAGGCGGCGAAGCTGAAACCCTTTATCTGCCAACCGGGGAGCGGTTTTCCGCTGTGGTTTCCCGTTTTGGATATACGGCCCAGGGGGATGGCAAGGTGCTCTCCTATTTTCTCGAATTTCTTGAGGCGGAAACGGGGGGAAGCGCATGAGCATCGACATAAAAGCGCTTTCCTTCACGGCATGGGATCTTCAGGAACATGAATTTACATTACCCGCGCCGCTCGAATGGGAGATTGTCAAGTCGTTTGACTCCCCGGCGCATTCGTTAGAAGCGGTCTTCTGGCAGGACCGCGGTTACCCGGAGCTTTACAGGCTCAGGGTGGCATTGGGCGAAGTGGTGCTCTTCTCCGGCGGAATTGACGAGCAGACCGCGACCGAAAATGACGAGGGCGCCCGGATGAAACTGATCGCACGCAGCGCCGGCGCGGTGCTGCTCGACAATGAGGCGCAGCCGCAGCTCTATCAGAATGTGACGCTGCAGGATCTTTTTCAAAACCATATCCGACCCTATGGGTTCACCCGGCTTTCCAGTGATGAGAACCCAATTTTAAATGTCTACCAGGTTGTAAAGGGAACCAGCGAATGGGAGGCTTTTACAAATTTCTACCGCAACGTGGCCTATGGCTTCACCTGGCTTGACGACAGCGGCCTCGTCCGCTGTGCGGCTGCGGCTCCGACCGGACAAAGGCATATCTTTTCGAATGCGGCCGCGGGCGCTTTGCGGTACGCGAACCTCAAGATCACCAACAACCGGTATTCGCCGGTGACCGAATATGTGATTAAAGATCTCGATGGGTTCTACAGCTACAGCTACCAGAACCCAAAGGCCTCAGCCATGAAACTTACCCGTAAGCGATATTTGAACCCGCTGCCCGATTTCTTTCTCTATGAAGGGCAGGGAACTTTTGAAGCGATCATCCGAACCAACCGTTCGATGCTCGGCAAGCGGGTCATTACCCTCACGAGCCCGGATCTTCTGGAGATCGCGGTCACCGATCTGGTGGATCTTTCCGGAAATCTGTTTTCCTTCGGTGGGCTTTTCGTCCAGCAGGTGCGGTGGAAGCTCGATTCGAGCGGAGCGTTTACCACACTGACCCTGCTCGACTATGATTATCTATAGAAAGGATGTGGAACGATGGATGTCCTTCTTAAAAATGGGGATACCGTCCTCGATCACCGCGGACGCCCGGTGATGGTCAGCGGCGAAGACGAACTGCTGCAGCGGGCGGCGATCCGGCTGACGGTGCGGCGCGGGAGCCTTGCGCATGACCCGGATTTCGGCAGCAGGCTTTTCTTGGTGCGCACGGGAAATCGCGAAGCCCGGGACCGGCAGGCGCTTGCCGCTGTGCGGGAAGCGCTCGCGCCGATGAAAGAGATCGCGGTGCGCAGCGTGCGCACCGTCTATGACCCGGCGGCGCAGCGGCTTATGGTCGATGTAAGGATTGCCTCCGGGCCGCGTCCGTACACATTGGAGGTATGCGTATGAATCTGACGCAGGAAACCTTTTATGAGACTATGATCGAGAGGTATCGCACGCTTTCCGGCTTTACGCCGGACGAAGCCTCTGACATCGCCCTGCGGTTTCACGCGCTGGCAGGCGAACTTGCAGCGCTTGGCAGGCGGCTGGAAAGCGTGCGCCGGGACGCTTTCCCGGAAACTGCCCAGGGGGCCGCGCTCGATGTGTTTGCAGCGCAGCGCGGGCTTTCCCGCAAGGCGGCCGTGCAGGCAGCCGGACTCCTGCGGTTTTGGCGCGGCGCGAGTCAGGCGGAAAGCGTGATCCCGGCGGGAACCGTGTGCCTTACCGAAGACGGCGAACGGTACGAAACCACTGCGGACGCCGTTCTCGCGGAGGGGGAAGCCGCTGTGGACGCGCCAGCACGCGCGCAGACGGCGGGCGAAACCGGAAACGCCCTGGCAGGGAGCATTGTGCGGCTTACAAAACCGCTGGCCGGGATCGGTGGTGTTTCGAACCCGGAACCTTTTACCGGCGGCGCTGGCGGAGAAAACGACGAAAGCCTGCGCCGGCGGCTGCTCGCGGGCTATGCCGCGCCGAATAACGGAGCAAATGCCGCTTATTACCGGGAAAGGGCGGAAGCATTTCCTGGCATCTCTTCCGCGTATGTTACGTCGGACGGGGAAGGCGGTGTCCGTGTCTATGTGGCTGCTGACGGCGCGGCGGAGGTGCCGGAGGGCACCCGCGCCGCGCTGCAGGATGCGCTTAACGCCGCCCGCGAGCCGTGCGCCCCCGTTGCCGTTCTGGGCGCGCAGGCGACGGCGGTGGATTTGTCCATCGCCGTCGAGCCCGCCGCCGGGCTGGAGCCCGGCGCGGTCTTGGCGCCGCTTGCGGCGCTCCTGCGCGCCGTGGTGGATGCGCTGCCGATTGGAATACGGCTGACCCGCGCGCGGCTCGCCCGGCTTCTGCTCGAAAGCGGCCTCGTGGAGAACTTTGCAATCACCGCGCCAACGGCGGACGTTGCCTGTGCGCACACACAGGTGCTCCGCGCAGGGGAAATCACCATCAGCGAAATGGAGGGCTGAGATGGACCTCATTGCTTCGGCCCGGGCAACCGGCCTTTACGACCCGTATCCAGGCACCCATATCCATCATGAGCTCTCCGCGCTGCAAGCCGGGCTCGACCTGCTCTCAGACGGGATTGCCAGCCTTACACAGATATATTCCGCGCAGGCGATGCCGGTGGAGCGGCTGCATGATTATGCCCGGCTTTTTGGCCTTGCGGTTCCGGACGGAACAGGAGAAACACAGCTGCGCGCCGCTGTCAGCCTGCTGATGAGGCTGCCCGCGCCGCGCGCGCCCGATGAAATCGAACGTTTTTTTGAAGCGCTTGGCGCAAAGATTCTCCTGATCGAGCAGCCAATGCGCGGCCGCGTGCTGGCGGAAGGTTCGCTTGGAGGCTTTCTGCCGGACGCCCAGACCTTCCTTCCGGTGTTCGCGAGCCTCCTGCCCGCGCAGACAGAGGCTGTGCTCAGTCTTGGCGAACTCGATTGGGACAGCATCGCCCAATCCGAAACGGACTGGGCGATGCTTGACCAGGCTGACTTCACCTGGGACTGGTTTGATCTTTATGGACACCGCCTTTTTTGACAGTTTAGATAGAAAAGCAGCGTGGCGGCGGAGACCTGCCGCCGACTGGAAAGGAGTTTTGCATGCCCAGCACCAACAGTACAGAACATCTCGCGCTGAATCAGTGGCTCGGAACGGACAAGCCTAAAATGGCGGATTTCAATGCGGACAACCTGAAGCTTGACGCGGCCATGGGCAATCATTTGGCGGACGCGGTGTCCCACCTGACGGAGAACGAACGCAACGTCTGGAACCATGCGGTGCCGCTCATCGGGACCTACACCGGGGACGGAAGCTCCAGCCGGTTGATTGAACTGGGATTTCAGCCCGCATTCGGCATCATTTTTGCAGTCAGCCAGAATATCGTCCAGACGATCGGAAGCAGCGGAAATATGGCGGTCTATTCCGCGTTTGTTTCAACGCAGGGGGCCTCCCAGGGGGTTTTTATGGAGGAGACTGGTATCACCGTTCTTTCGAGTGAACAAGCGGTTTATAACCGGGTCGCGCATCTCAATGATGACGGAACAGTCTATGTCTACCTGATGTTCCGCTGAGCCCGCAAGACGGGGCTTGCCGGCTTTTCAAAGCCGGGCCGATCCGCCTTGGCCGCCCCGCTGCTTTTTTTGCGTTTTTTTCGCAAAAAATTGCAGCGGGGTATTGCTTTTTGGAAAAAAAGATGCTATCATAACTTGTACTGTCTAGTAAGGTCAAGGAGGTGTAACCTATGCCGAACATTAAGTCTGCGAAGAAGAGAGTGCTTGTTGCCAAGAAGAAGGCGCTTCAGAATAAAGTCGTGAAGTCCAACCTGAAGACCGTCCTGAAAAAGGCCGACGCCGCCGTAGCCGCTAAAGCAGCTGACAGCGCCGATGCGATCAAGGTCGCCATCAAAAAGGTGGATCAGGCCGCGGCCAAAAACATCATGCACAAGAATACAGCCGCGCACAAAAAGTCCGCGCTGATGAAGAAGCTCGCTGCCGCTTCCAAGTAAGCGTCGGCTGGGCGAACCTTCCCCTCTTTGGAATGTAACACTGTCACTTCGGTGACGGTGTTATTTTGTTATCGAAAAATCCTGCTTTTGGCGGCGGCTCTTCCTTGACGGCTTGGCTCTTTTCCTGTATGATAGGGGATAGCTACCAGTTGCGGTCAAAATGGCCGGCTGCTGTGTGCAGCCTGATCCAATTGCAAAGGAGGTATCCTGAATGGAGCATGAGAAATCCGCGTCTCTGTTTTCGCTGATTGTACCATTCGCCGTTGCGATCCTGGTGCTCTGCGTCACCGCGGGCTACTATATCTATCATTATGCCAGTGAAAAGGCCTATCGTGAGAAATGGAAGGATTATAATGACTGTGGACTCGCCTAAACAGAAAAAACGTGATTACGGCGCGTTGTGCGATACAATCAAAGCCAAGCCGTTTGGCCCCCTCTTTCGCGCGGCCGCCTGTGTGGTGCTCTCTGTATTCTTTTTTTATTCTTGGTATGCAAATGGGGTGTTCTCTTCGGATATCGGCGCGCTGCGTATCTATCTGCCGCTGGTCATCCCGGTGATTGCGCTGGTCTATTCGGTTCCGCTGGCGCTGAGCGTGAAAAACCGGCTGGATGTCTATGAGCGCGGCATGGTCTATCATACCGCATGGTTTGAAATGGACGCGGCGTGGGATACGGTCACCAACATTTCGCTGAACCTTGACCGGGGAAATGGCAGGATGGGTTTTTCCCGCAATGCACGGGTTGTGCCTGTACTGATGCTCAATATCACCTTTCGGGAGGAAAATCCGTGGGTTTTCCGTTCCAATACCTATGCGGATCTCATAACCAAAGGGAAAGCTTTGGCCGACCGGTTCCAGAAGGACCATCCGGCCGAGGAGTGTGCGCCGCAGGAAGGTCCTGCCGCACAGCTGGAAAGATCGAATGAAATAAAAGAGGCGGACGTCAACTGACGTCCGTCTCTTTTACTTTTCCGCCGGCCCTTTTCATAGGGACAGGATTTTTTGTTTTACAGCAGCTGATAGTTTTTCAAAACCTCGCGGTGGGTGAGCCAGGCCAGGCATTTTTCCAGCATCACACCGTAACGGGTGTCGGTGCCGTAGCTGAAGGTCGCCTTGATCGCCAGTTCAACAAATGCGGATGCACGCGCCATTGCCATCGGGAAGCTGTCGCCGGTGATCATCGAGCCGGTGAGCACCGATGCGAAAATATCACCCGTCCCCGGATAGGAGGTCGGAACATAGTCGTACGGTACGCACCAGTAGGCGTTCTGGTCGCGGTCGTAGCCGGTATTGGCGCATCCTCCCGAAGCAAGCTCCGCGCCGGTGACCACCACATAGCGGGGTCCTTGTTCCGCCAGCCGCGCAAGCATGCTTTTGAGCCGCTGCCGGGTGAGCGGTTCGTGACTGTACGGCTCATTCAAAAGGATGTATGCTTCGGTGAGATTCGGAGTGATAACCGAAGCGGACTTTACCAGTTCCCGCATGTGATCGACCAGTGCGGGCGTGCAGGTGCGGTAGGTTTTCCCATGGTCGCCCATGACCGGGTCCACAACCGCGAGCGCTTCGGGATAGGCGGCGATGAAAGCCTGCATATCATCCGCCTGCGAAGCATTTGAAAGAAACCCGGAATAGATCCCCTCAAATTCCAGGCCAAGCCGCTTATAATGCTCGACACAGGGCCGGATGTAATCGGTCAGATCGCGGTATTCCACGTCGCCGAGCCCCCCGGTGTGGGTGGAAAGGACGGCGGTGGGGATGGGACAGACCTGTATGCCCATTGCGGACAAGGTTGGGATCACGACCGCGAGCGAGCTTCTGCCGAAGCCCGCGAGGCCGTGGATTGCTGCGACTCTGGCTGGCCGGTTCATCATAGGGCAACACGCTCCATTTTTCCACATTTTCAACGTCGGACTGTTGAAAATGGATAGTTTTCAAATTTTAATTTGTTATTATCTGTTGAAAATCATACTGTGCAATCCAATCGATTTTCCAAAATCCCGCTCGATTGTTTCGATCTTTTTTGGGGAAAGCTATTACCGCGAGAGATCGCGTAACGAAATGGGAGGTGGAATGCAAAATGATGAACAAAACGACAACCACAGCGGTTACCGGTGTGGCAGTTGCGATGGCGGCGGGAACAGCGGCTTATATGCTGGCCAACCACGGCAAGGCGAACACCGGAAAAAAACTCAAGCGCAACGCATCCAAGGCGATCAAAACGCTTGGAACCGTACTTGACAGCGTCGAGTATATGATGCACTGAACGCACCCGGAAAAAGGACTGCCCGCCTTGCGGACGGTTCTTTTTTTGTGCTCTTCGCGCGCCTGGGATTGCCTGCGGCGGCCCCCTTTCTTGCCCGTGTAAGAAAGGGGGAAAGAACACGCGCGGGGACACCCCGCGGCCCCGTGGACGCAATTTCGTTGCCTACGGCAAAGATCGCGCCC
Organism: Anaerotruncus sp. AF02-27; assembly: GCF_003465835.1. Classification (NCBI taxonomy): domain Bacteria; kingdom Bacillati; phylum Bacillota; class Clostridia; order Eubacteriales; family Oscillospiraceae; genus Anaerotruncus; species Anaerotruncus sp. AF02-27. Next base: position 43,326 of record NZ_QSBX01000011.1, on the reverse strand, counting down.
AATCTGCTTAGACAAGACGAAGTGTGCCGCGCGCGCTTCGCAATGACGCGCGGGACAAATTTTCGCAGCCTTGCGAAAATGCGCTGCGCGCAGAGCGGACAAATTGATTCATGATGCGGCCCTGCGGGCCGCATACGCGTTGCCATCAGTCTTGAGAGGACCATGCGTTGGGAGCGCTTGTGATCCAGGTCTCGAAATCTAAGGCGGCCTTCGGAGGCGGCTCCCCGTGGCGCGCGATTAGCCGATCTGGATCTTGCCTTCGGGGAGGACTTCGCGACGGTTGTTTTTGGGCCGCATCGCAAGGGAAAGGAAGAAGGAAACCGGCCCAAGCCTGCCGATATACATCGAAAACAGCAGGAGCAGCTTTGGCAGCGTGCCCGCGACGCCGGATACGCCGGCCGAAAGTCCCACGGTCGCAAAGGCCGAAACGCTTTCAAACAGTGCGTCGACGCCGGAAATCGCGTGGGTGTCCTGCATGGTTGAGACGATGCAGCCGGAAGTGACCGTAACAGCCAGAATGCCGAGAATCATAACGGCCATCGATTTATAGACGGCCTGCCGCCCGACCCGGCGTCCAAAGATAACCGTATCCTCATCGCCGCGGATCACACAGTAGACGGTCATGAAAATAACCGCCACCGTGGTGCACTTGATGCCGCCGCCGGTCGAGCCGGGCGCGGCGCCGAAGAACATCAGCACCGAGGATAGGATTTTTGTGATATCGTACATCCCGTCGATTGGCACGCTGTTAAAGCCCGCCGTACGGCAGGAAACCGAATGGAACCAGGATGCCCCCAGTTTCTGCCAGAAGCTGGGCAGCGCGCCGATGGTCGCGGGGTTGTTCCACTCGCAGAGAATGGTCATCAGCGTGCCGAGCACAAGCAAAATCCCGGTGACCGCAACAACGATCCGGGTGTGCAGGGTGAGCTTTTTTGTTCTGCGGTATTGAAGCAGGTCATGGATGACGATGAAGCCGATCCCGCCGAAGATGATGAGCATCCCGATGGTTCCAATGACCACGGGATTCCCATTGTAGTTGCAGAGGCTGATGAACGGCTCCTGCCGGCCAAGGATATCGAATCCGGCGTTGCAGAAGGCGGAGACGGAAAGGAAAATCGCGATGAAAATACCGCGCGGGCCATATTCAGCGGTAAAAGTCGGCATGAGCAGCAGCGCTCCCGCCGTTTCCACGACCAGCGCGGTGAGGATGACAATCCGGATAAGCCCCTTGATGTCGTCCCCAAACGAAGCCACCGATTCTTCGGCCAGATGCATCCCGCGCAGGCCCAGTTTTTTGCCGATAAGCAGGTTGAAAAAGGTGGTGAAGGTCACGAGGCCGAGCCCGCCGATCTGGATCAGCATAAGGATTACGCACTGGCCGAACGGCGACCAGTGGGTATAGGTGTCGTAGATGATAAGTCCGGTCACACAGGTGGCGGAAGTCGCGGTAAAAAGGCAGTCCAGGAATGGCGTAACGATCCCTTCTCGGCTGGAAAGCGGGAGCATCAAAAGCAATGTCCCGACCAGGATGACCGCGGCGAAGCTGGCCGCAATGATCCGCGCGGGGAATGCGAACAGCTTTTTCAGTTTTGGAGCACGACGGTCCAATGCAATCGCCTGTCTTTCATTGATGCGGTTTTACAAGATGGTCAGATGGTGTTTTTAACGCTTAAAAAGCGCTTTGCCTCCCGGATGAGGTTTTTGTCGTTTTTGAAGGTCACCATGTCGTCGGCGTCTTCCAGCGGGCACCATCGGTATTCGCTGATCTCCTCCTCCTGACGGGTGACCGTGTCGTCGGCGCCGGGATGCCCCAGAAAGTACACCACCTGCTTTTTTACATGGGGTTTGGGAAAATATTCGACACTCTGCCGGAACCCATCCAGCAGATCGACGTCCAGCCCGGTTTCTTCTTTGATTTCACGCAGGGCGGTCTGCAGCTCGTTTTCGCCCGCCTCGACATGGCCTTTTGGAAACGACCAGTGCCCGCCGCAGCGATGTTTGATGAGCAGCAGTTCGATTTTATCCTGTTTTTTGCGGTAGACAAGCGCTCCGCAGGATTTTTCACGGATCATAAAAATGCAACAGTCCTCTCTTTTCATGGCGCCGAATGCGCGCCATGCAGCTTTTGGGGCAGCGCCGGGCGTTCGGTTTTTTGCGTTGGCGCTGTTCCGGGCCTTCAGCCGGCACCGGAATATACAGTTATTAATATAACACGATCCGGGCTGATTTAAAAGTATAAATTTTCGATTCCCAAAAGCCGCAAAGAGAAAAGGGATACGCGCCGGCCCTTCCGGTGCGTATCCCTTGCTGTGGCAGATGCGGTCATTCGGTTTTATTTGCCGTTTCGGGCGGCTGACCGTCGGTCTCAAGGAAAATTTCTTCGGCGGCGGCCTGCGCATCCTGAAACCGCCGTTCGAGCAGGTAGAGAATTTCGTATAGTTTCCGGATTTCACCCAGCGCGTCGGTGTAAGTATGAAACAATTGCAGGTACATTTTTTTGTAATCTGCCATAATCTGACTCCTTTCTATATGGAAAACAATATATATTACTTGTGATATCCTATATAGGATATCACAAGTAATATAATAAATCAACTCTAATCGGTAAGATTATTAGGGGAGTTGATCTGATTGAAATTCATCTATCGGGACAATTACATCAAAATGGGCCTGAAAATTTCCTATTACCGAAAGCTTACCGGTATGACTCAGCAGCAACTGGCCGCGAAACTCGACAAGGACACATCGTTTATCAGCCAGATTGAAGCGCCGAATGTCGCGCGGGCCATCACGATGGACTCGCTGTTTGACATCGCCACCGCGCTAGGCGTTCCAGCTCATAAACTTATCGACTTCGATGACGATTGACAAAATCGTCCAGCCGAATTATACTATTATGGTGTCAGCGTGGGTTGACACCATTTTTTGCGCCCGTAGCTCAGTCGGATAGAGCGACCGCCTCCTAAGGTTGCGTTACAACGGCCACCTCAAAAAAAACTAAATAAGGGATTGCAGTTCGACTTTGATCGGGCTATAATCATATATCAGACACGTCCATATAGCTCAGCTGGATAGAGCACACGCCTCCTAAGGTTGTGCTCTACCAGCTGCCTTACGGGGAAAAGTGATCGTTGCCAGTCTCAATTTAATATAAGTCTCTGTAGCTCAGCAGGATAGAGCGTTCGCCTCCTAAGCGAAAGGCCGTGGGTTCGAATCCCGCCAGGGACGCCAGCAAACACGCCGAAAACCTTTGATTTATCAGGGTTTTCGGCTTTTCTTATTTCTGCGGCTTTTGTGGCTTTTTTGCAAAAAACCTTGGTTTGCTAACATTTGCTAACGAGATTTGGCCTTTTGCTAAGAAAGGCGGTAAGTCAGAGGTTCGATTTTTACCAAAGGAACTTGCAAACATTTGTTAGCAGAAATTAGAGGAAGTTGCAAACAAAATCGCGAATTTGCTAACATCGCTCAAAAATGCTTTCAGAACCTTGCTAACAAAAAAAGTGTTTGGTCACTGTGCAAAGTGGTTCAAACGAAGAAAACCTCTCACAAAGTGAGAGGCGTTCTTCTGAGGGAGGGACTTTATAAAGCTTTTGCCAGCTGCTTGAGCAGTGCGGCAGTTTCGGGATTTTTAAGCAGTTCCAGTATCTTCGCTGCATCACTTTCATCACTTTCAGTGACGGCAGTATCCGCAGTTTTAGGCTCTGTATCTTCAACAGGGTCAGGAGTCTTGGATGAGTAAAATGCTTCCTCCAATCGCTGAGCGTTTATGCAGCGATCCTCGTCGATGATGTGAGAGTAGACATCTGCAACCATTTTTACCTGAGCATGACCAGAGTCGCCCTGGACGGATTTCATATCGCCACCATTGAGTTTCAGCTTGTAGGTGATACTGGAGTGACGGAGAGAATGGAATACAACATGAGGCAGTCCGTTTTCTTTGATAAGTTTATTGAAAGCACGGTTAATCACCTGGCTTTCCATCGGACGGCCATTGCTGGAGCAAAAGACCAGGTTATTGTCGATGTATTCATCTCCAAACAGATCCATCAGCTCATCAATTTCTTTTTTTCTCTCTACCAGCATATAGGCAACTGTTTTCGGCAGGTACACGCGGCGAATACTGGTTTTGGTTTTAGGCTCTTTCAGGACCAGAGCAGTATGGGTACTGGCTATGCAAGGTGGAAACTTCTTAATAACACCTTTGTCGCTCAAATCGTCCAATGCACCTCGTGTAACCCGTTGCAGCTCTTTGTTGACGAATATATAAGCTGAACCATTTTCTATGCTCTGTGGTGCAATATCAATGCAGTCCCAGGTAAGGCCCAGCATTTCACCAATGCGTAAAGAGCAGGAGAACGCCAGATTTAAGGCAAGGGAGAGGATAGGATCATCACAGACTTCCATAGCCTTGCTCAGCGTTTCGGCAGTCCATATATCCCGTTCTTTATGTTCTTCTTTGGGAAGTGTCGCATTCAGGACAGGGTTACGGCTGATTAGTTCCCAACGCACCGCCTGATTAAAGGCACTGCGAAGTAGCTTGTGAATTTCTCTTACTGTATGCGGGGTCAGATATTCGCTTGTGGGTTTGCGGTTGTTGACGCTTACCGTTTTCACAGAGAGCAGATCACGGTAATACTTATCCATCATCCTTGGAGTGATGTCGGATAGTAACATATCTCCGATAATAGGAGTTATGTAGTTTCTCGCCAGACCACGGCGGCTTTCATATGTTGACATTGCCCAGGTATTTACACCATAGATGGACATATATTCATCGAGCAGATCGTTCAGGGTCTTTGCCGTAGGAATAAAGAAGGTTCCAGAGTCCTGCTCATACTCAATTTGCTTTTTTCGTTTTTTTGCTTCTGCATTTGTGCTGAAGGTTTCCCAACGCTGTCTGCGTTTTCCGTTTTCATCTGTGTAATCATACACCACAGAATATTTGCTTTTACGCTTCACGATAGATGCCATTTTCATTGCTCCTTTCTGAGATTTTCACATAATGAGTTTGCTTTTGATACCAGGCTTCAAAACTGCTGGTAATGATACGAATTCTTCGATCAATCAAGGTCGTCTCAAAATAGCCCCTTTTAACAAGGTCATAAGCTGTGCCAGATTTCAGCCCCAAAAGATCCGCCATTTCCGGAACTGACATCGTAGTATGCCTCCATTTCTCTCCGGGCGGTGTACCATCCACTTTTTTATAGTGGAACTGGCCGGCATACCAATCTTCAAAGCTATCCAGCATAACTCTCATTCGTCCGGCCACTTGAATTGTTTTGAAATAGTTCTTTTTAACCAACCAGTAGGATTCTACTTTACCAAGCCCAAGCATTTTGCCCATCTCTGGTACAGACATACTGGTCTTTACTCTTTGTTTTCGCATGGCTTTTGCCTCCTCTATAAAGTTTTTCTTGCTATGGCCTCATTGTAAGAGAAAGCAGAAAAAAAGTTAAGGATGTCGATTTGGAGATCGGCATCCTTGACAAATCATTCATCTGCGTGATCCAGCCAGTCATCAAAGCTCTTTTTGGAAATGCGGATATGACCGCCGACTCTGACGCTGTGGAATACACCCTGTTTTACCAGATTATATGCTGTGGGACGACTGATACCCAGAATGTCCTGAATCTCATCGACCGTATAGGTTCTTTTGTCATAGCTGACAGGATTTTGTTCATTAAAGCGGTTCAATTCCGCAATTCTTGCTTCAAACATAAAAACGCCTCCTTTATCCGGTAAGTGGCCTTACGGAGCCTCCATTTCCTCCGGAATATGAATATCTAAACTAACTTGCAGAGCATCATCAATCGCTCTCATTTCTTCGCGAGATACGCGCCCAATGTACGATAAAACACGCCTTTTATCAATCGTTTTAATTTGCTCCAGCAGAACAACAGATTTCAGTCCAAGCTCTGGAACGCTCTCCAGTGCATAGTGTGTGGGCAGCTCCTTTTTCTTAATCCATTTACTGGTGAGTGGAGCTACGATCAAAGTGGGGCAGAAAAAATTCCCCACATTGTTTTGAAGAACCAGGACAGGACGGGTGCCGCCTTGCTCTGATCCAAAATAAGGGTTCAAATTGGCATAATATAAATCCCCACGCTTATAAATCCAATCTTCTTTCATGTTCATCCTCCTATGTTTTGAGATTTGATTATGTAAGAAGGAGGCTCTGCAAATTACAGAGTCTCCTTCAATTTAGCGCCTGTTTTATCCCTTACTTGTCCACGACACCCCAGGGATTTGGGTAATCATTAAGCCGCAGGTGGCTGGCCTGCTTCTCAGGAGTTTCACCTCCACTTCGTTTGGTCTTACCCATGGCCTGCGACGGTTATTATCACGCTCGGACTATGGCTGTAAGAGAGCTTTCCTCCTTGTTATGCCATGACCGGATGCCATCCGATGTATTCCAGCCTGATATATTTCTGATAAACCGAAAACTCATCTATACAGCAAAAATGGGTTGGCCTGTTATGCGAGTGGCAGCTCTCAGAAAATATACCGCTGATGTAGCGGCTATTACGCCCAAAGAGGATCAAACTTAATGATTCGTATATGAGGTTGTCAAGGTGCAAGTGAAAGGATTTCCCTCTCACTTGCTACTGCCACTTTTTTAGAAAATCGCAACCAACTTTTTTATTTTTTCTTCAATTTTTTTCAATCGCTTATCTGCGGCTTGCCGAGTAATACCATATCGTTGGGCTAAACAAGTTGCATTTGGTATTTTCATTTCATAATAGGACAATATAAAATCTCGTTCTGCTGGACTCAGTTTCAATAGAGCTTGGTGTAAATCCTCAAGAAGTAAATTCTGAATAGCTTGTTCCGCAGTATCAACAGATTCATCCACAAACAAATCTGTATCCTGATAACCTTCCTCTGTGCCGTCACGATCTCCCACATGAGAAGCCGGGAATATAGAGCGACTTTTCTCATGTTCCTGGAGATAGCGGCTGTGGCGGTCCTCCTGTTGGTATTTTTCAAAATCTTTGCGAGAACATTCCATGATAATGCGGTCATCTTCATCACGGAACATTTTGACTGTTTCAACAAAAAAGCGCCCAGTAAAGCAACCATTGCGGCGTGCCTTACTGAACGCTGAAAAACTGATTTCCTCCCATTCCTGTGGGCTGTTATTTTTCCAAATGAATACTCTCGTCATATCCTTTCCTCCGTTCAAATTCTTGGTAGTCAGCGAATTTGAACGGTGTCATGGATATTTTGCTATGTACGCCTCCCAGCGCATACCGGCCTCCTAATACCGGGCAAAGAAAAAGGCCGGAAGTGTTTTCACCTCCAGCCATGTTCCTGCCGCCATATTGCAGCAGGAATGAAAAAAGCCCGGTTAATGCCGGGCCTTATGTAGAAAAGTATTCAATTTAGCGCATTCCTGCCACTATAACAAGTATAGCAGGTCGGAAGTCGGAAGGGAGTAGGGATTAGGTCGGGGATTTGTCGGGATTTAGTCGGGATTTAGTCGGGGCAGCTCCTCCAGGACTTCTGGAATAGAATATCCAAACAAGCAAACAGAAAATAAATAGATGGCTTCTCGTTTTCGGTCATAAAAGACACTGCGCTCTATATTTAGTTCTTCCAGCAATTCTTTCTCTGTACTGTTGAACCGATAGATAAATTGCTTAGTCAAAATTTCATAGTAAAGTTCTCCTCGATCCGGATACCGTTTCAGACGAAGGAGTGCACGGTCAATAATATTGACTAGCATTTGATTTTGAACAAGGCAGCAAACTTTTTCTTCAAAGGCTTGCAGTTCAATATCTGGTGCAAAATTTTCAAGATAGCAGAGGCCAGACTCTATATCTTGTTCTCCCATAATCCAAGCAGTTTCTTGTAATTCTTCTGCCCGTTCACTCAGAACCCAGACTACATCACGGTAAATCTTTAGAATCAGCTTACTTCTATGAAACGCAGCGTCGCTGTTAAGCCCCAAAGCTGTTAGCCTGCTGTTACATTTTTGGATTGTTGTGCTTTCTTTTCTCATAGAACATCCCTCCTTGTTCGCAATATTGCGAACATATTAGGTACAAAATAGCATAGCAGAGGAGCGTGAGAGAGGGCAGTGCCTCTCTCTATTCCCCCATTTGGTTATATCAGGTTTCTGGATTTTAGACGAATCTGCATTGCTTGCTTGGAAACCTCAAAAATATTTGCCATTTCAGCAATGAGCTGTTCATCTGTCCGGCCTATTTTAAGCCGGTAAAAACATTTTTTGATCTGCGGTAAAGGCATCAGCAGAGCAGAAGCCAGAGTATCCGCCTGACGCTCAATTATGCCATGACTTTCGTCGGAAGAAACATTTCCGTTATAAGCAGCAACATCTCCAGTACCAGAGTACAACTTCTTATGTAGTACCCAATGAGCCAGCTCATGGGCACAGGTAAAACGGAGCCGCCCTAATTTTGACGGATCACAAAGCCGTTCATCAATTAAGATTGTACCGGCTCTTACTGCAATCATTCGATACTGTCTCTGTATCTGGTCATATAAGACAACAGCACCGTCATCGAAAATTGTTTCCCCTAATATCTTGGGGTTTTTTCTTAGTGTATGAAACTCCAGGATTAGATCAAACTTTGTCTCGATAATGGTTTCGATTGGCACAGGACATGGTTGCCCGGATAGCAGAGAGGGATCATATTCCATCAGGATTTTTCGCCCTACTGCCTCGATTGCTTCTGTACGGATTTGTGGAATTGACAAAGCTCTCCCCCCTATCGTTTACGCTCCTTTAGCATTTTCATAAATGTCTGCCATTCTTCATCGGTAGCATCTACTTCTTTTGCCACACGCAAGGCTGCCCGAACAATATCTTTTTCCATGATATAGTCTGGCAAATCAGCAGATACTGTATTGCGTGATTTTGCAGCCAGATCCAAAAGCAACTCATGTTCTGATTTATCCAAATTCAGAAAGGCAGAGATGCGTTCCACAAAATCTCCATTGGGTGCAGGACGGCGGCTTTGCTCAATATCACACAGATAACCGTAAGCAATATTCAAATGCTTGGCTGTATCGCGTAAATTGAATTTGTGCGCCTTGCGTTTCTCGGCTATAAATGATCCAAAAGTTATATTGCCCACAGCATTCACCTCTCATTTGTTCGACGAACTGCGAACATCTTGCTTATATTGTATATCGAACATCTGTTCACTTCAAGGATAAAAATTTCATTTGAAAAGAGGTGTTAAAAATCAATAACACCTCTTTTGCGCTATATAAATTCCTGAGCGATTTGCTGCATTTCCGTAATGCACTCTTTGGGAGAGAGAATTTTTATTTTCCCTTTGAATTTGAATATCCAGCCATAAAAAGTTCCACTGGGGTTCACTTCAATTTTGGCTGTGAAGTGTGTATCATCATACCTATCAACAGCAGCATCTTCTCCATAATGATCTATGATTACTCTCATCAATTCGTTTTCACATAGAAGGGTTACTTCCTTCGATGACTCCGATGTAAACATATCAACCATTTTATTTGTATAGGAGGCTACATCAAATCCCTCTATCGGCATAAAGTAAGTTTCCAGATTTTCTACACTTGTTAGCCGATCTACACGGAAGTGAGCAATTTTCTGATGCTTCAGAGAAAATCCAATCAAATAGTAATGGTCATTTTTCCATTCAAGCGCATAGGGATTTACGACATAATAATATCCATCGTGCTTTAAGATTTTCTTTTTTTCCTGAGTATATTCATAGTATTGGAACCGAATTTGCTGATGGTTTCCAATCGCTGTTTGGATATTATCAATGATATAGTAAACCTTTTCATTATGCGGTTTGACACGGCTGGATAAAGCAGCAAATTTTTGAAGCTGTTCTGCCTGATGTGTGCTGGTCAGACGGCATAATTTCTGTACCAGTTCCTCGGATTTCTTGGCAGAAATGATCTTCGAGGATGCTACTGCGTCTGTCAGCATTTTCAGTTCAGGATACTCAAACGGTCGGCTTCCCATAAAATATTGGTTTTGGGTACTCTTGACCACCACAATATCAATCCCTGCATCGATCAGCGCATTGGTATCTGCGTAAACAGTCTGCCGCACTGCCTGAATTCCTTTTCCATTCAGATGGGCAATGATGTCAGATACTGTGGCGGGATGGTTTTCATCGGTCCTCTCATAGAGAAACCGGAGTAATTCCAGTATCCGCATATTTGTTGAATTCTGCATACTTCACCTCCTCGATTCTTAAAATGGCCTATTTTGTATGGTGTCCAGCCCCAAAGACCAGAAGCAGGGCGACAGCACAGAGAAGCAGGCCGATCCAATTTCGATCTATAATCAGCTTGATCACCGCCACAAGCAGAAGTCCGCCTGCCAGGAGCACAACGCCATTCATTCAGCGTCCTCCCGAAGCATAGTTTCCCATGTTGATGTCCAGCACCCCTCTGGGCGGCTGGATCAGGGAGTCCTCATACTGGCACTTCCACTGGACCTCCCGGCACATCTGGCTATCCGCCACGCCGTCTATGGTTTCCCCATCCTGAATGGGGTTATCATGCTCCAGAATATAGGACGCTGCATTATAGGCGTGGTTTACCACCCAGTTGGGGTCCATGCCGTGGAAGTGGTACTGGAGATCCGGCAAAAACAGGGTGCTCATGCCCACCGTGTCGATGAGCATATCCTCCGTGCCCTCGATGTTGAAGAAACGGACATTGACGCCAAAGCGGATGAACCGATCCGGCCCCTCAATCTGATGGGAGCGCACATCCTCTGCCAGAAACAGCTTGCCGCAGTTCTGGAAATAGAACGCCTCACAGGTGGGGTACAGCTCTGCCAGAGCCTCCAGAAAGTCGGCATCCAGGTTGGCACGCTCCAGCGCTGGAAGCGCCGCAGTCAGCATATCGGTGGCCACCACCTGATATTTGCACTCCCGGAAGATCCGGTCACGGTCCTCCTGGCAGTCCCACATCTGGCTCATCAGAAAGGCATCAAAGCCTTTGCCCTTGAACTTGTCGCATTTCATCACCATCAGCTGTACCGGGTACTTGCCGTCCTGAAATTCCGCGACATGATCCAGGGCGGCAAAGCCGGCCATTTTCTTATCATAACAGAAGCACTCTGTTGATCCGATGTGCTTCTCCATTATGGCAGTCATTTTTTCTTTATCCGGCATTTCTACCGGCTCTTTGAACAGCATCTGAATGAGATAGGGACCTCCGGGCTGGGGGCCTTTTTTGTCGTCCAGATTTTGCTGGAAAGCTTTATTGCTCATTTGGGTTCCTCCTTCTTTTCTGGGAACAGTTTCCACCGAAACTCCAGCTCTTTCTGGACAAACTCTTTCGGCAGGCCGCGGGGGTTGGCGATGAGATACCATACCCGAAAGGTGCGCTTCTTCGGATCTGTTTCCTGCCGGTAGAGCTGATAGCCCGCCTCATCCTCCTGTGTCCACTGTCCTGTCTGCCGCTTGGCCTGCACAAAGGGTTCCACCACCTGGTCCAGTTCCTCTCTGGTGCGGCTTGAGGCCCAGGCTTGATCCACATCATTGGCGTGGGAGAGGTGGAACAACATCGAACCCATCCAGTTCTTTGCCTTGTGTCCAGGCGTTCCGCGCAATTCCGCCTGACGGCGGTACTCCTCCATCTGCTCCGCCGTTCCGTACCGTTCCACCATCTGCTCCCGCACATAGATGAACCAGCTGTAGTCCTCCGCCTCGGTGAAGGGGGCGCAGACCGGCTGTAATGCCTCCACGGGGTCTGCCTCGAAGCGGTCGATGAAGTCGAGGTAGTTGGCTTTGACCAGGGGCAGAAAGGTGTCCAGCAGCCCGGTGTTCAGCCGCAGGTCCTCTGTCAGCATCCGAAAGAATGAACCGCCTGTTGTGGGTTCAATTCTGAAAGAGTAGAGGTAGTCATCTCCCTGCTTTATGATACAGCTGAAGCCCACCTCCACATTCCCATGGCCGATTTCGTAGTCTATGTAGTTGTAGCGGCTCCGGTCAAACCAGATCTGATAGGTCAGCCCGTTTTTCATTTTCTTTTTGAAGTCGCCCTTTTTCAGACGCTTCCAGCCCTTTTCCTCCAGGCCCAGGCCGTTCCACAGGTAGTCCAGAAGTTCCTGAATTATATCTGCCGGCCGTTTTTGTTCCACGGTCTCCACCCCCTGACGAATTCTCTTTAATAGTCAAGCAGGATAGGCACCTGCTGCTCCTCGGCAAATCGCATGGCCCGCCAGAACATGGAGAAGGCAAACTTGGCAAGGGATTGAGTGTCATACTGGGTGTGTTCCGGGATGTCTGCCTTGCTGTACTGTCCATCTGAGTCTACGGTTCCGTCTACCGGGTATCCCTCCGTGTCTGCCCAGCCAAGGATAGTGTCCTCATCGGCCTGCCACGCCAGCTGGTTCAGCTTTTCCAGCTCCTTCCGCAGTCCGCCCAAGGTGGCGATAGCGGCGGTGTCATCGGTAGGCAAGGACCCTTGGAACAGAAAGCTGTCAGAAAGAGGGAGCCACCAGGTAGCCCCACGAAACAGGGACCACACCCGCTCCTCATCTGATGCAAGGCGGGCGACCAGAGGATGCTCCCCGAAGATCCAGTCCTTCTCCACGGTGGAAGGCACCGGTTCCTCGTATGTACGACAGGCGGCCACCAGCAGCATAGCGCCGAAGGCATCCCAATCCGGCTTGTCGGTGTAATAAGGTTTCTCATTATTTTCAAGCCAGGGAGCGTAGGGGGGCTGGCCCGGCTGAGAAATGGCGCTCAAGATCTGACCCCGCCAGTTCTCCACCGCCGCCTGGACCTCAGCCGGGGACATTTCTTCCTCGTTATCAGCAGGTTCCCCGTCCGGGGTGATGCGGTTGAAAGAGTATCCGTTTTCCTCCGCCCACTGCTGCACAACAGTTTTCCAGTTGTGAGAATAGTACCGGGTCAGCGTCCCGGCGTAGATGTCAAGTCCCATAGTAATGTCTCCTTTTCAATCAAAATCCATCCAGACCAGGTGTTTTCCGCAGTGGAGGCACTGGAACAGATAGCATTGCAGATGCCCGCCATTGACAGATTCCCGGATCATTTCTTTTTGCTCATCGTCCCACATCGGGTCGTCCAGCACCTCCTCCAGCACACCCAGTGCCCGCAGTTCTCTGGCTCCCACATTACCCAAATAGGCGCAATAGTCACCACAATGGGCGCGCCAGTATTCCTGCTGCCAGCCGGAGTAGCCGGGGGTGCGGTGGATCAGCTCGTCCAGCTTCTCCGGATCGTCTACACCATCGTCCACAGAGAAATCATCTTGAAAACTACCGTCATATTTCCGGGCTGCTTCGCCGTTGGCGATGCACTCTGGGCACAGATATGCAATATCCTCCACTGAAAAGAACGGATTGGTATAGAAAATATGGGTCGTCTTGCCACAGCAGTCGCAGACAACGCCGTCTGCGGATTCCTCAAAAGCCCCAGTTTCCAGAGGGTTTGGGTGATACCGGAAGGC
>NZ_QSBX01000011.1:0-29867 GCF_003465835.1 Anaerotruncus sp. AF02-27 | reverse complement strand
CGGGAGGGCGGGCAGGCCCAGCTGGGCCTGCCGTTCCTTCTCTTTCTGCTTTTCCTCCGGCGTTTTGGGCTTGGGGAGAGCATAATGATTGCCCCAGTTTTCCGCATAGTCCTTCAGCGTGCCCAGCCGCTTGAGGGTCTTTTTATCGGAACGATTTCCGATTTGGCAGAGCAGTTCATAGGCATCCTTCTTGAAGTCCAGTAGATCATACACATCCACCAGCACTTCCTTGGCCTGCTGATCCTCACTCTGCTCAAGTTCTTCCTTGAAGGTATATAGAGCGCGGACACTGTCCGGACCTTCATTGGTCGCAACAAACTGTTTTTTTAGTTCGATATAGGTTTTTTGATATTCTGTCATTGGTCGCACCTCCCATCAATCCCACCAGAAATACCAGACGGTGGACTGCCACAGGACAGCTGCCAAGGAGCCAATGCTTCCATCCTCATTCTGATCCAGATCTGGGCAGAAACCATATTGCTCCACAGCCACCTCCATAGCTCTTTCCTTGGAAATCGGAGTTGGAAGTTCAAACTCCAATTCATCGTGGCTCATGGCGGCAGGGATGGCACCATGTTGCTCGAACCAGTATTTCGCCACTGCCATCAGGTCCGGTGTGTCGGGACACTCATTCCAATTTCCAAAGGGCAGGTAGGCGAAGATCTCCCAGGGGTTCTTTACCGGAATTTTAGCCAGAATGAGCGGATATGTCATTCCGGTATCATCGTTCCAATAGTTTGCGAAGCGGTCGTTGGGTTCTCCGCCCTCCATCTCGCCCAGGACTTCCTCATCCCAGTCCAGATCATCGTCCTCGGCTTCTTCCTTGCGCTGACCGGTCAATTCCTCCAAAATCGCCTTTCCGTCCTTGATGGGAGCGGAGAGCATCTTCTTTCGATACTCCTCCACGGTTTTGAGGTCAAATTCATAGAAGTCCGCATCATGCTCCGGGTCAGCGTTCATCACCAGACACTCCAACTGCGTTTCATCATCCGCCTGGATAAGTACGGGAACAAAGCCCTCCCGTACCCCCAGCCGCCGGGCGTAGCTGTATGCTGACATGATGGGATCATCATCTGCCATAGACGGGAAATAGGTACACTCACAGTCCAGATACTCCATAATGGCCTGCGCCACCTCGGAAGGCTCCAGCGTATCCTCGTCAAAGTCCTGTCCCTGCCAGTTGGTGAAGCGTTCCTCAATTACCTCTGCCATAGCCTGATAGTAGTCCTCGTCAAAGGGGATGAATAAGTATGCCTCCTGTTGAAATTCATTGGAGTGGTATCGGGACGGACCAAAATATTTCAGGGCATAGTCATCAATGTCGGCAGGATAATAGGGCGCATCAATTTCTCCATAGTAATAATGGGCAAAGGCACGGCCTTTCTGATTGAACAGAGCCGAGAATAGACAGCCGAACAGCTCCTCCCGGATGAATGTTCGTAGGTCTGTGTTGCCTGGATCGGCTTTGACCTGATTTACCACTTCGCCATGCTCCGCCAGGAATTTCCCGCCCATCAGGTCATGCTCCATGCACCAGCGCAAATAAATCGCCATGTGGTTGTAGGCGTTGATGGGGTCAATGGGAAGCTCCTTCTCCTCAAGGTTCTCAATATGATAGGAAACATCATCCATTCCTATGCTGTCATCGTCATCCTCCGGATCTCCCTTTATAGGCTCGTAACCGATCTTCAGGGTCATCTGTTCCTCTGGCAGAGAGACACCGGGGCTGCGGGTGATGGTGTGCTTATCGTCCGCAGAAAAACCGATGGTCTCGCCGTCTTGCAGCGTCACATCACACGCCAGCACATAGGAGGCAAGGCTTGCCAAAAAGTCCCGTAGTTCCTCCGGCTCAGCGTCGGTGTTCAACACCTCCATTTCCTCCTTGCCAAACACATCCATGCCGTAGGTGTAGCCGTTTAGGCCCCCCTCGCTCCGGTACAGGCCGAACCAAACCCAGTTGAAGATGGGCAGTTCGTCCTTTTTGAGCATATCGGCAAGGCCCTCATAGAAACGAGGCTCAAATACCACGCCGCTGGTGTAGACACCGGTGGCGTATTTCTGCTTGCAGCACACTGCCATCGCCTTGGTGAACAGCTTACCTCGTTCCAGCAGTTTTTCCTCCTCGCCCAACACAGCCACCATGATATGGGCCTTGTGCGCTTTGGCCACTTCTACGGCCTCTGGCCACATATAGTTGTTTTCGGCGTTGATCTCTGCTTCATTGTCCGGGATGTGACCGTGGAATAGTGTCACAATCAGCATCATATTGCCGACCCGCATTACCACAGCGTCATCGCTGTTCTCAACATCTTCGTCGCCCTCATCCGGCTCCTCATCTACGATACCCCATTCTTCCCGCAGATCTCGAATCAACTGCTCCTTGTCCCACTCTGCTTTGGAGAGGAGCACAGATCCGGCAAAGGAACCCTTATGGTCGGTTTCCTCCTCGTCGGCGTCATCTTCAAGATCCTCTGCATCTTCATCCGGATCATAGAGGGATTCATGCTCCAGTCCGCGGATAAATTCCTCAAAGCTGTCTGCCAGATGGGTAATTTTATAGTCATTTTCCTGATCCACATGGACTACCGCAGGCTCTCCCTGAGGGCCGCAAGCCCGGTAGTCCAGGAAAATCATATCGTGTCCGGCGCTTGGACAGTCGCAGATGGCCACACCGATGGCAGGATACTCCCACTCAGCGATCATAAACTGGCTGCCAAGCTCTCCACAGAGGGAGCAGCTCTTTTCCCGTCCGATTCCGAAAATGCCGGTGATGGCCACATGATCATCTGACCAACAGGTAGGCTCATCGCAGGGATAGCAGGTGTTCACCGGAATGCCGCCGTTGTGCTGCTTCATCAGCCAGATGTAGGCGGCGGGCAGCTTGTAGCCCAGTTCCTCCTCCACGCTGGCAATCAGCTCATCGGAAGGCGGATCACTGACATATTCTTTCAGTGCATACCAATTATCATCCCAGAAGTTGGTGAGGTCGAAACCCTCAAATGGGGTATCACCGGGCACGAATTTGGCCTTCTTCTTCCGGCTGCGCTGGCGTTTCCGGATCTCCGCCTTACACTCCCGAATTACCGCCGGGGCATTTTCATCCTCCGGGTCCAGCTCTGCCCACCGCTGGGCGTAGGGAATGGCCTTTTCCTCCTGACCATAGAGATACTGATAGCCGTAGGCCATCCGCATATTCCACTCCGCCTTGTCCTGACCTTCCTCCCGGACGGACTCCAGCACCTCAATGGCCCTCTGGAGGGCTTTGTCTCTCTTGAATTTCAAAGTACCCTCATCATGGTCCCCGATGATGGCGTAGTTCTCCAGCGCCCGTGCCAGGGCGTAGGCGGTGCGATAGTTCCTCCAGTCCTCTGGGATGGCATTGAGTGCCTGGATGCAGCGGGTGTACTCGTCCTCGTCGTTCCACTGCTCCAGCTGAGCGAAGAATGCTTCGGCGTCCTGTTGGGTATAAGGAATATAGTCCATGCCCGTAAGCGTTTCATCCAACTCGTCATCCTGATTTTCAGTTTCTGTCCCATCATCTTGTTGCTTTAGAGGTACAGAACCGGCTTCACGGCGGAAGGTGTGGAAGATGGCCCATGGGATATCCGTGCCTTCAAAGAACTCTTTCGCCATGTTCAGCGCCTCTCGGATGTCCCAGGCGATGAAGTCCACATAGCCACAGTAGAGGCCGGTGGCCCCGCCGATGAGGGCGAGCATCTCCGATCCGTCCACGGTGGTGAACAATTCCTCCAGCTTGTCCCGGAAGTCGAAAATCTTTTCCGATCCTTCCTCCTCCCGCAAGGTATCCAGGGGATAGCAGAAAAAGCCCGCTACCGCTCCGTCGGCATGGAGATCGTCCATAAAGTCGTTGTCGGCATTCAGATAGCCGTTGATGAGCGGCACACAGCAGGTGGAACCGGCCATTACATCCAGCCGCCAATCGGCGTTGGGGTCTTCATTGGGTTTCATTTCGTAGCCAAGATAGCTCTCCAGATAGGCCTCCGGATCGGTGGAGAGCTCCAGGCCCTGCTCCCGCAGTTTGTCGGGCAGCTGGGACAGGAGGAAGGACGGCTCTGCCTTGGGTTCCTCCAGCACATCAAAACTGTCTATGTATCTCATGTGGGGGATCTCGCCCAGTATCTGATCGGTGAGGGTGGTGAGCATCCACCAGACTCGGCCTTCCGCCTCCCGGAGCATAGGCAGCAGCTTTTCACAGTAGGCGGAGATGTTGAAACTGTTTTCGCCCTGTTCCTCCAGCCAGATCTGCACATCCTCACCGGAGATGTCCCAGCTGTCGTCGGTACGCAGGCCGATATTCTGGGAGGGCTGACGGCCCACAAGGATGTTCCAGTGCTCCAGCACCTCCTTTGGGGCGTGTTTCTGGAAGTAGACCAGCTCAAACAGCTTGACCTTATTACCCTCCGGGGTGAGGATCAGCTCATGCTTTTCGCCATTGAAGCCCAGCTCGAAGGAAATTTCATCAAAAACCAGATTCAGGGTGTCCTCCATTTGGGCCACGAGTTCTGCGCCGCGGGTATGATCTTTGTCCTCATCCATCATCTGGCGCAATTCTGCTTCCATCTCGGCAAAGGTTTCCCACCAGTTCTCTGTCCGCTCTCGGAAGCACTCCCAGAACTGCGGCAGAGAAATACCCTGCTTGCACCGGTCGATAAACTCTTTGGTGTCATCGTCACCAGGGCGGACTTCCAATGCCTTTTCAAAATATCGCAGAGCCCGGCCCTCCTGATCCAGATAAAAGTAGGAGTAACCCATGCGGAAGTTCCAGTAATAATCGTCCTCGAAGTATTCCTCATGGGGCTTTAGCAGAGCGAGGGCCTTTTTGAGCATTTCTTTGCAAGTTGGCTTATGTGGGTCTGCCAGATTGTTATAGGCACGGGCTAACTCACTGTCCATCTCAGGGGTACGCTCCTCGGCGGGGATGGCCTCCAGCGCATCAATAATTTTATGTTGTTTGCTCTCCTCATGCCACTTCTGGCACTGCTTCAAAATGTCCATATCAGGGTCCTCCTCGTCCTCATCCGGTTTCCAGTCTTTGATCTGCTGGAACACACCGTTCTCATCCCGCTCAAAGGCGCAGGGGGCGGGGGTGTTCAGCAGAGAAATGATGTCGGGATCGTCGTTGCAAATTGTGTTCAGCTTGTAAATCCCGGCATTGTTGGGGTCGTCCATGTACTCATCGCTCTCGTCACCGGCAGTGAAGCGCCAGCCGCTGTCCCAGTTACCGTCTGGAATCTCACGATAGCAGTAACCCACCTTGCGGCCCTCTACTGTGATGCGGTTGGTGGCGATGCAGCCATCGGCACCCTTCCAGTCAGGGAGCAGAGATTTCACATCCTCCGCTTTCACATGGTAGTCCCGGTTGCGGCCAGCGGCCTCGTACAGTTCCTTCCGCAGCGCCTCCACATGATGTGCCATCTCCTGAATCTCCTCGTCGTCCATCATTTCATGGAGGTCATAGGTCAGGGGGGATTGGGCAAAGTCCGCCAGGGCCTTGTCCATGGCCTCGTGCTCCTCCGGCGTAGCAGTGATGCGGATACGGCGGATGGGGGTGTTGTACTCGTCCAGATCCTGAAGGTTTACACTGCCACTGACGCTGCACTCCAGCAGGATGGCGGCCAGGTCGGTGACCACATCAATGGCGAAGTGGAAGTCCATTTCCACGCCATCGGAATGTGTAAACTCCAGGTACTCCACGGTTTGGCGAAAGTCCCAGTTCTGCTTGTCCAGACCGATCTTGGCGAAAATCTCGCTGAGGGGGATCTCCTCCTTTTTCTGATCCTCTAAAAATGCCACAAGGTTCAGACTGTCATCGGAACCGCCAATAAAGTTGCCCCAGTATTTTTTGATATACATTTGTCGTGCCTCCTGTTCTGAATCCAGTCGATCAATGAGCTGATTCAAGTGTTCCAACCACGCAGGAGCGATCTCACCGCTATCCTCGTTCTTCCAAAGATCCATAATCTCACGGATGCCGTCCTCGTCCGGCACCTCGTTTTTGATGTCGGTGAGCTGCCGCAGCAGGAAAGCAAGTGCTTCTTTGGATGCTGTGAAACCGGTGACTTTATCCCATATAGCTTCTTCATGATCGTAGTCCAGCTTGCCGTTATCCTTCCATTGAAAATACAGCTCCGCCAGAGCCATCGCAGTATTGTCAAAGAGAAAGTCGATTTGTGAGAAGTCAGATCCCAGCATGACTTCCTCTTTCATCAGTTCAATCATCTCGCCCAGATCCATTACCGGATGCTCCGGTACATATTCATTTTTGAGGATGTCCAGTACATCCAGCCCTTCGTCACGCTCTAATGCTTTTATACCCCATGCTCCCATGTCGGCACCTCTCTTTCTTTATTTCGTATCAAGCTTCTATTGTCAATCATGGTTCTCCACCCGGATAATGGGCCGGTAGAAGTCATAATCTCCGTTTAGTTCCTTGTCCTCCTGCACTTCCGGCTTACAGTGGGGCGAACAGGGTAGGAAACCGAGAAATGGGCCCAGCCCGCCGCAGATATTGCACCCGCCGTCACCGCCGCAGGTGGTAAGTCTATCAGCCTGCACCACTTCCCGCATATAGGGATCGTAGGCGATAGACAGGCCGAAGAAGTTGGGTTCCTCCATGTCATAAGGCCGGTTCTCATCCTCATCCATATCCTCAAACCAGCGCAGACGCATGGAGTAGTCTAACCCATCTCCCCATGGGAACAGGGTCCGGCACTCGCCGCCACACAAGTAGGCCCACTCGTCCGCCGTGGGCAGGGAGAAGCCCTGTTTTTGCAGCCGGTTTTGAAAGTCCAGATAGTCCACCTCGTGATAGAGGCTGACCTGCCAGCTGTCACTATCCCGTTCGAAACGGGCACGACCTGCCAGAGTAAGACTGTCCCTGTCGGTCAAAGCGAATTGGCGAAAATCTTCCAACCATTCCGAGCGCAGTCGTGGGTCCTCCAGTTTGACTGGCTCCCAGTTAATTTCCTCCAGCTCCCGGCCCACCAGCATGGGTCCAATGGCCACCTGCCGAACAGGAGCCATGCTTTCCCGAATCATCTCCTCCGGGTCCCGCTCCATTTCCCATTCCCGGAACAGATACTCCAATTCCTCCCAGCTCTCCTGATTCAGTCCCACGGCAAACTGCTCCCAGCCCAGGGTGACGGTATCGCCGGGGACAAAGACGAACTCCCGACCATCTTTCTTGAAGATGCCGGTGGTGCAGCTCTGGCCCCAGCGGTCAAAAGTATGTAGACCGAGAAAGGTCATATCATAACGGGCAGCCAGGCTCTCCATCAGCACCTGCTTCTCGATGTTTTCCATTTGATTGAATTGGGTGCGGAATAGTCTTTTGTTCATAACAAGTCCTCCTACAGCCTATCCAGGTTTTCCTGTAAATCGCCCTGCATCAAGTGCTGGGCAATGGCTTGGTTCAGTGCCTTATGGGGGTGATAGGCTGCCTGCTCTACATCGTGCAGGCACTCCTCCATCAATGCCTCCGGAGAAATGCCTTCCCGTTTGCCATAAAGATGGCCGAAGGCATAGCACACGGACTTGAGAAAGTCGAAAATATAGTCGTGATTTCCACGCATACTGGGCAGGTCGTTGAACGAGCCCATACCTCCGTATGCCCGAAGATGGTGGGCAACCTCCCGCCGCTGGTTCCAGTCCTGAATGTCCCGCTCCAACCAGTCGATCCAGTTTTGGAACTCTGGATGGTCTGCCAGAAGGATGGAGCGCAGACAGGTCAGAGCCTCGGTATAAATATCAGACTGTTTCATTGGCCATCGCTCCCCCAAATACCTCCATAGAGCACACCATCTTTTCCAAGGAACAACATCCGGCTGCGAAGCAGGCTGCACTGCTCCACAGCGACCTTGTTTCCGTCACAGGTGGGAATAGCCTCCTGTTTTTTCCCAAGGTGATCACCATGAGCGGTAAGGAAGTAGAATTTATCCCGTTGCTGGTATCCGCCTTGAAACAGGAAGGTATTGCCGGACGGGGCAACAGAAAAAGCTCCGCTTCCTTCGATTGGCAGTTCAAATACAAAGTCCTCTTTGAAGTTCGTCCGCACCAGCCGGAATTCATCGTAATAATAAAACCACAGGTTTTCTTCTTCGTCCAGGCTGATGGCGTAGCAGTCATAGATGGAATAGTTCTCATTCTTCCAGAGAGGAGTTCCCTCCGATGTCCATGCAATCAGACCGCAAGCACCCAGAGGTTCATCCCAACCGTAATTACCAAATACACCTTCGTCAAAGTAGCTGGTAATGATGGTGCCATCTTTTTTTACCACACAGTCTTGAATGCCATCCCCCAGGCAGAAACGGGACAGCACAGCTCCGTCCCGGCTGACGATCCAGGCGTTCTGGTCGGGGCCGTTTTCCCGATAGGCGCATCTTGCCCCCAGCAGGAGGAAGTGGTCACCTGCGGGCCGCAAATAATGGAACTGGAACTTCAAGAGGCCAAGAGGAAACAGCGTCGTTTCCAGCACCCGCTGTTCCGCCCAATCCAGCTGGATTTCCACTGCGGTATAGGTGGAAGGAGTGCTGAGCCAGTCCTTACCCTGTGTTTCGGACGGCTGTTCCATGAGAAGATAGACTTTTCCATCCCTTTCCGTGAAAAAGTCTGTCACTTCTGTGCCCTCCAGATGGTTTTCCCGGCGCAGCTGGTTCAGGTCAATGATGGAGAACAACGGCAGATTTTTGGCTTTTATAGGTTTGTTCATAGTGTCTCCTCCTGGCTACTTTAACGCTCCATCATAGGTGTGAGTTTCCCAGATGGCCTCAAATTCCGCCTGCTCTATGATGCAGGCGTGGAATTCCTCGCCCCAGACATGGGCGTTCAATTCCTCCACGGTGGGGATCGGCGTGATCTCGATGACACCGTCGTAAAGGTCAGGGATGTTGCGGGTGCGGCCATCCGCAAAGATGTCAATGGAGCGGAGGGCCAGCCGCTCATTTTCGGTATCCACTTCATAGAGGATGACCGATGGTTCACCCTCTGGTGCGCCCGCCCAAAAGAGCTTGATGTACTCGATCATCTCGATCCCTTCATCGTATCATTTGAAATAGTAATACCAATTCCCGCCAAATTCCCGGTCACATTCCTCCTGTGAGGCAAAGGTGCAGTCCTTGATTCCCTCAATGGGGTAATGACTCTTTATCAGCTGCTCTCTGTGATAGGAATTGATCTGTTCCGTCAGGCCGCTCTGCCGCGCCGTCTCTAATTGCGAGTCCGTGGCAAAGATGTAGGACACAAAGTAGTTGTCCGGCTGGATGTAGCAGCCAAACTCAATGGCCTGCTGGATGTCATCGAAGTGGTGTTTCACATCCTCCATGCAGGCTTCTATTACTTTTCGCCATGCCATCTCCTGCTCCTTATTTCTCATCTTCCACCTCACCTATACCCAGATAAGTCCCCATCGTTTTTTCATTGTCACAGGCCGCCCGGATCATTTTGGACAGTAGCATCAAATCGTCGATGTATTGGGAGTACACGCAGAACACATCTTCGTCGGAGTCGAAGTGAAACAGATCCACGCCGCTGTTATTTTCCTCAAACTCCCGGATCACGCCCCGGACCAGCCGTTCCCAGTCTCCGCTGCTGCCGGTCAGTCCCAGCCGGCAGAATTCTTCTGCCCGAAACCCATCGCTGATTTTCAGCAGAAGGGAGATTGCATAGGGGTGGTGGGGAATGAGAAAGAATGGCGCGATCTGCTCCAGCTTCACCCAAATTTTGAAGGGCGGGCGCGGGTCAGGTATCCAGGGCAAGATTTCCCATTCGTCCTCCGGTCGGTTTCCGTATTGGCAAAGGTCTTTCATAGTGTTCTCCTTTGTTCTGTCACATTTTTAATCCTGTTCTTGATAACTGGCTTCAATGTCGATGAACCGCACATACACGGCGCAGACTTCGCCCTTTGCGTCATACCCAAAGTAGACGGGATAGTAGCCGTCACCCCAGCCAGAGGCAAAGATGGGCAGGTTGCAGTCCGTGTCCGGCACTGTCCAGTTGAGCCAGTCGCCGCAGTCCCCCTGATATTTGGGGTGAGCTTTGGCGTTTTCCTCCAGCAAGTCGCAGAACAGGTTGTTATAGGGGTCAATGTCAGGGTCCTCCTCCAGCCGCTTGGCCCAGTATGCCTTGAAGGCCGCCTGGGTCTGGATGTCCGCAACGCAGCCCATCCCGGCGTCTACGCCAAAGCCAAAATACTCGTCCTCGCCCAGTTCCTCGTCCAGATCCTCGTTGCCCACCATGCCCAGCTCATAGCGGACAGGTTTTTCCTGGTTGACCTCTACCTTGACGCAGGCGTAGCGGTCGCCGTATTGTTCGCTGGGCACCACGCAGATTTTTACGGGATAAGTTCCGGCGGGGATCGTTTGAAGGAACGGCAGAGTGTCCTCCAGTTCCACCAGCGGATCACAGGCGAAAATCTGCCCGGTGGGGAAATGGACGGTGCCGATGTCCAGCACATCCACCGCCATGTTCCCAATCACTTTCTCTGTGAAATGGGCCTCCAAGTCATCTTTACAGGTCAATTTATCCTTGATTGCTTCGTATTTGTTCAGCCATTCAGTTGTAGGCATATCAGTTTCCTCCTGTTGATTCTGCTTCTTGATGTACACACTCTTTGAGCCGTCCCAATAGCAGTTCACACACCGGCCATCCTGAAAATGATGGTCACAATTCGGGTAGCCATAGAGAACATGGGCACATTCTGGCACAGCCCCATCATCTGTGAGGAGCCTTTGAAAAACAGGCTTCCGCACTCATCACAAAGGGCCAGTTCTTTTTCTGCCATAGGGTTCACCAGTCCCGTTCCCGGATGGCCTCCTCGGTGTCAATGGGGATGCCAAACCACTCCAGAATGTAGGCCACGGTTGCCGCAATACATTCCCGCGCCACCGTTTCGATCTCGCTGTCGTTCTCGTCAAACTCCTCCTGGAGATCATTGATGCCGCAGACCGCCTCGTCCAGCGTTTCCTGCACCACTTCGGTGTCGGTTTCGCCACTCTCCAGCAGGGCGATGACCTTCTGAAGCTCGTCCTTTACCTTGTCCACCAGAAAAGCAGGATAGTAATCGTCCTGATACATCTCGTCCAGCAGCTTGTAATTGGGGTCAAATGCTTTCATAGGGATTGCTCCTTTCCTCGTGTATGTCAGTCACGCTCAGCTCTCATGTGTGATACAGAAAATCTCCTTGTTCAAATCAAAGTAGATTACCATCAGTTCGTCGGTAATCTCCGGGTTAAAGGACAGATCCAGAATGAAAACTTGCTGGTTCATCTCGCTATCCACCAGACTGCCGAACCGCTTGAGCTTCAAAAAGTCAACCATCTCAGCAAAGGACAGTTTGGCTGGGTCGGTTCCCGGAAAAAGTTCCGCCACAATATCCGGGCCTACATCGTCCCGATGGAACTCCATGAAAAATGTCACAACGCTATGGTAGCGGCTGTCCTCGTCTGCCAGCGCCGCTTTGATGGCGGCTTTGGCCTTCTCCGCCAATTTCTCCGCCTCATCCAGCATTTCTCCCACCGCATCCATGACAGCAGGATCGCCGGTCAGTTCTTCCTCTACATCGAAGATAAAGGGTAGTCCCGATTCCTCGGGAAAGTTGAAGATTTCCTCACCGGGTGTATATGTAAAATCAATGCGTTTACAATTCAGTTTCATAGATATACCTCTTATTTCAATTTCAGCACAAATCCCCAGATGCTCACCACGATCAAAAGGACGCCCAGCAGGAAGAACACCACCCGCCGGTATCCTCTGCTGTGGCGGTGGGCATCCCGCGTACCAGTGGGGTCGCAGAGCCAGTTCCAGTTGCGGATCGCCCCAATTAAAATCACGGCCCCGATGAGCACCGAGGCAATGTACCAATGCTCTTGCAAAAATGCTGTGATCTGTTCACTGTTCATTCTACTTCCTCCTCACGCAAATACCTGCTGGTATTTCTCTTTTCATACTCTTTTCAAACAATAAAAAAGCCCCACGCCGCACTGTCATAAAGACAGGCTGACGCAGGACATGAAGAAGCCGCGTTGAAGGAGCCGCATCCACCAGCAGATGTAGTTTCTTCAACAACCAAAATATTTTTTTCGTATCTTAAAGCAGCAAATTGCTGTCCAATATATTTGTTCATAGCGGCACCATTTGTTCTGAGCGTAGTTTTATATCTTATTATATCACAGCACCCCTTCAATGAAAATATTTTGTTGGAAATGCTAATGAAAAATTTTTGTGAATTTGTTAAGGCGCAGGGGCTGTTATCTCCATAGTGTCTGGATGGATCAGAGTGATTACTTTTCCCTGATGCAAGGCATAGTTGACTGTCTGTGATGTACCTGAGCGCAGCTTTTTCTGATTATCAAACACACCGATAAGGTACTCTGCATGATCGACCATATAGTAATTCCTTTTTTTATAACTGGAAACATCCGCAGAATGTGAAATAACAATGGAATCGTTTGCGTTTTGGATCAGCTTTTTCAATCTATGTCTACTCTGATCCGGCCATTTAGAGTCATAACCGATGAAGGGAACTACAACGACAATTTTAATATCTTCGTATCCCGTTTGTGCCCTCAATGTCAGCAGCTGTTCTCCAGCCCACATATCCACACCAAGAGCACCGCCGACAAAAAAAGTACGGACAAATTTCTCGTCATGAAGTATCCGAAACTGCTCCAGGAGACATTCTTTTAATTTTTGGCATAGGGGATCTTCCTCATTATATCCAAAGCAAAATCTTGTTGGTCGGTGGCCGGTAATGGCGCAGGCATACTGATTCATATAAATCACCCTTGATAACTGCCTTGATTACGCATATAAAGCAAAAATAACGCAAATAATAATGCGTATAAAGGTTGTATTATAAAATTATAACACAATACATACGAAGTATCAAGAATTGCTTTCTGCTATGCTAAAAGAGCAGAGAGGTGAGCGTATGGACGAAGAATTTATCCGCAATCGGATCACAGAATTGCGATTGAAAAAAGGTGTTTCAGAATATCAGATGAGCATGGAGTTAGGGCAGAACAGAAGCTATATTCAGGCGATTTCCTCTGGGCGTTCTATGCCGTCTATGAAGCAGTTCCTCAACATCTGTGAGTATTTTGAAATCACACCGCTTCAATTTTTTGATGCACAGGAAAATAACCCTCAGCTTATCAAGAAGGCTTTGGACGGAATGAGAAAGATGTCAGATGACGATTTGATTATGCTGATTGGTTTTATAAGTCGCTTAAACACAGAAAACTAACGATAGGAGGCAGTAAGCGTCCCGTCGTTAGTTTTTCATTTTATGCGCAGCATATTGTGGCAAGCAATGCTTGTGGCTATCCATTTCGCCACAAACTGCTTGTTGAGGGCAGTGCCCCCAAGCCCCTTTGAACACAGAATTTCATTCTGTGGCTGCGCGTTCTACGAACGCTTTTGACCAGGACCAGCTTATCGCTGGCCGTGGTCTTTTTCTTTTTCAACATCCTGTTCTACCTCCATTTTCAGCACTCGATCCACATTGGCCTTTGCCGTTAAAAGCTCCCGCATTTCCTCACGGGAACGCCGGTACTCGGCATAGGTCTTTTTCTTTTCTTCCAGCAATTTCGCGTACTCCGTCTGTAACTCTTTGACCTTGGGCAGCTTCTTGACGCCCATCTCATCAAAGGCATTCTTAGCAGCCTGGTGGAGCAGAATTTCTTCCTCATGTTCCTCCCGGAATTTCTTAGAGTAGCCTGCCTTGCGGTATGCCACATAGACCTCACGGGTCTTGGCATAATTTACAATGTGAGTACGCAGAACAGCAATCTCTGCCATGCGCTTTTCAGCCGCTTTGATCTGCGCCGAAAGTTCATTGTGATGTGCCGTGGCAGCCGCAGCCTTTTCTTCCAAAACCGCATACTCCAGCAGGTTATTCTCTGACAAGTAATTCATGGTCTGCGCCATCTGCTTGAGGTTGAACACCTTGGCCCATCGAGCATAGCCAGCACCTTTTCCAGCCTGCAATTTTGCCTGAATGTCCACCAGCAGATTGACCTTCTGCGTCTCTGCCTGTGTAACTATTTTCTTTCGTGGGGTATGCGCTTTCTTCCCGGAGAGAACCGCCTGCAAATCATCTAATCCATATCCTTCGCCCAGGCTGTCCATTCGGGCGGCTTTCTCCCAGCCGGGGAGTTTCAAACGATACGATTTTCCGCGCTTTGATACTTCACAGCCGGACTCTTTTAGCAGCTTCAGCAGTTCCTCAAAATTAGCAGGACTTTGTGATAATGCGTTGTCAATCGCTACACGCAGCAGCTCTCGGTGAGAGGGCTTTGCCTGATCGCCCAGCCACTTGTTATAGCTCTTTCCGTGAGGTTTCGGATTCTCCACAATGGATAGTCCGTTTTCGACGCAGATGGTGTCACTTAACTGTCGGACTGCCTTGGTGCTGCCCCAAAAGTTTCGGAATTTCCGGTCATATTCTAAGCTGACCGATGACCAGATAATGTGATTGTGAATGTGCGACTTGTCTATGTGGGTGCAGACCACAAAGGCATGATTGCCCTTGGTGAATCGCTTGGCAAATTCCACACCCAGCCGATTGGCTTCCTCCGGTGTGATCTCACCGGGGCGGAACGACTGGCGCACATGATAGGCGATCACATCATCCGCACCTCGCACTCGTCCGGTCGCGGCAAGGTACTGCCGCTTTGCCAGAAGGAACTCTGCATCCGCAGTCCTGCTGTCACACGCATAGCCGGTAATGAGCCTGCCATTATCTGTTTTTTTGGGATTGGCCACATAGTCGATGATGTCACTGATCGCCCGACTTTCTGTGCGGCCCTTGCCGACATGAAGCGGCATGATTCTTGTGGTTGCCATAGGTCAGACCTCCTTCCCGAAAAGAAAACGGCCTGCCATAGCAGACCGCTTTCACTATTCTATAAAACTTTCTTCATCGAAAAAATTGAACTCATCATCTTCTAAGTGTCTTGGTGGAAATCTCATTTCATATTGCTCTTGCGCCAATGCACGGACATCAGGCCGCCTATTCTTTAGTCGATTTTTCAGCCAGGACAACTGCTCTTTCGATAGCCTCCATGGAAGATTCAAAAGACGATTCAGTGTCATCAGTTCAGCCTGCTTTTCTGCTGGTAGCGAAGCACAGGATTTACAAATGTGGGATGCATGACCTTTGCCTGAAAAATTTTCGTTGGCTTTGTATTCACCACAAACTTTACAATAGTGTCCATGCTTTTTCATAAGCTGATGCCCTTCTCACAAAGAACATATAACCTGCGAATTGCTTTCATAATCACATCCCATTCCAAATCAGAAGCATAAGAAAACTTTTTACGGTATGCCTCCCAAAGTTTTTGCATAACCGAATCATTTTCCACTTCGTCAAAAACTTCTTCAGCCTGGTTAAGATACTTCTCCGATCCCCGTTTATGAGCAGTTGCCAGAAGCGCATCATGTAAAATTTTCGGGTTCAGCGTGGTTCCATGCAGCTGTTCTAAAATGTAAATATCGTAGAAATCTCTCATGCGGGTATTGGTTGTGGTTCTAGTAATAATGGTTTCCAGTTTTTCTGCCAGCACAGTTTCTAAATTATAAGCCCAAATATCAATGGAGCGATCTTCCAGCATAAGTTTGAATGAATACCGAACCTCTCTTGGAGTGATTGCATCTCCCGTAGAAATATCAATTTTCAAAGGGGTCACTACACCATCGAATGTTGTACTCATGCTGACACGAATCCCCGGATACTCTGCTTCATCCATAATCTCCGAAATACTTTTCAGCTGAAATTTAACACCATCATCAATCGGAACAGTTACGATTGATGAAATTAGATTCTCAATATCCTCCACATTAACATTAGCTCCTTTTATGGTTGCATCCAAATCCATCGTAGAGCGGGCATCCAATCCAACCATAGCCGCTACCAACATACCACCCTTCAAGATAAACTTATCACGATACTCAGAAAGAGAAATACGCTCCAAAAAACGCTCCATCATGTAGTTCCTCATTAAAATCTGAGCATCTGCGGATTTTTCTCTGGAAAGGTTTCGTATTAAATCTTTAAGCTGTCTTGCTGTTTTTATCATAAAAGTACCTCCAAATACTGTCGTAAAATTTTTTCCACCTTGAACATCCCAGCATATTGCATTAAAGCTCGCAGGTTCTTATCTTTTCTACGGGCATACGCTTTCAGTGCTCCCTGAAAGGTCTGAATTTCAATTCTGCTACGGCTTCTGAGCAAATCACAGATTGTTCGCTCCATATCATAAACCGGCACAGTATGCCCGAACGGAGTTTTCGCTGTTGTAAGTCCTACATCATGTAAGTCTGCTTTAATCGTAAAAACTTGAATGCCTTCTGCTTTCATTTTGCTTGGATTGCATCCAGTTTTGACCGTAACTGTATATTCTATTGGTTCACGATCTGTCAGATCGTGAAAAAATAAAGCTGTTTCATGTGAAAATACTGCTTGTTCAAATCGCAAATGAAGCAGATACATGGCATCCACCCAGGAATCTTTGGACAGATAAATCCCATGTGCGACTCTATCCAAATCTCGTGAACGCACATAATCATAAAATACCGGCTTTGAAATTCCAGA
The DNA here is from genome assembly GCF_003465835.1 of Anaerotruncus sp. AF02-27. NCBI lineage: Bacteria > Bacillati > Bacillota > Clostridia > Eubacteriales > Oscillospiraceae > Anaerotruncus > Anaerotruncus sp. AF02-27. The sequence continues at coordinate 13,258 of NZ_QSBX01000011.1, read as the reverse complement.
AGATACGACCTGCGATGTTCGCAGCATTCCTTCTTGTTCTGTTAGCATCTGATCCAGCTGTTCAAATTGTCCCATCATATCACTTCCTTTCGCACTAATATTATACGCGATATTAGTTCAAAAGTAAAGTCGTGGATATATAGTTTCTCTTTCCAAATTTAACAGACGGTGTCTGGCATTTTTATGGTTTTGCGTATTTTTATCCATAAACCAACTCCTGAATTGCAAATTTCAAACTCTGCACCTTACCCATCAGCCAGATTGCAGCCAACGGCAGCCCCATAGGGCTAATCAAAAATGCCATAACCAGCAAAATCACACCATTCTGCGGGGAATAGGTAAGCAGCACAGCCACACCAAGCAGAGCAATCACGGTACTGAACAGGCCGAGCACCAGACCGGATATGTAGATCAGCCCTGTGCAGAGCCAGACAAAAAGTGTCAGAACCAAAATGACCGGTGCAGTTATAATCATCAAAAGCCCTTTCAAAATCTTCATGTCATTTCCTCCTTGCAGCGTTCTTGGTATCTTTTCTAATCATATTATCCGGCATGGGCAGGCAAAAGACAAGGATACCGATAAAAAGAAAAAGCGGAGAGAGGAGCAGCGAAGTAATGCCGTTCCTCCCTCCGCAAATGGAGTATCTATCCCCGTTATAAAAGTTTGGAAAGCTGGGTAAGGATTTCCTTTACGCCCTCCCATAACTGTTCCTGCCGCTGGGATATATCCTCCAAGTCAGCATCATAAACCCGCCCAGTCTCATGCACTTTACGGGTCAGCTGGTTTAAGTTGTTGCTGCTTCGGCGCATCAGGGAAACAAGCTCCTTCAGCTCCGGCAGCTCCAGCTTGACTACATACCCATCCAGCGCCATTTTTCTTAGATAGGCTTCACGGTTGGAGGTTCCAAACTGAGACATTTTTTGCTCAATCACAGCAAGCTCCTCCGCTGAAACTCTAAAGTTTAATTGCATATCCCGCTTACGCTTTGCCATAGTTATCGCTCCGGCTCCCGTTTCTTTGAGGCGGCGGGCTTATGGGCCGGCAGCTCCTGTTTGAGCTTATCCCGTACTGAGGGACGGGACGGTTGCAGTTTTTCTCCCTGAGTACGGCTACGCTGCTGTTCTTCACGCACCAGATCAATAAAGCCATCCAGTACAGCAGGGTGGCTGTTCAGGACATAACCACAACGGACGGTTTCGGGGTTCTCGTTGGGAATGGTCTTAGCCCATTCCTTATTGCGTCGGGAGTAGCGCCCATCCCAGTCCTGAAGCTGGACGGTGTTGGCCAGAACCAAAGCCACACGCTCCATGCCATAGGTCTCGATCACACCCTTTGCCGCATCGTGACTGAGATACATTCCGTCGAAGTGTTCCCGCACCGCCGCTTCAATGGACTCCTTGCATTGGAGATTTACATTGTTGAAAGCTCGGTACTGCTCCAGCTCCCCATGTTCTCTCGCATAGGCGGCAGAGTGGGGATAGACCGGTGTTGTTCGCAGTTCCTCTTTAGCTCTGCACACATCATTGGCACGGCTTTCAATGCTGTCCCGGATCACATCCATGTGGCCGGTCTCCAGCTTTTCAAAATAGCGGTACACATCCGCCAGCGGCGAGGGAGATTCCAAAAGCGCCTCTGCCTGGGCATCGGTCAGCTCCAGTTCCTCCATCGCCATCACGATGTCCTCACGGATGGTGTACTCATAGGTGTGGTGCAGAATTTCTTCCGGGGGCTGGCTTTTCAGCCAGTCCCTGTATTTGTCCTGCTCAGCGGCCATCTTTTCATAAAGGGCCATATTCAAATCGTTGGTATTCATGTTATCGCACCTCCTCATGTTGTTTTGGTTTCTTGTCAGTACTGCGGGGCGGCACCGGGCGTTTCAGATGATCCAATACCGAAGGCCGTGTGCTTTTGGCAACGACAGCTTCATCGTGTGCCGGTCCCTTTCCGTCGATGTTGAGCAGGGTATCCAGCTCCACCAGACGGGCGTTTTTGCTTCTCAGTTCTTCTTCATAAAGGAATGGCTTTCCAACTTCCTCCTTTGCGGCAGCCTGCTGCTGACAAAGGTTATCCAGCTGGGCCTTTGCCGCCTCCAGACGCTGTGGCATCTGGGCGAGGGCATTGTCGATGCGGGTAAGATTTCCGCGAGGGTCTGTACCAAGGGTTGCCCTGTGGGTCATCTGGCCTTTCAACAGGAGCGTATATTCCTGTTTCCAAGCGGAAAATTCCACGGACATGGCATAGCCCCGGTAGCTGCCGATCTGTACCGGATCGGAGGTTTTGACCTCCTTGCAGGCATCCAAAAGGGCAGCACCGGCGTTCTCCTTATCGGTCAGCAGATCTCCACGGATCTCCATACCGGCAAAGCCGTCCTCCGGGTGCGGGTGAGCTGCCAAAACCTCCAGATCAGATTCAAAGCCCTTGATAAAGCCCTTGTGCTTTTCAATCTCCTCCGGGAAGTATTTGAGCAGCTGGTCCTCCAGACGATACTGCTTGCTCTGGTGGTCGGCTTTCATCAGCTTCAGGCGGGATACTTCCACATCCAAATCCATACGCTCTTTGATACGGGGGTCTCCGGCGCACAGAGCCTTGATCTCGGCAAAACTGAGGGCGGTTTCATCCACATCATCGCAGGAGCGCACCGGCGATTTAGAAGTCATGATCTGGGAAATGAATTTCTGCTTATTCTCCACCGTCTGCCAGAGGTATGCGTCAAAGGTTCCTTCGGTCACATAGCGGTACACATGGACAAGGGGATTCTGGTTGCCTTGGCGCTCGATACGGCCCTTGCGCTGGGCGAGGTCTCCGGGTCTCCACGGACAATCCAGATCATGAAGTGCCACCAGACGGTCCTGCACATTGGTGCCTGCGCCCATCTTGGCAGTGCTGCCCATAAGTACACGCACCTGACCGGTACGAACTTTGGAGAACAGCTCCTTTTTCCGCACTTCGGTATTGGCTTCATGGATAAAAGCGATCTGGTCGGCAGGCATCCCCTGGACAATGAGTTTCTGACGAATATCGTCATATACCGTAAATGCCGGTTCCTGCTCCGGCAGAGGCACAGCGCCTTCCAATGCGTGAAGCAGTGGATTATCCAGTGTTTTCGCCGCCTTGCTTGCAGGAGCTTTTGCCTGTGGTGTAGAAATGTCGCAAAACACCAGCTGGGTCAGCTTGTCAGCTTCGCCATCCCGCCAGATCTGCATGATGTTCTCTACGCACTGATTGACCTTTGTGCCGGGTTCATCTGGGAGCATCTGGTTGACGATCCTCTGGTCAAGCCCCAGCTTACGGCCATCCGAGGTAATTTTGAGCATATTGTCCTCTGATGGGTCAACGGTTCCACTGTGTACCTGCGATGCGCGCTCCGAAAGGGCCTTGACCATTTCCTGCTGATGTTCAGTAGGCTGTGCCACGATGTTGTGGTATTCCACTTCCGGGGTAGGGAGATTTAACTGATCAGCAGTCTTAATGTCGGCCACTTCTTTGAACAGGTTCATCAGCTCAGGCAGGTTAAAGAACTTGCTGAATCTCGTTCTTGCCCGGTAGCCGGTTCCCTCCGGTGCCAGCTCCAATGCTGTGACGGTCTCCCCAAATCGGGAAGCCCAGCAGTCGAAGTGGGTCATGTTCAGCTCTTGCAGGCGTTCATACTGAAGGTAACGCTGCATGGTGTAAAGCTCGGTCATGGAGTTGCTGACCGGGGTTCCGGTGGCAAAAATCACGCCACGGTTTCCGGTGATCTCATCCATATAGCGGCACTTGGCAAACATATCGGAGGATTTCTGCGCGTCCGATGTGGATAAGCCTGCCACATTCCGCATTTTTGTGTATAGAAACAGGTTTTTATAGTTGTGGGCCTCGTCCACGAACAGCCGGTCCACACCCAGCTGCTCGAAGGTTACCACATCGTCTTTTCGCCCCTCGGCTTGCAGCTTTTCCAGTCTGGCCTCCAACGATTTCTTGGTACGCTCCAGCTGCTTGACGGTAAAACGCTCGCCGCCACTGGCCTGCACCTCTGCGATTCCCTCGGTGATCTCGTCGATCTGTTCATAGAGAAGCCGTTCTTGACGCTCCCGGCTGATGGGGATACGCTCAAACTGGCTGTGTCCCATGATGATGGCATCGTAGTCACCGGTCGCGATACGGGCGCAGAACTTCTTGCGGTTATGGGTCTCAAAGTCCTTTTTGGTTGTGACAAGGATATTTGCGGAGGGATAGAGGCGCAGAAACTCCGACGCCCACTGCTCGGTCAGGTGGTTTGGAACCACAAAAAGAGATTTCTGGCACAAGCCCAGGCGTTTGGCTTCCATAGCAGCAGCTACCATCTCAAATGTTTTGCCCGCTCCCACCTCGTGCGCCAACAGGGTATTACCGCCATACAGCACATGGGCGATAGCGCTTTTCTGATGTTCCCGCAGGGTAATGGCCGGGTTCATGCCGCCAAAGGTAATGTGGCTGCCATCATACTCACGGGGACGGGTGGAGTTCATTTCTTCGTTGTACTGGCGCACCAGAGTCTGGCGGCGCTCCGGATCTTTCCAGATCCAGTCCTTGAAGGCTTCCCGGATAGCCTGCTGCTTTTGGGCAGCCAGAGTGGTCTCCTTGGCGTTCAGCACGCGGCGCTCTTTTCCGTCTGCATCCTCAATGGTGTCATAAATTCGCACATCACGCAGGTTTAAGCTGTCCTCCAAGATCTTGTAGGCATTGGCACGGCTGGTTCCATAGGTGGTATAAGCTGCCACATCGTTGTAGGATACAGAAGATTTCCCCTTGATCTGCCATTCAGCGGTAAAGGACGAATAGTTGACCTCGATACTGCGCTGGAGATAAAACGGGGTGTTGAAGGTCTCATACATAAACTGCTGGATATATTCTTTGTTGATCCAGGTAGCGCCCAGACGCACCTCGATCTCCGACGCATCCAGGTCTTTGGGCTGGGCGGCGGTAAGAGCTTCCACATTGACTGCAAAAGAAGAGTCCTGCTGTGCCGCCCGCTGCGCCTGACGCAGTTTGCGGCGTACATTGCCGGAAAGGTATTCATCAGCAGTCACATAATGGGGCGATCCGTCCTGTTCCAGCTGTCCTGGTACACGGAAGATCACACCTTGCAGTTCTCCCTCCAGTTCTTCTTTTGTTTTTCCGCTAAGCCGACTCATATAGCTCATATCTACGCAGGCTTTTTCCGAGATGGACACCGCCAGTGCTTCGCTTGCTGTATCCACAGTAGCCACTGCCTGATGGGGCTTGATGGTCCGTTTGGTGAACATATCCGCCTTGCGCTCCAGCTTTCCGTCCTCGTCGATAACTTCCAGCGCACAGAGCAGGTAATAGGAAGAATCATCTGCATAGGCCAGCCGATTTGCACGGTCGTTGATGAGACCGTATTTGGCAGAAAAGCTATCATAGAGCCGGTTCAGTTCCGCCTGTTTTTGGGTAATGGTGCTGTCTGGAACCGCTGCATCCATCTGAAGGTCGATCAGTTCCTGCACACAATCACGCAGTCCCACAAGACCTTTCACGCGGGCTTCGGCGGTGGCGTTGAGGTCAGGGCGCACCATGCGGCTGTTTTCCCGGTAGTACACCTGCCCGTCTACAATGGCATAGGAATAGTTCTTCACATTTGGGTCGGCAGGAATGGAGGTGTCAATGGCTTCGCCTTCGCCCAGCTCCGGCAGCTCTGCCTCCTGATAAGTGCCATGAATGTACTTCACGGCATCATGCAGCTGGTCGGAAAGCTCCAGTCCCTCGATAGGATTCACAGTGTAGTCCATACCATGAGCAGTGCTTACCGGCTCCTGTCTGCCCAGCATCATTTCCGGGTGGTCGATAAAATACCGGTTGATGGCAAACCCATCCTCCGTTTGTCCGGTCTGAGTCCATTCCGGCACGATGTCCAGCGGACGGTCCCGCTTTTGGAGAAAGATGATGTCCGATACAACCTCGGCACCGGCATTCTTTTTGAACGCATCATTGGGCAGACGGATAGCTCCCATCAGCTCAGCACGCTGGGCAAGATAGCGGCGCACGGTGGAATCCTTGGCGTCCATGGTATATCGGGAGGTCACAAAAGCTACCACGCCGCCGGGACGCACCTGATCCAGTGCTTTGGCGAAAAAGTAGTTATGAATACTGAAATTCAGCTTGTTATAGGCTTTGTCGTTGACCTGATACTGACCGAAAGGTACATTGCCGATGGCAAGGTCAAAGAAGTCACGCCTGTCGGTGGTCTCAAAGCCGCCTACTGTGATGTCCGCCTTGGGATAGAGCTGCTTTGCGATGCGCCCGGAAACCGGGTCCAGCTCCACGCCGTACAGACGGCTGTTTCGCATTTCCTCCGGCAGCATACCGAAGAAATTGCCCACACCCATAGACGGCTCCAGAATATTTCCGGTCTCAAAGCCCATGCGCCCCACCGCTTCATAGATTGCCTGGATAACCGTAGGGCTGGTGTAATGGGCATTGAGGATAGAGCTTCTGGCGGCGGCATATTCCTCCGGGGTCAGCAGCTCTTTCAGCTGGGTATACTCGGAAGCCCATGCCGGTTTCTCTGGGTCAAAAGCATCAGGAATACCGCCCCAGCCCACATAACGGGAAAGAATCTCCTGTTGTTCGGGACTTGCCTGCTGTCCGGCAGATTCCAGCTCTTTCAGCAAACGAATAGCATTAACATTTGCCTGGAACTTGGCTTTTGGACCGCCTTCGCCCAAATGCTCATCGGTAATGCGGAAGTTCTGTGCATTGCGGCGCAGGTTAGCCTTGTATTCCTCATAGGAGGCTTCCTCGGCAGCTTTGGCATTGGGGAAGGTCTGCCACTGGCCGTTGACCTGAATGGAAACCGGGTGTTCATCCAACACTTCCTCAAAGGTTTTTTCCGGCTCTGTTACAGGGGCTGGCAGCTCCGGCTCCTCAATATGCAACCGTTCCACCACCACATCATAAGGTAGATGGTTCTTATCGCCCGAATAGACGGCCACGGTCTCGGAATGAAAGGCTGGGGATTCGGCAGACGGTTGGGGCTGTTCTTGTCCAAAGCCATCCAGCTGACGGGCATACATCCCGCGCAGCAAAGGCGCAACCTCATCCCAGCGGAAATACAGCACAGCCAGACGCTTTTCCTCTGCATCCATGACTTCCAGCTCCATGCCTTGTGCCGTGGTACGGTAATCGGCAATATCGCCGGTCTCCAGATTCAGGGTCTCGATCTCACGGGGATAGTTTCTACTCAGCCAGTAGGCGATCTCGCTGTTGCTCCTGCCAGATTGAAGTAGCGTGGAAAGCTGCTGTTTATCTGCTTCATCCATCAGTCCATGGGACAATACATCCCGCAAGTCCTGATCTGCCTTGTCCGGGTCAATAGGAAGAAACTCGGTATAGTAAGCATTGCGACGGTCTGCCCGAAGCAGCTGCTCGAACTGTTCTTTGCGCTCTGCCCGGTAGATGGGATATACCATCCCGGTGGGCAGAAGCTGTACGGTGTCCTCCCGCAGCTCGGTGATCTGATAGGCGTCATCCTCGATATACACGGTATCGCTCACGGCATAGACCGGGGCGGCTGGGTCATAGGAGGTTCTTTGCGGAATTGGGCGGCGAACTGCGTCATATTCCTCATCGGAAATAGCAACTTTGGAAGTCTGCTCTGTCTCAACAGCTGCGATCTGCTCTACATCCGACATTACCTGCTGGATAAATGAGTCATTGTCCAGTTTTTCCGGGTCTGCCACCTGTCCATTGACAATCCCTCTTTCCTCCAGGGCTTCCCGGATGGCGATAGGGTCGATATTGTCAAAACGATCCTGTTCTTCTTCGGTATAGAACCGGTCCTCCTGAATCAGCTGGGCAAGCCTGCGCTGTACCTTCGGCCAGGGCAGCTGTGTTTCCTCCGGGCTTCCGGCACGGACAACGAACGGGCTGTTGCTGCCACCGTATTCCTGAGCCAGCCATGCAGCGGTATCCTTCTCTCTTGCATGGTCTTTCATATAGCGGACGACAGCGTGTTTACTCTCGATATTGCCGTTCCATGCACAAAGGACAGTATCAATATCTTCCTGAGAAAGAGGGCGCAGAAGCTCATGGAGCTTTGGATAGGTCTCGTCGATCACTTCCCGGTGCAAGCGCTGGCGGAACTCCGGCACATCCGAATAAAGGCGGATCAGCTCCATATCCTTAGAGCCAAGAACCGCACGGCGCACAGCGGCATTGCCCTCGATGACAGCATTTTCACGGTCGGAATGACCGCAGGCATTTCGATATGCCACATCCTCAGATATGGCGGCAGTCACCACAGGCTTATACTGCTCAAACTGCTCCCGAAGGGTAGGCTTTGGCGTTTCTTCCTCTATCTCCGGCTGCTGGGCTTGAATGGCATCTTCTTCTGCCAGATCCTTTTCAGCCTGGATCTTGTCATACTGCGCTTGTTCCTGTTCGGTAAGATAGCGGCCTTTCTGGACAAGTGAGGTAATGCGCTTGGAAACCTTTTCCCAGTTGAAGTGAACATCCGGGCAGTCCTGCTTTTTATACTGCAGTCCTTTCCCATCGTGATCTTCGCCGCTGTGTGTTGCGCCGGACAGGGCATGAGAGCGGCCGCCAATGCCATACTCGTCTTTAAGGAATCTCACTTTTTCCTGATCCGTATGGTTTTCCATGAAGAACGCATAGATACGGCCTTTTCCTCCGGCAAAACTGCTGCCGCCGGTCATGGCGGTGTCGATCTCATCCTCTGTAATGAAATGCTGGACGGTTGGCACTTGGGAAAGGTCCGAAGAAAAAGTCCTGCGGGGCAGGTCAAGGTCTTTCAGGTTCTCCCAGATTTCCCTTGGCCTATGGTAATGAAAGCGCAACAGGTCACGGTCCTGCTGATAGGCAGTCCAGAAGGCGGCGTATTCTTCCTTGAGTGTCTGGCGGAAAGCCGGGTCATTCAACTGCTCCGTCAGGCGGCGGGTCTCCTCCGGGAACCCATTGCCTCTGATTTCTGACAGGCAAGACAAATATCCTGCTTCTCTGGCTTCCTCGCTGAAATCGTGGTACAGATACCAGAGCTTTTCTGCAAGGAGGGAGCGTTCATAGCCTGCCGCTTCTGCAAGCTCCACATTGGAGGCAAACTGGCCGCTCTCCAAAAGCTCCCCGATACGCTCTGCGGCGCTCTCCCAGGAAATGACCTGGGCAGACCTGTCATAACGGACAGACTTCCCATGGGAAAGATGGATACCATCCTCGGCATACCATGCGCTCACACTGCCAAGGCCATTGCCGCCGTGGTACAGCGTTTTCAGTATCTCGGAAATCTCAGCGGTGGTTTTCTGCTTTTCAAAGGCTGCAACCACACGCTCCCTTTGACGGTCTGTATTGCCGCCCAAACGCAGCACATGGTCGATGTCATTTTGGGCAAAAGAAAAAGCAGAGGATGTATGCGCTACATTCTCTGCTTCATCTATGGATTGGATCTGTTCCGCTTCGGAGAGGAACAGGTTTAGAGTCAGCTGTTGATAAGCTCCGCCATCAGGATTTCCTCGGCCTGGGCTTTGCAGTTGTTCATCAGCCCCACCCACTTCATGGGATCGCTGGCTTTCAGTTCCTCGGTGGCTCCCGCTTCCTTCGCCAGCTGGGGCATCATCTGCTCCAGTCTGCTCTGGGCGGTCTCGTCGATCTCCAGAAGGTGCGGGTACAGCTTCTCGCTCAGCAACATCTGGTTGTAGAGGATGGGACGATGTTCTTTCAGGTAAGTTTTCCTCATCCTTCCGTACTTGCCCAGGGGTTTCTCCGGCTGCTGGCTCAGCTTCAGGTCGGGAATCAGATAGTCTCCGTTCTGGATATAGGTCATGGGATTGTTCATCTTGTTTGCTCCTTTCTTGGTTGGCTTCGCGCTCTGCATTTCGGACGGTAACGCCGATCTGCCGCAGCACCTGCTGGTTGATCTGGCTGACCGCTGTTCCCAGCGCCCCGATGGTGGACGGGGTATTGAAATCAAAGATTGCCATGAAATCTTCGTGGTCGAAGTAGCGTTCCGGCTCCAGTCCGCAGCGGGACATCAAAGCGTAAGTGATGCTGACGGTGGCTGCTGCCTTGAACTGTACTCCGATGTTAAACTCATCATATTCCTCCAAAAAGGAACCGTCAACGATATAAAAGAAGTCCTGCTGATGCTCCGTCCAGTATTCCTCAGCCAGTTTTCCGGCTACCTCGGTGAGCTGTCCGGCAAGGTCATCACCGGAAACATCATAGGTGCGCTCAAGCATGACCTGCACCGAATCCAAATGGCGCTCCTCCAGCTGCCACAGCCAGGGAGTGCGGGAATGTTCACGGGTTCCGGTGTCGGAAATATCAAAAACATAGCGCAGGCGGGGTCTGTCCCCGGAATCGTCCACCAGAGCGATCCCCTTGGAGCCGCGTCTTACATACCGGCCCATCTTTTCATTCCACAAATCGTATTCTGCGCAGGCGGTGGCGTCCGGTCGCTGGGCGTAGATCATCAGCTGCTCATGGAACGGGTACTTGTAAAGACGGGAAGCAGTGGTGAGAAACCCTGCCCATTCCTGCCAGCTCCCCGTGAGCTGTGTTGCCACCTTGTCCGCCATCTGTGCATATAGTTCAGCTTTGGTTGGCATGGTGTTCTGTCCTCCTTTCAGTTTTGGGGTAAAAAGGCGGGGTGGCAGATCGCCACCCCATCCCTGCGGTTATGTTGTTTACTGGTCAAAATCCGGGTACAGCTCCAGTTCGGCAAACTTCTCATCAGTCATCGCACAGAGCTTCGTAAGAGCGCTGTCGGTCAATTCCCTCAGTTCCGTTTCCTCCGGCGAAAGTTCGCCGCGCATCTCGGTCAGAGCCTCCATCAGCCCGGTGCGGCTGCCGGTGTTGTAAATGCACATCAGGTTCATTTCTTCAAAAGTAAAGTTTCCCATATCAAATCTCCCTTTCTGCGCTCTTTTTAGGCGCTGTCTTTTTGTGTTCCGTCCGGGGCTGGCTTTTCAGCTGCTCCATGACGGACTTTTTCTTGTCCCGTTCCTCCCGGTGGACAGCTTCCGCTAAATCCATGAGAGAGATTGGCTGGCCGCTGCGGGCCTGCTGTTCCAGCTGCGCCACGGTCGGCTCTTTTGGGCCGTTGTTGATGATGCCGTCGATCATGCCGTAGTCATCCTCCAGCATCATTTCCGCATTTTTCAGCGGATTGTCCGGCAGGAATCCGGGAATCTCGGTGAAACCAACGCTGTCGCAGTAATGACAGGATACCTTACCGTCCTGCTTGATCGCAACGATGTCGCTGACGCTCATAGAAGGATGGTGGTAGTCTGCCGGATGATCGTTGTTGAACTGATTATAAAGCTGTTCAACAGCAGCCTGCGGAGAATTGCAGGGTTCCAACGGCGCAGTATAGACCAGATCATAGTTTTCACGCTTTACTGCTTGCCCGATGGATCGGAGCCAGTCCATCCCTTCATAGCGAATGTCACGCAATTCATCGGTATGCTTTACCTGATAGATGGCAAAGCAATCTCTATTCTGGGAGAGAAATGCCTGTTCTCGTTCCTGCTGATGTTCCTGACGCTCCATGACCTTTTCATGGAACTGAGGGCTTTTCTCCCATTCCTCACGGTCCACACCGCAAAGACCGCCATGCTCCATGATCTCCTGTGGGTCAAACACCATGCTCTCCGTATTGTCCTCATGCAGCACATAGACAGTCAAACCGGCGGCATCCAGTTCCAGCGCCCGTTCTCTGGTAACAGGGAGCATCCCATCATAGGAGTAGCCGTATTTCAGCATATCCGGTGTGGAGACCTGCTCATCCGGCATGGGGTATTCATCCAGCGCCTGCTCCTGTGCCTCCGGCAGCTGGGAAGAAGCAGTCATCTGACTGACCTCTGCCTGCATCTGCTGATAGGCCGCTTCCTGCAAGGTCTCGATCATGGACAACGGTGCGTATTTTACCGAGTCTTTGCCCAAATCGTTGTCATCACAAATCTGGAGAACTGCCTTCATGCGGGAAAGTTCCGGCATATCCAGCTGACCGCCATCCATCTCTTTCATGGACGCAGCATCGTAAAGGGTGTAGTCCCATCCGCTGTCACAGGGCTGGATATGAAGATAGGTGGCATCGTCGATCAGAAACAAAGCCTCCTGCTGGTTGGCGTCCGCCCCCAGCACCTCCATTTCCGGCATGGCCGCAGCCAGTTCCTTTACCGCTTTCTGTACCAGCGGATTGTCACGATAATAGTCGATTGCCTGGATGGTGTCCAGGTCAATGGTATGGCCGGTCAAAATCGGAAAAGGTCCTTCATAATCGCTTCCGTCTTTCAGCTCAAAACCAATGCCCTTGATCCCATTCATTCGCTCTGCCGGAATCTCCTGATAAATGCGTACAGCTTCCTCCAAAGACAGGTTATCGTGGTATTCTCCGAGGTTTGGAAACTCCATGCACTCTGCTACATAGTAGGTTAGATTGCCGGTCGGCTGCTCTATCGGGGCGGTTTCCGGCTCTGCCTTTGCATGGGGATCAATCCCACGCTCTTTGCATATTTCCTTATAGTGGCGCTCAATGTCAGAGATCAAAGTGCCGGAGGTTTTGTTGATGGTCTCCAAACTGGCTCTCAGTTCTTTCAGTTCCTTGCCCTGACTCCAGCTTGCAATATAGCCGAAGCTGTTTTCTCCGGTCTCGATGCCAAAATATTTGCAGACTGCGTAGGAGATGCTTTCAGCCTCCACTTCCTCCGTGTGGCGGTCTTTCCTCTGTTCTTGCAAAAACTGGGCGAGGGTAGAAAAGCCGCCAACAAAATTCAGCCCTTCTTCCTCGGTCAGCATCAGGCGTCCATCTTCCGCCAGCTCCAACGGCTCTGTCAGCAGAACGGAACCTGCATGGTTTACAACCACTTGTTCTTCTACACAGACCGGCTCTCCGGGGTCGTAGTCAGAACCGCGCAGGTCATAGCAATAAACGCCCTCCGGCAGATTATCACGGGCAATCCGCCCATTGGAGAACAGACCGGGTTTATCAAACAGCTCGATCTCCTGATATTGCTCGTCATTGGCAATCTGAATCTTTTTCTGATTGTGGAGCTTGCTGTGGGCAATCTCGTGTACTGTGGCCGAAACCGTCTGCACCTCACTCATGCCCTGACGAATGGCGATTTTCTGATGATCGGCAGAAAAATAGCCGTCCGTATCGGCGGCCATTGCTTCAAAAGTGATCGGCACCGGCGCACTGCGGCGCAGAGCCTCCATGAATGCCTCATAATTTGGCACATTGCCGGAAAGGGAGGAAGCAAGCTC
>NZ_QSBX01000010.1:110788-128151 GCF_003465835.1 Anaerotruncus sp. AF02-27 | reverse complement strand
AGCTCCCAATCATTGCGGAAGATATGAGCTTGAGTTTGGACAATGATACGCATATTGAAGCGGATTTCGTTGTTCTCGTCGAACAGCGGAACCGCGATGGTGAGCAGCTCGCTGCCCACGTAGGTTTTCTGTTTGATGGCGTAGGCTTTTTTCTCCCGGTAGATGATGGGAAGGATGGAGGGGCCCCACCAGTCGTTGTTGACAAAGTCAAAAAACGATTTGCCGATCATCTGGTTGGGGGTACAGCAATAGTGGCGCGCGCAGGCCTGGTTGATATAGACGATGTTATAGTTGCCGTCATAGATCAGCAGCTCATCGTACATCGCGTCGACAATGGAAAAGAATGTGTCAAAGTCCATCCCGTGGATATGGTCGGAATATTTTGGCATAGAACGCACCTCCCCAAACTGATTTGCTTCCATTATATCAAAAATAACGAAAAAGGAAGCGGGTTGGCGGGGAATTTATAAAATATTTGGCGGAAACCCGTGCGGAATCGGCCGGGGTGAATTCATATCAACTCAGAAATTCGGAGAATGTTCGCGCGGCGAGTTGAAAAAAACTCATCAATTTGTAAATTCCGGTGAAAAGCCCTTCTGGAAGATTATCTGTTGATACAAAAATGCGGAAAAAAATCCGTCGAAAAAAGTTGGCACGCAATTTGCTTAAATCAATGGGCGAAAGATTTTTATTTCACCACAAAAGGAAGATGGAGGGATTTGGCATGAAAATTACCGATGTGGAGGTCATCTGCCTGCGCGTACCGGCCTTTGACGAGCCTTGCGAATGGGGGGATGACGCGTTCATTGTGAAGGTGCACACCGACGAGGGAATCACCGGGATCGGAGAGAGCGACACCTCGCCGATGGTGGCCCGCGCAATGATCGAGGCGCCGGAATCGAACCTTTACAGCGGCGGCCTCAAACGCCTGATCATTGGGGAGAACCCGCTGGAAATCCAGAAACTCTGGGACAAGATGTACTGGGCCAGCAACTACAACGGGCGCCGGGGACTTGGTATCCATGCGATGAGCGCGGTCGATATCGCGCTGTGGGATATTGCGTCCCAGTATTACCGCACGCCGATCCATATGCTGCTCGGCGGGAAATACCGCGATAAAATCCGTGCTTACGGCACCTTTATCCCGGCGGATACGCCGGAAGAAAACCGTGTGCTCGCGGCGGATCTCAAAAAACAGGGCTTCACCAGCCTCAAATTCGGCGGCGGCATCCTGGGGGACGATCCGGACACCGACGAAGCGATCGTTGCGGCGGTGCGCGACGAACTCGGTGAAAATTTTGAGATGCAGATCGACATCGCGACCAAATGGCGCACCTACGGCGCTTCCGTTTCGATGTTCAAACGGATGGAAAAGTATAACCTCAACTGGATCGAGGAGCCGATCCTGGGCGATGACCTCAAAGGCTATGCGAAGCTCTCCGGCATGTGCGGCATCAAGATTTCGGGCGGCGAAAGCCTGACCACCCGCTACGAGTTCAACGACTTCCTGCGCGGCGCGCAGCCGGACATCGTTCAGCCGGATATCACCCGCTGCGGCGGCATCAGCGAAATGCGCAAGATCTACGACCTGGCTGAGATGAACGGCACCAAGCTGATCCCGCATGGATTCTCGACCGGTATCCTGCTGGCGGCGACGGTGCAGTTTTTGGCCTCCACCGAGCATGGAGACCTGATGGAATACAGCCAGAGCACCAGTCCGCTGTTCACCGGCCTTGTCAAGAACCTGATCCCCTTCGAAAACGGTTATGTCACAGTCCCTGACTGCATCGGGCTTGGGGTAGAACTCGACGAGGACATGATCGATAAGTACAGAATGGCTTAAAAACCGGATTTGAGGAAGAAAGAGGAGATTGATTATGACAAAGAAACTGGATAAATTGCTGATCGGCGTCAGCCTGGTCGTCGTCTTTGCGGTCGTGGCATGCCTTTATGTCGCGCCGGAGGCGTCCCAGAATGTGGCGAACGGCATTTTCGGCACTCTGACCGACATGTTCGGTTCCCTGACCCTGATGTTCGCATTTTTCGGCATTCTGCTGCTGGTGGGCGTATCCTTCAGCAAATACGGCAAGATCAAGCTCGGCGACGGAAAGCCGGAGTATTCCACCTTTAAATGGGTCGCCATGATGATGTCCTGCGGACTCGGCTCCGCGACCTGCTATTGGGCGTTTATTGAGTGGGCCTATTACATCGGCACCCCGGGCCTCGGCATCGACCCCGGCTCGCAGGCGGCTTTTGAGATGGCTGTCCCATACACCATGTTCCACTGGGGCATCAGCGCCTGGACACTTTATGCGCTGGTCGGCATCCCGGTCGCCTACCACTTCCATGTCCGCAAAAACAAAGGACTGAGCCTGTCGGGCATCGTCAGCGCGATCACCGGCCTCAAACCGAACGGAATCGTCTGCCGGATCGTCGATGTGCTTTTCATCTTCATCTGCTTCGGCGGCCTTTCGATCACGCTGGGCGTTTCGGTCCCGCTGGTCACACAGGTGCTCTGCTCGGTCATCGGCATCCAGCCGACCTTTGTGATGAATATTGTGATCATCGTCGCCCTTTCGATCATCTATTCGCTGTCCTCTTACATTGGCATCCAGAAGGGGATGGCGAAGATCTCCGACTGGAATCTCAAGCTGGTCATCATCTTCGTGATCGGCGTGCTGGTCTGCGGACCGACCCTCTTCATCATCGGCAACTTCACCCAGTCGTTCGGCCTGATGTTCCAGAACTTCATCCACATGAGCCTCTTCACCGACCCGATCGGCAAGACCGGGTTCCCGGAAGCCTGGACCATCTTCTACTGGCTCTATTGGATCACCTATGCGCCGTTCACCGGCATCTTTATTGCGAAGGTCTCCAAAGGCCGCACCATCCGTTCGGTTGTTGCGAACACCCTGATCTCCGGCAGCGTCGGCTGTTTCCTCTACTTTGGCGTGCTCGGCAGCCTTTCGCTGCACCGGCAGATCAATGGCATGGTCGACATGGTCGGCATGCTGGCAAATGGGGAAGATACCCTTGCGATTGTCCAGGTGATGCGTTCGCTGCCGTTTGGGGCGGTCTTTATGGTGATGTTCTGCATCAGCTCGCTGCTCTTTTTGGCAACCACCCTTGACGGCGCGGCCTTCACAATGGCTTCAACCTCCAGCCCGGGACTTAAGAACAGCGAGGACCCGAATCCATTCCTGCGTCTGTTCTGGTGCATCATGCTTTCGCTCGTTCCGCTGACTATGATTCTGATCAACGCAAACCTCAACACCATCAAAACCTGCGCAATCATTACCGCAACCCCCATTATTTTTGTCATGCTGCTTCTGCTCTACGGCTGGATGCGCTGGATGAAGAAAGATTACGGCAGAATCCCGGCCTATAAGATGGAGCAGATGTTCCTGGATGAAGAAGCAGCGGAGGAGGCAGTCAAGGAAGGATGAAACGTTTTATTCGTATGAATGAAAAGGATATGGTTGCCACCGCTCTGGAGGATACCCATAAGGGCGAAGAAGCCGGCATCCACGACGCGGACAACAATTTCCTTTGCAGCGTCACCGCGCTGGAGGATATCCCCTTCGGCAACAAGATCGCGCTTACGGGCGCTGTGCCGGGAGACCGGGTCGTCAAATACGGCGCGGTCATCGGGGAATGTACCCGCGCGTTCCAGAAGGGGATGCTGGTGCATGTCCACAATGTAAAAAGCCTGGCGGTGGATATCCCGCCCGCCTTCAAAAAAGAGATCATGCGGCAGATGCATATCACGGTCGAGGAGGATGGGAAATGAATTTCATGGGATACAGACGCCCCGACGGATCGGTGGGCATCCGCAATAAGCTTTTGATCGTCGCGGTGGACGAATGCTGTGAGGGGATTGCCCGCGGCATCGCCAGAAAATTTGACGATGCGGTCGTGCTGACCAACTGGTACACCTGTATGCTCGGCGGCAATGAGGAAACGTTCAACCAGATGATCGCCGTCGGCAAGAATCCGAATGTGGCGGGCGTGCTGGTGGTGGCGATGGGCTGCGGAAGCATCCTGCCCAGCCAGGTCGCGGACCCAATCGCCGCCACCGGGAAACCGGCCGATACCCTCACCTGCGAGGAGGTCGGCGGCACCCGCAGAGCGGTGAAGATCGGCATCGAGAAGCTGCAGAAAATGCAGGACTACGCCGACAGCCTCACGCGGGAACCGTTCCCGATGAGCAAGCTGGTGGTCGGCGTGAAATGCGGCGGCAGCGACACCTCCTCCGGCATCGCCTCGAACCCGAGCTGCGGCGCCGCGCTCGACAAGCTTGTGGATATGGGCGCCATCTGCATCGGCGGCGAGCTGTTTGAATTACAGGGCTGTGAAGAGATCCTCGGCCGCCGCGCGGTGAACGCGCATGTGGCCGAAAAGATCAATACACTGATTGCGAACGAGCGCATCCGCTGGAGCGTGGAGGGAACGGATGTTGAAACAATGAGTATCGGCAATTCGGTCGGCGGACTTACCACCATCGAGGAAAAATCCCTCGGCGCGCTGCACAAGACCGGCTCCCGCCCGATCCAGGACATCCTGCAGATCAACAAGGATTTCATCGACCGGCCGGAGAAGCCCGGCTTCTACCTTTCCGAGGTGACCATGCTCTGCGGCGGCGCGGGCGTCAACTACGCTTCGCTTGGCGCGCACATCATCCTCTGGACAAGCGGCGCGGCGGGCTTCTCGAACGCTGTTGTTCCGGTCATCCGGGTCAGCGGAAACCGCGACCTCATCAATGAGGACATCGATATCGACGCAACTGGTATCATGGACGGAACCGATGGGGTGGACGCGGTTTCCAACCGGATCGTCGAAAAGGTTGCGGCAGTTGCGAGCGGAGCCCCCACCGCGATCGAGGGGATTGGGGACTCAACGATGACCCTTTATCAGAAGGATCAGCGGCTTGAAACCGTTCTGTGCCTCAGCTGCGCGAAATAGCCCCTTCCCACCCAGCACAAAAACGACCCGGACGCCGAAGCGTCCGGGTCGTTTTCATAGATTCGATCAGGGGCTTTTTCTGACCGCCTGCCTTATGGATTATCCGCGCCGCTGTGCGGCGGGCTGGATGCCGAGTGCGTCGCGGTATTTTGCAACCGTGCGGCGGGAGATTTCAATTCCATCCCGCGCGAGCAGGTCCGCCAGCTTCTGGTCACTGAGCGGATGCGCGGGATCTTCCGTTCCGATCAGTTCACGGATACGCTCGCGCGCATCATGCGCGCTGACCGCTCCTGAAGCACCCTCCACGCCCTGTACAAAGAAATGCCGCAGCGGGTATACCCCATGGGCGCATTGCAGGTACTTGTCCCGTACCGCCCGGCTGACGGTGGATTCGTGCATACCGATCATTTCAGCCACATCCCGCATCCGCAGAACGTTCAGATACCGTGGGCCGTAACGGAAGAACCGCTCCTGTCGTTTGACGATCGTCTTAGTCACGGCAAGCAGAGTCGCATTGCGGCTTTCGATACATTTTTGAATCCAGGCGATTTGGCCGAGCTTATCCGCCAGATAGTCGGCAACCTGTTTGTCGGAGGTTTCCTTCGCCATTTTGAGGTATCCTTCGTTAATGGTGATCCGCGGATAGGAAAATTCGCACAGCAGAATGTTGTACTGATCCTGGAAACTGGTGACGACCACATCCGGCGTGATGTAGGCCGGGCGTTCAAACCGGCAGTAAAGGCTGCCTGGCTTGGCATTCAGCCGCCGGATACGCCGGATTGCCCCGGAAATTTCCTCCGTACTCACCCCAAGCGTTTTTGCAAGGGCATCCGTCCGGTTTTTTGCGACCTGCTCCAGAAAATCGGTCACAAGCCGCCGCGCGAGCGTATCCTCCGGCGCGAGCTGCAGCCGCAGGCATTCGGCGAGGCTGCGCGCGCCGACACCGGCCGGCTCCAATTCCTGTACAGAGGCGACCGCGAGCGCGAGCGCTTCGGGCGTGCAGGGGACTTCGGCGCAGATTTCGCCATCCGGCACCTTGAGGTAGCCGTTTTCGTCGAGGCAGCCAATAACATACCGCACCACCGGAAAAAGCTCCGGCGTGCAGTGAACGGCAGCCTGTTTCATCAGGTGGTCGGAAAGGCTTTCCTCTTCGACGGAGGAAATCTGCGGCTCAAGCGGGGAGTCGTCCTCCTCATAGTACCCGGTGTTCTCCCGTTCACGATGGGTCTGGCTCTCGAGCCACTCCAGCTTGCGCAAAGCCATCTGGCGGCGCGATTCAGCTTCGTCCTGCGCATGTGGGAAATCGAGCTCCGCCACTGGGTTTTCGAGCGCCATTTCCTTGAGATACTCCGCAAGCTGAAGCCCATCCATCTGCAGGATACGTGTGGAAAGCTCCACCTGCGGAGCCAATACCTGTTTTTGGGTCTGTTTGATGGAAAGATCCATCCCATCGCCTCCTGTAAGGGTTTTCCTACTGACAATGCTACTATATGGCCGGGAGATTGTCAAATAGAAGGCGAAAGGATGAAGGAAATAGCTGCTTTTGACGGCTGAAGAATAAAACCTGCAAAAAAGCAGCCGCCACAAAAGGCAAGCTGCTTTTTTGCAGAAAGAAAAGAAGATATGAAGGATTAAAGAGGAGGTCAAACAGTTAATGAGGAAGAAATCAAAAAGACGCCCACGTCAAAAGGGTTCTGTACCTTTCACCGCAGCGCCTTTGCCAGGTCGTTTTATTCTCTTTAGGATGGTTTTATTATAGATGAAAACAGGAGGAAAGTCAATCCGAAATGCAGGATTAATTTTCAAATCATGCAAATTTGGGGAGATCAGACGTATTGGACAAAAGATAAAAATATAATTTGGCTGTTTTCACCAATACTAGAGCAGGAACTTTTCAATCGCCTGCGCAACGCCGTCCAAATCGTTGCTGCCAGTGACATGGTTTGCGGCGGCTTTCACATCATCAGGGGCGTTTTCCATCGCGACGCCGATCCCGGCGAACCGAAGCATGGCGAGATCGTTGCCCGCGTCGCCGATCGCCATCACGTTTTCCGCCGTGAGCCCGAGATGTTCGCACAGATGCAGCAGGCCGTCCGCCTTGCTGGAGGTGACGTAGTTGATTTCCGCATTCTGCTTGATCGAAGTGGTCGGCATAATCTCGGGAATGCGCCGCAGCCTGTGCCAGACTTCGTCGAGCTGTTCGCGCGGGATGAAGGGAAAATTGAACTTCTCGACGTCCACGTCCTCGCGCAGAATGAATGCGTTAAAGCCGTCGATGGGCCGTTCGCTTGCCGTCAGCATCGCTTTGCGGTCGGGACTGATGTCAAATCCGGCCATCAGGGGCGCGAGCGAGCGGTCGACATAGGAATATCCCCGGCAGTACGCTTCAATATAGAGCCGCAGATCGGAAAAAGTGTCGATCAGCTTTTGGATAACAGGCTTTGGCAGCGGATTTGAATAGATGACGCGGTCTTCGGTAAGATCGGTGACCGCCGCCCCGTTCGAGGTGAGCGCGTAACGCAGCCCGCCGATAGCAAGCATCTGTTCTGGGATGCGCACCCGGGTGCGCCCGGTTGCGATCACCACGTCGACGCCTTTTTGAATGGCCGCTTCGATTGCGGCGCGGTTCCTGCCGGACAGAGTCCGGTGGTCGCTTTTCAGGGTGGTGCCGTCCATATCCAGTGCAAGAAGTTTGATGTCCATCATTTTGATTCCCCCAACTTTTCAGCATAAAATGATGATACCATACAAAACGGATGCAGGCAAACTGAAATTGACGAAACCGGGCAAGACTGGTACAATAAATACAATTCTGAGGAAACTGGGGGACAAACATGTTTATCTGTCCGGTTTGCAAAGGGCCGCTCGACCGCGCGCAGCAGGCTTTCCGCTGCCCGCGTGGTCATTCCTACGACCTTTCGGCACAGGGCTATCTCTACCTGTTGCCGCCGAATAAAAAGAACAGCCAGGACCCGGGCGACAACGCTGAAATGGTACGCGGACGCACCCGGTTTCTTGATACCGGCTGTTATGAGCCGCTTTCCGATGCGCTGAATAAGATGCTCGCCGGCCGCTGCAAAAAATCCCCGCGCATTCTTGACGCCGGCTGTGGGGAGGGTTACTACGCCGCGCGCCTTTTTGCGGCGCTTTCTGCCGCTGGGAAGGAGCCTTCCCTCATCGGTGTGGACATCTCGAAGCGGGCTGTCAAACATGCCGCCAGACGTTGCCCGCAGGCGCGGTTTGCGGTGGCGAGCCTGTTTGAGCTGCCGGTCGCATCTGGCTCGGTGGATTGCTGCTACAATGTCTTTTCCCCCGTCTGCGCCGGGGAATTTGCCCGCGTACTCACGCCGGGCGGGCATTTCGCAGCGGTCTATCCGGCGGCACGGCATCTTTTCGGGCTCAAGAAGATCCTCTACGACGCGCCCTATGAAAATCCGGAAAAAACATTTGAACTGCCGGGTTTCGAAATTCTGGAACGCAAACGGATCAGCTACACGTTTTCACTCGAAGGAAACGAACTGATCGAAAGCCTCTTTTCGATGACGCCGTACTATTATAAGACACCGGTGGCAGGCTGCGAACGGCTGAAAAGCTGCGAACGCCTTGCGACCGAAGCCGACTTCTGGCTCATCGACTACGTGAAGAGGGACGTCTGATGGAAAATGCCGTCTACTTCGCGCGCACTGGGGAAACCGATCTCTCTGCCGCGGCGCGCCGCCTGTTGGCGGACGCGCTTGGATTTTCTCCGCGTATTGAAAAAGGCGCGCATGGAAACCCGTTTTTGCCGGCGTATCCGGGCATTCACATCAGCATTGCGCACACGCGCGGCGCGGTTGCCTGCGCGGTGTTTGACCGGCCGGTTGGGATCGACCTAGAGCGCCCGCGCAGGATAAATCCCGCGCTTGCAAAGAAATATTTCACCCCGGCGGAACAGGCATATGCTTTGGACGCGGAACAATTCATTGAGGTCTGGACCCGCAAGGAGGCGTGGCTCAAACGGGAGGGTGTAGGGTTCGCATCCGTGGCTCCGGTTTCCTCGATCGAAACATGGGGAAACCCGGAAATCGCAACTTTTTGCATCGAAGGCTTCACGATTTCGGTTTGCGCCGCGCCTCCGCGGTTTGTGTTTGTGCAAACGTGCCTCCCCCAAAACGATTGAACGGCCAAAAGTCCAATGGAAAGCAATTGGAGCCTGTATCGATTTATGGTTTCATCCTGTTATTGATTTTAATGTGATGTTCCTGCAAAAAAGCCGGGCAAGGGTTTAACCCTTGCCGGCTTTTTTGCATTTGGCCTTATAGGCCGCTCCTTATGCCACCCCTCTTAGGGGTGGTTATGACTGGATTTGAGCGTGCTGCGCAGCTGAATTCACAGCGGCATCCGCCGTCATTTTTTCAAAAGCGCCGGAGAGCCGCCGACTGAATCCGTGTGGTTTCTAAACTTTGTGATATCGTGGCATGCCAGCAGGCATGCTTCCTGGCCGCCCCAGCGGATCAGAGTGGCGTCCGCAAGGGACCAGATATGCAGGATCGGGTTATAGACCTCCAAAGTCCGGTTGCGGATTTCCCGAATTCCCCGGGCAGGGCAATTTTCGCAGGGGGCATCCCGGTGGAAAAATGCGCTGTGGCAGGGCGTGCCGAGCTGTATGTTGGGAACCGTACGAAGAGTTTTTGCATTGACGTAACGCAGAGCGAAGTTGTCCGGATCAATCACGTAGATCCAGGAATTCTGCTCATCCAGGATCATGCGCAGGTCTCGCGCGGTTGCGAGCGCACGGTCCTGCGCGCGCATTTTGAGCAAAAAGGTGGACAGCAGCTCGGAAATGAAGGTCAGCGCGTTGATCTGGCTCTGGGTCCACATCCGCAGGATGGTACAGTCGTCAAAGCCCACAAACCCGACGAACTTCCCGGCGTCCCGCACCGCGCACTGCAGAAGAGAACGGATTCCCTGCGGCGCAAGGATATCATACTGCGCTTTGGACAGGGTGGCAATGTCGCGGCAGTAAAAGATGCCGTTTTCATCAAAATTTTCGTGATAGTTGTTTCCAAGTTCCTCATAGGTCACATGCTGCAGGGAATCGATTTCCGGATGCACCCCATCGTTGCACCATTCAAACGTATTCCGGCACCAGGAGCCGTCTTCGAAATCTTCAAAGATATATGCCCGGCTGACATTGTATTTGCGACCGGCCATCTCAAGGATTGCGTTGATCGCCGTTTCGATGTCGCCGGACTCGTAGAGCAGTTTGAAAGCCTGTGGGACGATGCCGTCAACACCGAAATCATCCGTGTCGTCCGATTCAATCCGGGTGCCCGCGGCATAAACCTGCTGTGCGCTGAGTCCGAAGATTGTGGACATTGTCGCGTTGTTGTAGAGCGCAAACTGATCTTTGCCCTTCAGTTTGGCCTGATAAAGCGCCCGGTCGCAATGTTGGAAAAGCGCCTGAAAATCAGTGCCGTCGTCCGGGCAGCGGGAGATGCCGACGCTGCAGGTCAGCCGGTTTTCACCGAGCTCAACCTCGAATACGCCGCGATAGGCTTGGATGATCTTTTCGGCCTTGTCGATCAGGAACGTTTCGTCAGATGCGTACGTCAGGAAAACCAGGAATTCGTCCCCGCCAAACCGTGCGACGGTATCCCCCGCGCGGAAGAGCAGTTTCAGGCGGGAAGCGGCTTCCGCCAGTACGGCGTCCCCAAACATGTGGCCGTGAGAATCGTTGATCTGCTTGAAGTTATCAAGATCAAGCAGCAGCATCGCGAAGCGTTCTGATGTGTCCCGATGGGCCAGCGTATCCTCGATGATTTCGCGGGCGGTGTTTTTCGTATAGAGCTTGGTGAGCGCGTCCCGTTCGGCTTTGTCGGACAGTTCCTGTGTACGGCGTTTTTCCGCGTCAATATCAATAATGACGCCAACCGCTTTCAATGGCTTTCCCGCGTCATTGAACTGCGTGGTCGCGCGCAGGCGGCACCAGAGGTACCGTCCGTTCTGGTCAGCGATGCGTATCTCGGCTTCCCCGTAGGGAGCTCCTTTGATCACACTTTCCATCAGCTTCTGGAAGGCTGGGAGGTCGCTTGGGAAGATATGCGAGGCGGTCTGCATCTGTGCGCTGCTGGATACCGGCCGGTATCCGAATTTTTTGATCCAGTTGGGGGAATAGGTGACCAGATCCTGCGCGAGATTCCATTCAAAAATGATGTCGTTGGTCTGATCCTGGATAATCTGATACCGTTCCATGCTCAGGCGCAATTCTTCCTGCGCCGCTTTGATCTGAGTGATATCGGTCAGGACGCAGTTGAGATATTCGCGCCCGTCCTGCGCCGAAGCAAGCTGGCATTTTTCCAGAACCCAAACAACCTGGCCTTGTTTGTTCACAATCCGATACTCCAGACGCTGGGTGCTGCTGGCGGAAAGCTGCGCGAGAAACTCCCGGCGCACATACTGCTGGTCGTCGGGATGGATCATTTCGATGTACCGGTTGTGGAACCGGTCGCTGATTTCCTGCCTGCTGTAGCCAAACAGGGTGGTAAAACCGTCGTTCATATAGGTCATGGTGAACCAGCGGTCATTGATACACTGCTGTACCCCGACCTGCAGCTCCTGCGTCAGCGGCGCACAGGCTGTTTCCGTTTGCATTGCGGGGGAGCCGGCGGGCAGATCCAACGGGCTCCATACGATGAGGATCTTATGGCGTTTGGGATTGTCGATGTCAACGCGCAGCGAGGTGCCTTCGTACCAGATATACTCGCCGGAGGTACGATGAAATACCCGGTATTTACGGGACTTTTTCATCAGTCCGCTCACAAAAAATTCCTCGATTCCTCCGTCGAGAATTCCAAGTACTTCCAGCCGGTCATCTGGATGGACGGCATGCTCCGCAAAGGCGCGCATCGACTCCTCAAAGGTGCCGCCGGAACGGAGATCCTGGAAATCGTCGTTCTGCTGGTGGATCAGATGGTAGATTCCGCTGTTCATGTCCACTTCCAGAACGGTGGCTCCAATATAACGCAGCATGGCAAGATATTTCATCTGACCAAGTTCAGAGGTATTCTTGATATTCTGGTATGGGGCGGGGGAGTTGGATATCAGCCGCTCCGTAGTCGTCTTGAGCGTATTGCCGTCCGCGTAGTTGCAGGAAAGCTCATAGAATTGTTCGCGTACGTTTTTCAGGCTTTCCAAAAGCATGGGGGAAAACGCGCCGCACTCCCCATTGAGGATCATGGTCATCGCCCGTTTCGGCGGGATCGCCTTTTTATAAACCCGATCGGTAGTCAGCGCGTCGTATGCGTCGGCGATTCCAACCGCCTGGGCATAAATGGGGGTGTTATCCCCTTTCAGTCCATCCGGATATCCGGCGCCGTCCCACCGCTCATGGTGATACCGGCAGATATTATAAGCGTACAGCAGATATTCCTTATCCCCCATCCGGTCGAGGCCCGCAAGGATCTCACAACCCTTCACAGTATGGGTCTTCATCACCTCAAATTCCTCCGGCGTGAGCCGCCCCGGTTTGCTGAGGATGGTATCCGGAATGGAAATCTTGCCGATGTCGTGCAGGGCGGCGGCCTCCGCGATGACGCTGACCGCATGTTCATCCAGATCGTATTCAGGACAGCAGCGCATCACATTTTCGAGCAGGACCTTGGTGAACATGCGGATGCGCAGGACATGCTGGCCGGTTTCGGCGCTGCGGTGCTCGATGACGGAAGAAAGGGTGTCCATGATGACGTCGCGGGATTCCCGCAGCTTTGTCGCCTGCTCTTCCACCATTTCCTCCAGATGTGTTTTGTGGCGGTTGAGATCGACCGCATTCTGCACTCTCCGGCGGACCACATGCGGCTCGAACGGTTTGATGATAATATCCGCGGCGCCAAGATCGAAAGCACGGACTTCGTTTTCGGTTGAATCCTCAGAAGTGATGACAATGATCGGAAAGTTGTCCATCAGTCCGTTCTGGGACATCTCCGACATGACCTGATAACCATCCTTGAGGGGCATCACCAGGTCGAGCAGGACTGCGGCCAGCGAATGCCGGTACTGTTTGATGAGCAGCATGGCCTGCTCGCCGTTTTCCGCTTCCAGCAGATTGTATTCCGGCTCGAAAAGCGCACGGAGGATTGCCCGGTTGATCTCCATATCGTCAACGATCAGAAGCGTATCCCGGTTCACTGCATCCCCCTCCTTGTTCCCAACTTCAAAAATAGACCCCATACCGGCGAGCGGGGAAAACTCCCGGATAGGGCGGTTTTTTCTATAGAGCGGCAGCTGTTCATCGCCGGGATACCTCCATTGCCATAAACGCTGGCATCAAATTGCAATGGATTACAAAACAAACCTTTCTGTCAACCAGAGGATTGGAAAGCGAGAGGTTGTGTAATGCCATTTCCATATATCATACAGTATACTATATAAAATCCAGACTCACAACAACAAATTACGACATATGCGGAACCGAATTTTTTGTGGCAAGGTCGAAAATCCAACACAGAGCGGAAAAACAAACAGCCGGGCATCTCCATGTGAGACACCCGGCTGCCCTGATGAGGGAGGAACTATTTCAACTTGCTTTCAAAGATTTCAACAATGGTCTTTTCGGTGCCGACCATACCAGGCGAAGCGATGAGACCCATATGCTTCATGGTGAGTTCCGGTGTCCTGCCGTTGATGCCGTGCACGTCGAAGATATAGGTGCCATTCATGGCCAGCTCGACCGACTTGAATGCCGCGTCCACCGCCACAATCCCCTTCATGGTGCATCCCTGGTTGCCGCCGTCGCAGATCATGCCGGTGATGCTTGACGCCATGTTGTTGATCGTGTGGGTCATCTGTTCGACCGTGCCGTCGCGCAGGAACACCAGCGCGCAGGCCATACCGGTGCCGGCAGCGATTGCGCAGCCGCAGAAAGCAGACAGGCGGCCGGAATATTCCTTAATGTACATGCAGACCAGATAGCTCAGCGCGGTTGCGCGCAGCAACTTCTCCTCCGGCAGGTCTTGGGCCTTGCATTCGGCATAGAGCGGCATGGTGGCGATGATGCCGTGCGCGCCCGAGCCGGTGATGCTCATGGCGGGTTTGTCAAGCCCAATGACCCGCGCTTCGATCGCCGCGTTGCAGAGCAGCTGGGCGGTCTTGAGCGCGTCCTTCGAAAAGACCTCGTCGCCGTTCATCTTCTTGAGATAACGCGCGAAGGTGGTACGCGGATTCGCGAGCCCCTCTTCGAAGAGCTCGAGGTTCACTTTGTAGGCTTCGCGGATGAACTCGATTTCGGAAAAGGGTACGGTTTTTGCATAATCGACCAGCTGTGCGAGGGTATAGCTGTGGATCTCATGGCCGCCGCCCGGCTGTCCGTCGAGATTTTCCGCTTTTTCCGCTTCCTTCTCGAATTCCACCTTGCCGTTTACGAGGATGCGCACGATATTGGTGTGCGCGTCGCGGATAGTGACGACGCATTCGTCGGTGGCGGTCTTGACGGTGGCCTCAATGAAGATATCGGAGGTGATTCCGGAAAGCTGGACGGTCACACGCCCTTGATCCACCAGCTTTTGGGCTTCAGCATTGTCCTCCGGGGTGACGTTCGCGAGCGATTCCAGACCTTTTTCACAGTCTCCGGCGACAACGCCAAGCGCGGCGGAAAAGATGTTGCCGACCTCGTTTGAGTTCGGAATCCCGCAGGTGAACGCATTTTTATACATGCCGGAGTTCATTGCGACCGAAACGCTTTCGATCGGGCCTTGGGTGTAACTGCGGGCCTTGGCCGCCGCAAAGGCAATGGCGCCCGGCTCGGTGACCCCCAGCGCTGGCTTCATATCGTCCTTGATCAGTTGTGTGAGTCGATTCATGGCGAAAACAACCTCCTTAATTCTGTCGTGTCCCGGTTATTTTCCCGCCGGGGCTTTGCCTTTTGCTTCTTCTTTGACAATCTCACCCTTCGGGCCCTCAAACATCCGGCCCCAGCCGATGATGCAGGCGACCAACGTCACAACCCAGATTGCCCACGGATAAAAAGCGGTGAAGAGCATGTCGGTGGGCGCCAGCTGCGGCAGGAATGGGTAAGTATCCTTCATGGACGAAAGTCCGCCGAGCAGCAGAAGCACACAGCCGCCAAACGGGGCAAAGAACGGGAAGGAACAGATGGTGGTCGCGAGGATGTTTGCGCTGCGGTAGGGATGCAGGTTGTTTTTGCGGCCGATCGCGTTGACAAACGGCGCCACACAGATGTTTGCGATGGTATTGATCGCCGCGATCAGGATG
Source organism: Anaerotruncus sp. AF02-27 (assembly GCF_003465835.1). NCBI lineage: Bacteria > Bacillati > Bacillota > Clostridia > Eubacteriales > Oscillospiraceae > Anaerotruncus > Anaerotruncus sp. AF02-27. Next base: position 112,941 of record NZ_QSBX01000010.1, on the reverse strand, counting down.
CCGAAGATCGAAGAAAGCGAGAAGATTGCCAGCTCGGCGCCACGCGGGGTCTTGATGACCGTGTCGTTGAGCCAGTTGACCGTCTTTTCCATGCATCCGCTGCGCACCAGCAGGTTGCCCATGGAGACGACCAGGATGAGCAGGATGGAAACGGTGGTCATGCCCGCGATACCGCTTGGGATCGCGCCGACGAGCGCGCCGTCCTGAATGGCGACGATCGCGGAGAAATCAAACAGTCCCGCGCCGAGGCCGATGATGATGGCTGCGAGGATGCCGACTCCCAGCGATGCGAAAATATTGACGCCGCGCACCGCAAGGATGATGACGATGACGGTCGGGATCAGCAGGAGCAGCCCGGCCGGCATCTGATACTGGGCAAGCAGGCTTTCCGCTTGTGCGGCGTCCATGACGCTACCCGATCCGCCGAAGATGAAGAACATCACGGCGGCGATGACCCCGCCCACAATGACAAGCGGCGAACGGGTCCGGACCGTTCCGCCGATATCCGCGGTGCCGTCTTTGTTGTTATACTCCTGACTGGTGGCCGCGATGATGGTGGTGTCGGAGACCGGTGCCAGGTTGTCGCCGACCGCCGCGCCGGACAGGATCGCGCCCGCCAGAACCGCCGGGTTCGAGCCGAGCAGGATGCCGGCCGGATAGATGATAAAGCTCATGGTCGAAATGGTTCCAAATCCGGAACCGGTCGCCATGGCGAATACGGCTGAGAAAATGAAGGCCGCGACGGTGAAGGCGGCGCCGCTCATATGCAGCTTGACGCTCAGCCAGACGAGCCCTTCCACAATGTGGCCGCTTTTGAGGATGTTGCCGTAGATGCCGACAACCAGCCAGAGCATGACGGCTGTCATACCGACCTTTGATCCGAGACCCTCCAGGATGACGTTCCAGTATTCCTCCAGATCCTTGACAAACAACATGCCGACGAGCAGTCCGATGACGCCCGCGCCGATCATCATGTTCAGGTCAGCCGCATTGACGAAAGACAGGGCAATTGTGATAACGATGAAGATTGCGAAGGGAACCAGCGCGAGAAAGCTGCTGCCTCTGAATTCCAGATTTTTTTCGTCTTTCATGGTTACTCTCCTCCTCTTTGTTGTCAGGTGGCGGATAGGTTAACGCTTCACCTCCCAACGCCTAATACCACCAATGCTATGTCAAAAATATAAAAAACATAAATAAATGTTGATAAAAATTGTTAAATAAGTTTAATTCAAATACAGTATAGCATTGAAATTATCACATTGCAAGAGATTTTATCAAAACAATAATTTTTTATCGCAAAAATAATTTCAGGATCTTTTCTACTTGCTATCTGGATTCACAGGTGTTATTCTGGAACTATCTGAACGGTCATGGAAGGAGGATTTCAATGAAGGACCAGGAACTAATGCAGGTGTTTGTCCCGCTTGTGGATTTCCTCGCGGAGGTCTTTGGAGAAAGCTGCGAGGTTATCCTGCACGATCTGTCAAATCCGGAGCATTCGGTGATCGCGCTGCGCAACGGACATCTTTCCGGCCGCGCAATCGGCAGCTCTATGACCGATCTGGCCTTTCGGGTTTACAGCGAAAAGCAGTATGAAGGGGAGGACTTTTTGGCCAACTACCGTGGTTATTCCGGCGGAAAAACTTTTGTCTCCTCCACCTTTTATATCAAGAATGAAGGCCGGCTGATCGGGATGCTCTGCATCAACAGCGACACCTCTCAGGCATCCGAACTCCGGGATATTTTTAACCGTTTTATGCGGCGTTTCGAGGTGCGGGAGGATCTTCCGCATGTCGAGGAGAACCTTGGGAATCCAGTGGTTTCGATGGTGCATTCACTGATCGATAAGGCGATTCAGGAAGCGGGGATCTCGCCCGCGCGCATGACCAAAGCCGAAAAGGTTCAACTGGTACAGAAGCTCAACGCGCAGGGCATCCTGCTGATGAAAGGAGCGGTTGCGGAAATTGCCGAGCAGCTTTCCATTTCCGAACCGACCGTTTACCGCTATCTGAATGGGTCGTCGTCCGGTGTAAAGAACCGCCGTGCCAGCGGGGTGAATGAACATCGCGAATGATCCGCGGGAGATGCTGCGCCGGATGGGAATCCCTGTTTGTGGCAATGAGGCACCGGTGACAGACAAAACAAAACCCCCC
>NZ_QSBX01000010.1:64251-110770 GCF_003465835.1 Anaerotruncus sp. AF02-27 | reverse complement strand
CGCGGGGGGGGGGAAGGTTGGAGCTAGTAGTCGGACTCGAACCGACGACCTGCGCATTACGAATGCGCTGCTCTACCAACTGAGCCATACTAGCAATTATTCAAAAAGGACGCTTAAATAGTATACCATTATCGACCCAAAAGGTCAATATCTTTTGCACAAATTTTCCGGGGGAGCCTGTGTTGAAAAATTATCGTTGACGCGGCGGCACGGCTGTTTTACAATAGAAAAAAACGTACTGAATTTGTCACGGAGGTACAAAATGCTGCTTGCAATAGATATTGGAAATACCAACATGGAGTTTGGCGTCTTTGACGGTGGAAAGATGGTTGCGTCTTTTCGTCTGGGAACCAACAGGGAGATTACTTCGGATGAAGTGGGGCTTTTTACCACACAGTTTTTCGCGATCAATGGGATCGACCGGCATGACATTGTGGATATCATTATTGCTTCGGTTGTTCCGCAGGTGATGTATTCGATCACCAATGCGATGAAGAAGTATTTTTTCCAAAAACAGCCGCTGATCGTTGGGGATAATATCCAGATGCGGATTGAAAACCGGTATGACAACCCGAAAGATGTAGGTGCGGACCGTCTGGTAGCGGCGCTTGCGGCCTACCATAAATATGGCGGGCCGCTCATTGTGGTCGACTTTGGAACCGCCACCACCTTCGATGCCATTGGCCGTAACGGGGAATATCTTGGTGGTGCAATCTATCCAGGTATCAAAATCTCGATGGATGCGCTTTTTTCAAAGACCGCGAAACTTCCTCGGGTCGAATTGATCCGTCCGGAGAAGATCATCGGCCGCAATACCATCACCAGCCTGCAATCAGGGGCTGTAAACGGCTACATCGGGGCGGTTACCAATATTGTAAATGGAATCAAAGCGGAGCTGGGAGAGGATACCCGGGCGATCGCTACGGGCGGTCTGGCCAAGCTGGTCGACGACGAAGGAAAGATTTTCTCAGCGATCGATCGCACGCTTACCCTCGACGGCCTGCGGATCATTTATGAAGAAAACAAAAGAGGCTGAACAGGAATCTCCGCTTTTCCTGGAACCTTGGACAAGGGAAGACCACCTGCCGAAAATCGGCAGGTGGTCTTGTTTTTTCATTATGCAACGTATCCAAGCACGCGCGGCAGGAACAGCGCGATATCCGGGAACGCAATGATGATGAGAAGAACAACCAGATAGGTGAAATAGAACGGCAGGAATCCTTTGAGGGATTTCTCGATTGGGATGTTTGCAATTGCGCATCCAGCCCACAGAGAGGTGCCGACCGGCGGGGTGAGAAGACCGAGGCCCAAGGTCAGAACCATGATGAGACCAAAATGGTAGGGGTTGAAGCCGAACGACATGGCAACCGGATAGAGGATTGGGGTCAGAAGGATGAGCAGGATGCCCATGTCCATGAAGCAGCCAAGGATCGCCATCATAAGAACCATCAGGAACATGACGACCGCAGGACTGCTGGAGATGTTGGTCAGCGTGGTTGCGACGCGGGTCGGAACCTTCAGATAGGAAAGCACATAGCTGAACGCGCTGGAGGTGGCGATGATCGCCATGATGGTGCTCAGGGTTTTGAGCGATTTCATCAGGCAGCCGATCAGCTTTTTGAAATTCATCGTGTGGTAGAAGCAGACAGTGACGAACAGCGCGTAGACTGCGGCAACCGCGCCGGCTTCAGTCGCGGTGAAGATGCCGCAGACGATACCGACCGCAACGATCAGAATGGTGACCAGTCCAAGCAACGCTTCCCGGACAATGGTCATGTTTTCCTTCCAGGATTTCTTTTCAGAAACCGGGTATTTCTTCTTGACCGCAATCACATAGGAGCAGACGCACAGCGCCGCGGTCAGGAGAACGCCAGGTATGTAGCCGCACATAAACATGGTGCTGATCGAAAGGCCGCTGCCGGCCGCAACGATATAGAAAATCATGTTCTGGCTCGGCGGGATGATAACCCCTTCGACCGAACTGGTGCAGGTGACAGCAACGCTGTAGTCGGCATCATAACCTTCCTTGATCATCGACGGGATCAGGAAGGAACCGATCGAGGACACGTCGGCGATCGAGGAACCGGAGATGCCGCCGAAGAACATCGAAACAATGCAGTTGACCAGCGCCGTGCCGCCGCGCACACGCCCGACAAGCACGTTGCAGAACTTGGTGAGCCTGTCCGAAATACCGCCGTCGGTCATGATCTGTGCCATGATGATAAAGAACGGCACGCACATGAAGGTGAAGCTGGTGATACCGGTGGACATCTTCTGGAACAGGTTCAGGAAGGGGATATCAAGATAGACGGCTGTGAACAGCGCGGAGATACCCAGGCAGAAGGAGATCGGAATACGAATGCACATCAGGAAAATCAATGTGAAGAACAGAATGAAGGTTCCGACTGCGATCTCACTCATACGGTACCACCTCTTTCCACATTGAGGTCATCGATGGTTTTCTCCTTTTCGGATTCTTTTTTATATTCACTGAGCGGTTTCGCCAGCACCTGAATGAAATTGAATACCGAATAGACAACCATCAGGATACCGCCAACCACCAGCGGAGCAAACAGCCAGCCTTGCGAAAAACGGGTTGCCGGCTGAGGCTTTCCAATATTGAGCATGGTGATCTGCCAGCCGTATTTGATCATGAGGGCAAACAGCCAGGAGAGCAGCCCATGCCGGAGAAGGTCCGCTCCTTTGCGGATCATGGGAGGCATCTTGTTATAAAGGAAATACAACGCCGCGTGCGAATCGTTGTAGATATCGACCGCCATGCACAGATAGCCGAACCAGACGAGGAACATCAGGGTAACCTCTTCCGCCCAGCTGAACGGCGCGTTGAATAGGAAGCGCATCACAACCTGGACAAAGGTGATCGCAACCAGGATGATCAGCAGGTAGCAGCAGATATAACGTTCAAAGGTTGAAAATTTGTCAAAAAATTTTTTGGGTTTTTCCAGAAATGTGCCAAAGCTCCTCTTCATATATGGACCCCCTAAATGTAACATCTGAGGGAACCACGCGCCGCCGGACGGCGCGTGGTTCCCGCTTGGGATTTATCTGGGTCTGAGCAATTTGAATACTGCAATCGCCGGATTAGGCAACCTCTTTGATCGCCGCGATCACGTCGGCATACTGCGGATACATGTCATAGATTTCGGAAACAGCGTCCTGGAACTCCTTGGCGTCAACCTCGAAGATCTCGCAGCCGGCTTCCTCAACCTTCGCGCGGGACTCGTTCTGATAATCCTGCATCGCCTGGCGCTGCCACTCACAGGCTTCTCTTGCAGCCTCGGTAACAGCGGTTTTCTGCGCGTCGCTCATCTTGTCCCAAGAGGTCTTGCTCATGAGCAGCATTGCCGGAGGCGCCATGTGGCCGTCAAGCGAGAAGTATTTGGCAACTTCATAGTGACCGGAGGTGTAGTAGGAAACAAAGTCGTTCTCGGCGCCGTCAATAACGCCGGTCTGCAGGCCCTGGTAAACTTCGCCGTATGCCATCGGGGTGGCGGCGGCGCCGAGCAGTTCGACCATCTTGATCGCAACGTCGCTCTGCTGGACGCGGATCTTCATGCCCTTCATATCGGCAACGCTCTTGATCGGCTTTTTGGTGGTGTAGAAGTTGCGGGAACCGGCCTCCCAGTAGCCAAGGCCGATCATGTTGTATTTCTGCAGAGCGTCGCTGACGCCCTGTCCGATCTCGCCGTCGAGCACTTTATATTTCTGCTCGGTGGAGGTGAAAACGTAAGGCAGGGTGAAAACGCCGACTTCATCCGCGGTGGAAGCCAAAGCGGAGGTGTTGATGCGGGCGAAATCAAGGGTGCCGGCCTGGACCTGGTCGATGGTTTCGTTCTCGGTGCCGAGCTGCGCGTCGAGGTAAACTTCGACGTTCACGGTGCCGCCGGATTTTTCAGCAACGAGTTCCGCGAATTTGTTCATCCCTTTGGAAATCGGGTTGTCGGCAGGCTGGTTTTCAGCAAGCTTGAAGTTGAAAGTCTCTTCTGCGGGAGCGGCTTCGCTCGCGGGCGCGGAATCGCTCGCGGCGGGCGTGGAGGCAGCTGGTGCAGCGGAGGACGCGGGTGCGGAGCTGCCGCCGCAGCCAGCGAACACGCTGGCGATCATTGCGGTAGCAAGAACAGCAGTCAAAATCTTTTTCATTTTTGAATCTCCTTTTTGAACTCATTTATTTTCTGCAGAAACATCGCTGATATATTTCGAGCCGCGGTGCCCCGCAAAATGACTTTCAAATGCTTGGCGGTTTATTCGATCCGGTCCGCGAAAAAGGGCAGATTGTTTTTCATGATGATGCTGATTGGGACCGCCACGCTTTCAGCGGGCGGATTGATCTTTTTAACCAGGTGGGAAAACAGCAGCCGGAAACCGCGCTTCCCTTTGTCGTAGGCATTTTTATAGATAATGGCCCGGATGACGCCGTCCTTCAGGAACTGTGCCGTTTCGGGGTAAAGGTCGCTTCCGATGCCGCAGATTTTGCCCGCGAGCCCGCAGTCGATCATCGCCTGGGCCAGTGGAATCGTCTCACGTGCGGTGACAGGGTAAAAAGCGACGATATCGTCGCGGGACTTCAAGATTTCGACGGCTTCCCGATAGGTTTCCGAGAGGTCGTAGTATTTATGGATCACCAGCGGCTGCAGGCGGCCGCCCTGTTCGGAGAGATAAGCCTGGAAGCCGCGCAGATTGTGTACATGTGAGGCGCTGGTTTCACACCCGCCGGCCACAAGCACCTTGCCCTCCGGGAGGTTCATTGAGGTGAGCAGTTCGCCGCCAAGCCGCCCGGTGAGGGTGTTGTGCGGCGCGACGCAGCAGATTCTGCCGCAGCCGGGGATATCATTGTCAAGCAGAACCACCGAAACACCGCTGTAGGTGAAGCGTTCAATCGCGCGGCGCATCGGTTCGTCATATTCGGCGGGCATGATGAGCAGGCCGTCAAGATTGCCGTAGTTTTCCGTAAAAACCTTATCAAGGACAGCAAGCTGGCTCTCGGGCGTCTCGTCAAAAGCATAATAAAGGACATGGACATTTAAACTATTTGCTTCGGCCTCGCAGGAGCGGACCGCGTTCCAAAACTGGCGGTGATAGTAACGGCCGCTGCCTTCTTCCGAAGAGAGAACCACTGCGACTTTCATCGTATGACGCTTAAGGGAGGAGGCGACATAGTTGGTCGTATAGCCAAGTTCTTTGGCTTTTTCGAGCACGGTCAGACGCATTGACTGACTGATGCCGTCCTTATTATGGATTGCGCGGTGCACGGTTGTCATCGAAACGTGCAGTTCGGCCGCAATATCCTTAAGAGTCACTTCACTGTTCATACTACCCCTCAAAAATAAAGTTAATCGCTGTCGTAAACGTTAACGTAATCGTTAAATAAATTTTAACACTTCCTTTACATGAAAAACAATTACCTAAAGCAACAAAAATTCTCAACAGATTTGTGCAATCCGACATAACTGCGTGAAAACGAAATCCGTGGGGATTTTTTAGTTGACAAGCAGAATTTAACTGGCTATAGTAAAAATTAAAGTGGTCATTTAGAAAGGAGCGGTTCCTTTATGAAAACCTTTGTGAACGCGCGGCTCGTTCTGCCGGACGGCGTGCGCCAAAACGGATTCCTCAAGGAGGACGCCGGAAAGATCCTGTCTTTTGGGGATATGGATAATTCGCTCATTGGTGCGGGCGAAATCATAGATTGCGGTGGGAGGTATCTCGCACCGGGCTTTATTGATATCCACTCACACGGCGGCGGCGGTTTCGACTATATGGACGGCAGCGCCGAGGACATTGTGGGCGCGGCGCGCGCGCATCTGCGCCACGGCACCACCAGCGTGCTGCCCACTACCATGACCAGCAGCGATGAGGACCTGTTCCTCACAATTGACAATTTTAAAGAGGCAAAAAAGGTCAGGGAAAACATGCCCGACCTGCTGGGCCTGCACCTGGAGGGTCCATATTTCGATATGGTCGAGAAAGGCGCGCAGCCCGACCAATATATTCAGAACCCCAGGCCGGAACATTATATGAAGGTGATGGAGCGCGCGGACGGCTGCATCAAGCGTTGGTCGCTCGCGCCGGAGCTGCCGGGCGCGCTTGAGATGGCCGACCGGCTTCTGCCGATGGGCGTGATGCTTGCCGCCGGCCACACCGCCGCCACTTACGACCAGATGAAGGAGGCGTTCGACCACGGCATCCGGCATCTGACCCATTTCTATTCCGGCATGTCCACGATCGTGCGCAAGGGCGGTTTCCGCGTGCTCGGCGTGGTGGAGAGCGGCTACCTGATAGACGGGCTGACCGTCGAGCTGATCGCGGACGGGATGCACCTGCCGCCGGTACTGCTTCGTCTGATTCTCAAATGCAAAAACCATGATGAAATCTGCCTTTGCACCGACAGCATGCGCGGCGCCGGCATGCCGGAAGGCCCCTCCATTCTTGGCCCGCGCAAAGGCGGCCAGGATGTCATCATCGAGGGCGGTATCGCCAAGATGCCCGACCGCACCTGTTTTGCGGGCAGTGTCGCCACAACCGACCGGCTGGTCCGGGTGATGGTCTACGAAGCCGGGCTCCCAATCTGGGAAGCGGTAAAAATGGCCAGCCTGCTGCCGGCAAAATTTATCGGTGAGGACGGCCGGAAAGGTTCGATCGAGGCCGGGAAGGATGCCGACCTTGTGCTCTTTGATGAGGATATCAACGTTTCGGCGGTCTATGTCGGCGGCGTCAAGGCGAATTTTTAAAAGAACCATCAGTCAATAATATATCGTAACATATAGGAGGTCCCACTATTATGAACATCAATGTCAACGTATCCCCGACCCCGGAATCCCTGGGCGCAAACGCCGCCGCTGAAATTGCGCGGCTGCTGTGCGAGGCGGTCGAAAAGAACGGTTCGGCCCGCGTGATCCTTTCGACCGGCGCTTCCCAGTTTGCCACTATCGACGCGCTCGTCAAGCTGGATGTGCCGTGGGAAAAGGTCGAGATGTTCCATCTGGACGAATACGTCGCGCTTCCGGAGAGCCATATCGCCTCCTTCCGCAAATACCTCAAAGAGCGCTTTGTCAGCAAAGTGCCGGTCAAGGCCGCGCACTTTGTGAATGGCGAGGGCGACGTTGCCGCCAACATCGAAGCGCTGACCAGGGAACTGCGCTCCGCTCCTGTTGACGTGGGTGTTATCGGCATTGGTGAAAACGGCCATATCGCGTTTAACGACCCGCCGGCGGATTTTGACACCGACCTGGCCTACAAGGTGGTCGACCTTGACGAGCGCTGCAAAAAACAGCAGGTTGGCGAAGGCTGGTTCGCAACCGTGGACGATGTCCCGAAGCAGGCGATCACCATGACCGTCAAGCAGATCATGGCCTGCCGCCACATCGTGACCGCCGCGCCGCATGGCGTCAAGGCGGAAGCAATCTTCAACACTGTGACTCAGCCGGTCAGCCCGATGGTCCCTGCCACTATCCTCAAGACCCATCCCGACTGGAAACTGTTCATCGACGACGCATCCGCACAGAAACTTTTCGCGCTGTAAGAAGCTGCGCCTGAAAGAAAAGAGGTACAAAAATGTCCCTGGTAAAATATTTCAATGTCGACCGGCTGCAGTGCTATGCCTTTGAAACCCGGAAAGAGATGGGGATTGCGGCTGCGAAGGATGCCGCCGCAATGCTGCGGGTGCTGTTGGCGGAAAAGGAAACGGTGAACATGATGTTTGCCGCAGCGCCAAGCCAGTCGGATGCGCTCGAAGCGCTGCTCAGCGAGCCGCGGACATCGACTGGGAGCGCGTAAATGCGTTCCATATGGACGAATACATCGGCCTTTCGCCCCAGGCGCCGCAGGGCTTCGGCAATTTCCTGCGCCGCGCGATCTTTGGACAGAAACCCTTTAAAGAGGTGTTTTATATCGACCCGTCCGCGGCTGATCCGCAGGCGGAAGCGGACCGCTATGAAAAGGTGCTGCTTGAGCATCCGATGGATATCTGCATCCTTGGCGTAGGCGAGAACGGCCACGTCGCTTTCAACGATCCGCCGGTCGCGGACTTTGCGGATAAACGGCTTGTGAAAACAGTTGCGCTTGATGAAATCTGCCGCAACCAGCAGGTCAATGACGGTTGCTTTACACAGCTCGATGAGGTTCCGCGTACGGCGATGACTGTCACCATCCCGGGTCTCATGCGCGCGAAGGCACTCTTTTGTATTGTGCCGGCCAAAACCAAGGCGCACGCCATTTCTGAACTGGTGAAAGGGGAGGTTTCCGAGCGCTGCCCGGCTTCCGTCCTGCGCCGTCAGCCGGCTGCAAAGCTCTATCTCGACGCGGACTCCGCTTCGATGCTTTGATCCCACACATTTTTTATATGAACAAAAACAGCTGCCAATTTTAATTGGCAGCTGTTTTTATGTATAATAACATATGGAAAATTGTCTTTCGCGTCATAACGTCCCGCCGGTCGGCAGCATTACTTCACACTGTCGGGCGTGATGGTGCCAAGCCCTATGATATACTCACGCCAGAAATCCTTCCAGACGATGTCGCTTGGGACAGCGGCCTTCTCTATGGGGGATTTTTCTCCGCAGTCGCTGGGCGAAAAGACCACCTTGTAGTTTTCCCCGTCATTTAGTTTTTCAGGGTCGAGCCCTGCGCTGATAAAAGGCAGATAGTCGGTGATACCCGCGTCGTTGGTGACTACCAGACCCGTTTCCATGAGCTGCTTGATCTCGGCTCCGGTCATGTCGTTGGTGAAGACGGGATCGTTATACCGGGGACCTATGGGGATATCAATATTCGTGGTGTCCAGGTTGCCTTGATAGTATTTGCCGTTGGCTGCCGCAACCAGGTGTATGTCCGGGGTATACCGCTGCACCGTACACAGGGCAATGTCCCCAAGTCCCGTGGCGTAGAGGGCGTTGGCCACCAGCCTGACGGTCTGCTCTGTGGTCAGGTCCTGGCTCACCGTGGCCAATGCGTTGCTGGTATACTGATTTTTGATGGTATCCTGTCGGATGGAATCCATCAGTTCGAACGCTTTGTCCAGATCGCTGCCGGAGGTGACAGCCTCCCGCAGGTATTCACCAGTAAAGGCCAATAGATCCTCGTAACCGGGATACAAAAAGGGCGCCGCGTGACCACGGTTCATGGCTTCGTTAAGGGGGATAAATTCTTCCGGGAGATGGGCGGTGGTGCCGGCAAGAGGCAGAATATCCGCTTCACTGGAGCGGAAAAGCTCCTGTCCCTCCTCGGAGGAGAACAGCTCCAGCAGCTTCAGGGCGTTTTCCAGCTTTTTCTCGTTTCCCGGTTCGTTCAAGCGCTTGTTGAGACCGATCTTAATGCCGTAGTTGGTGGCACAGAATTCACTGTTCCCACCAAGGCCATAGAGGGGAAAGGTCCCAAATTCGTCTGTGGAGTCCTTGATCTTTCCCAGGAAAAAGGGCTGTCCGCCCACCAGATACGTCATGGCGCACTCGCGGCCCACAAGCATCTTGACGCCTTGCTGATCGCTCATATCCGCCTGTACGGCTTCAAACGCACCGGCGTCCACCCAATCCTTCAGGAGTGTGATGCCGGTGCCGAAGCCTTCCCGGGAAGAGGCCTCGCCCTGCGCGAACTTCTGCGCCCAGGTAACGCCGTCCGCCGTCATCAGGAAGTCGCAGTGGGACAATTCGCTCATCAGGGTAAAGTAGGTGCCGGAATACAATCCGGGCAGCGTTAGGGGCAGCATGTCGGTTTCGGCACGGATGGCTTTGACCAGAGAGATAAACTCCTCATGATTGGTGGGGACCGCCCAGCCCCGCTCGGCAAAGAGGGTCTTGTTATAGGCGATGCCCCGGGCTGTGGTGGGGCCCTCCAGCATATAGATGCTGCCGTCCACCGAGAGATTAGAGAGGACGCTGGCCTTATAGTTCTGTACAAAGCCGTAGCCGGAGATATCCAGCAGGTTTTCCTTTTGAGTGCTGTCCTCCGGCGCGTAGGTGGCCAGGATAATGTCGGGCAGATCGTTTCGCTCAAACCGCTCCTGGATATGCACAGAGACCGCGGAGCCGAAATAGGGCTGCACGTCAAAGGTGATGTCCGGGTCTTGGGCGGTCAGCTTATCCATCAGCGGTTCAATGCTCCGGTTTGGGATCAGAATACTGAGGGAATGGTCTTCTGGCGCGCCGCCGCACCCGGCAAGGAAGCCTGCCAGCACAGCCATGGTCAACACCACGGCCAGAATTCGGGATAAGGTCGACGTTTTCCTCATGTACTTTCTCCTCGTTTTCTCTCGGGATGATATTGATAAATAACGGCTTTTAGCCTGTCTATTTCCAACGGCTTTGCCAGATGGTCGTTCATACCGGCGGCCCGGGTCTTTTCCACATCCTCTGCAAATGCGTCCGCTGTCATTGCTACGATGGGCACGCCGGCGTCGCTCCGGGACAGGCCGCGAATGGCACGGGCGGCGGCCAGCCCATCCATCACAGGCATACGCAGATCCATGAATATGAGATGATACTGCCCCTCGGGGGAGGCGGAAAAACGCTCCACGGCCTGTCTGCCATCGGCGGCCGTGTCCACGGTAACGCCAAGCTCCTCCAGGATGTCCGACGCGATCAGCAGGTTGAGCTCGTTGTCCTCCACCAGCAGCACCCGCATACCGTCTCCCTGGTTCGGCAACTCTGCAATCTCCCCGGGAGCCTGAACCGGCAGCGCGATGGCAAGCGGAAGGGTCACGGAAAAGCAGCTCCCTTTTCCAGGGGTACTCTCCACCTGAATGTCTCCTTGGAGTTTTTCCACCAGGTGTTTGACAATGGACAGCCCCAGCCCCGTCCCTTTGTACTGCGTGCGGCTGCCGCTGTTTTCCTGGCTGAATGGCTCAAACATGCGGGTCACAAACTCCGGGGACATACCAATCCCCGTGTCCCGCACCTCAAAGGTATACAGGGAAATCCCATCCCGTGGCTCCTCCTGCGCGGTGCGCAGGGTGATGACGCCCTTTTCCGGGGTGAATTTCACCGCGTTGCCCAGCAGATTGGTCAGGACCTGATTGAGCAGCAGCTCGTCGCTCTCCACACAGCAGTCTTTCAGCCCGACGGTATCGACCTTGACCGCAAGCTCTTTTTCTCTGGCCAGGGCTTCGACATTGGCGATACATCCCCGCAGTAGCGCGTGAATATCCAGTGGCGCTGCATGGATCTCCACCTTGCCCTGCTCGATTCTGGACATATCCAGAATATCGTTGATGAGCAGCATCAGTTGATGAGAGCTTTGATCGATCTTCTTCAGATAGCCCGCCGGGTCGGCGTAATCCCGCATGGCAAGATGGCACATCCCCATAATGCCGTTGAGGGGCGTACGGATGTCGTGGGACATATTGGAGAGGAAATCGCTTTTGGACTGGCTGGCCTGCTCTGCCGCCCGCAGGGCTTCCTGCTGTGCTTCCAGCGTTCGGTGTGCGTTCAGGCGCATAAACAGGATCAGCACGACGGACAACGCAAAGGCAATCCCCGCCATCTCCAGAATTAGCTTCTGCACAAGCTCCGTTGTGCCACCGCTGACATTTTCTTCCGGTACAAATAGGATCATCGTCCAACGATCCGCCACAGGGGCGCAGGACACGAAATAGCGCATATTCTGAAGGGTGATCTCCCCTGTAAAGAAGTTCTCCGTCTTTACCGCTTCCACAAGGGTCTCATAGCTGGTGTCATACAAAAATTCGGCATTTTTCAGTGCGGTTATGACGTTATAGGACGGCAGGACCTCCGCGCTGGAGGTCTGATGATACAGCCGCGTGCCGTCCGTCTTTGTGATGTAGGTGGAATTGCCCACCCCAAAGGATGAAACCTCCAGTTCGGGGAGTATAATGTGCATATCGATGGTAAGGGTGACGTGTGTCAGTACAGCCCCATCGGTAAGCGTGATGGGTCGCGGCAGCCGATGGAGAAAGAGCATCTGCTCGGCGCCGATGGTATTGGATTCCCGTATGGCGATCTGCCGGTCGGGAAGCTCCGCTGGCAGCATCTTGGGCAGCGGCCAGCGGGTGACGGTGCCATCCCAATTGTAGCTGTTGCTTTCGTAGTCAATACAGCTGAAGGTCCATGGGGAGTGATCCTCGGCGTTTTGACTTATATCCACAAGGCTGTCCAATAGCTCCCGGGAGTTGAGAGCTGGGAAGCGCTGTATCATATAGACCAGCTGACGCAGTTTTTCCCATTCGCTTTTAATGGAAATATTAACCAATTCTGAGCTTTTTTTCGCGTTCTGCTCCATACTGTACAGCCGCTGGAGGTAAAGCTGTTCATCCAGCGAGGAGGCAAACAACGCGCAAAGGCTCACCACCAGTGTGACGGCGAGCAGCATCAGTGGAAGAACATACTTGCGCTTGCGAAGGGAGGTTTTCTTTATTTTGTTACTCACGGCATCGCCTCTCTTTGCTCAGCCATTTTTGCAGGACAACATGGATAAGATCCATGTCCAAGGGTTTGGCAAGAAAGTCGTTCATACCGACGGCTTTTGCCATATCCCGATCCTCCTGGAAGGTGTTTGCCGTTAATGCAATAATCGGGATTGATTTTGCTTCCGGGTGGCTGGAAGTGCGGATGGTTCTGGTGGCCTCCAATCCGTCCATATTCGGCATTTGTAAATCCATCAGAATCAGATCAAAATAGCCGGGCTGACTTTTATGGAACATTTTCACCGCTTCGACGCCGTCTGCCGCGAGTTCCACCTGCGCTCCCTCGGCTGTAAACAGGTCCGTGGCGATTTCCGCGTTGAGGAGGTTGTCCTCCGCCAGCAAAAAACGATAGTTTGCAAATGTTTCGGCCGAAGCATTCTGCACGTGTGTTTCTACCGGCTTGCCAAAGGGAAGTGAGATGGTGAAATAGAATTCGCTGCCGGAGCCGACTTCGCTTTTTACTTTCAGCGTGCCGCCCATAAGCTCAACAATGTTTCGGCTGATCGGAAGCCCCAGCCCCGTTCCCTGACTGCGGGTACGGTTGCTGCCAATCTGTTCAAAGGATTCAAAGATGCGGGAAATATCCTCCTTGGAAATTCCCACGCCGCTATCGGAAACGCAAAACCGATAGGCCGCCCCTGTATCAGTTGTCTCGATTTCCTCCACGGTCAGAAAAACCTGTCCGTCTTTCGGCGTGAATTTTACAGCGTTGGAAAGCAGGTTCATGAGCACCTGTTTTAAGCGAATCGGGTCGCCTGTTAAATCGGTGTGCTTGACCTGCACTTTGGATAAAAGCTTTATTTGCTTGCGCTGCGCCTGCGCCTGCATGATACTGCAAATTTCATCCAGCACGCGATCAAGAGAAAAGTTTTCATCGGCAATTGTCATCATACCTTGGTCGATGCGGCTCATATCCAGAATGTCGTTGATAAGCCCCAGCAGATATCGGGATGAGTCATTCAGCTTCGCAAGGCTCTTTCTGATGTCCTGCGGAATATTGTCCTTCATGGAGATGAGGGTGGACAGCCCCACAATGGCATTCATAGGAGTTCGGATCTCATGGCTCATGCGGGAGAGGAATTCGCTTTTCGCCATATTTTCCGCTTCTGCCTTGGCAATGGCCTTTTGCATATTTGCTGCTTTGACTCTTGCTTTGGCAATGACAACAACAGCAAAGATTATCAGGATTGAAAAAGCGCTGATGACCAGCACGGCTTCCATAGGATGGCTTTCAATCCATTTTCCCAGCGTGTAGACATCGTCACCGATTGCAATAAAATTGTGATCCAGAATCGCGTCCCTGTCTTTTCCAGAAAGGCTGTTGATGCCCTTGTTGATAATGGTGAGCAAGTTGGAATCCGCCGGTGCGGGCAGCGCAAAACAGACGTCTATTCGATTATTGGAGAGTGTAACCGGGACAACATTATTGAATATATGCTCCTGCATTATTTGCTCCATACGGGTAGACAGGCCGTAGGCAAAATCAATTTCTCCGGTATTTACAGCATGCAGAAGATCATAGGTGGTTTCATAATATTTTACATGACTGGCATCCACATAATCCGGCAGCTGTCGTCCTTCCAGCAAACCGCAGGTCAGATTTTCTCCCGGGTAGGTTACCGATTTATTACGGACCACCAAATCATTCAGGGCGGTGTATGATGCCGATGTTACCAGATCGTCTCGGATAACCGCATGAGAGTCCTCAAAGAAAAAGCCTGCCATATCGGCTTTGCGCTGTGTCACAAATTGCTGAGTTTCAGCATAGTTTTCGGCAAAGACATAGGAAAATTTGAGGCCGTACTGCTCGCTGATTTTGCCAAGCAGTTCAGGGACAATACCGTCGTGTCCGCCGTCATCGGTGCCAAAACAGTAAAAGGGATGGAAGTAGCCGGGAACAACCACGGTTACTGTACCTTTTTCCCGAATATATTCCGCTTCCTCTTTGGTGAGTATCAGGTTGTGCGTATTGGAGGCCCCAAAATATTGATCGTAAAGCTGGTTTGAGAAATCAGGGTTGCCGGACAGGATTTTGCCCATCGCCCAGTTGAGTTCCTCCAGCATCTGCGGATCATCCGGCTGAACCACGATATAGTGGGGCTGCGCGTCAATATACTCCACTGCACGAAACCTGCCCGTATTATCCGTTGTATTTCCCAATTTCAGGTCAATGATACCAGCAGACAAATCGGTATCCATTTGCCCTGCGGCAACCTCTTCGGGAGAATAGCGTTTGATCGTGCATTCGATTCCATTAAGAAACAAAAACGCTTCAAGTCGGCGTATGTTTTCTGCGGCGCGCCCCACAACGCCGATGGTTTTGCCGTTCAGATCCTTTGTGTCATAGCCGCGGACACTGTAATCGTCCTGCCGCGCCAGCAGCACGGATTTTGTGGTTCCGCAGCTGTAATCCGGGTACGCAAAATATTGTTCTAAGGATTCCGCATAATAGGTGCCGCCCATCAGGTCGTATTTACCCGCCAGAAAATCCTTTGTCATATCGTTGCTGTCGGTATCAATATATTCATAGGCCCAGCCGGTATATTTGGCGATCTCGTTGAGATAATCCACGATCAGGCCGTAGCGGTGCCCCCTCTCATCGATCATGGTAAATCCCGGGACCTCTGTGAACGGCACACGAAGGACTTTCTGCGTTTGGGCAGCGGCAGGAGCAGCGGAAAGTATAAGGAGCAAGAAGGCTATGCAGGCGGCATAAAACCGCTTTGCCGTTTTCCTTATTTTTGATTTGAATTTCATACATAATCTCCTGTCTTACTTCCACAGCAGAGAAGTATCATATAGAGCCTTAGCTGCGTGCAAATAGTTGAATTTATCACATTGCCGTATGATCTGCCGGTGTACATACTGAAACATTTCCGCCGTCCGTTTTGCAAATACCACAGCATCTCCGCCTGCCAGCGCATCCGCCGCCCCGATACACCTGCGATTCATTTCCAACACTTGCGATGCGTTCCCACTGCCGACAAGTCCCGGTATTTTGATGACCATGCGATGATTTTCCAAAACAGTCGCATAAACTGCCCGCATGGCTTTATAGGGAATATGCTCCACCAGAAATTCTAAAACCGTAATGGAGAACGACGGGGACCGCCGTCCTGCGCTCTCCAGATCCGCCAGCCTTTGACGCAATGCCCGCGCCTGTGCCGGGGATACAGACTGAGCGGCGTAAAGCGCCACCCCTTCTGCTGTCAGGGCAAGCAGCTCGAAGTTCTCCAAATAGCGTTTGACATAGCTTGCAATCAATTTTTGAGAAATCGGGAGCTGATCCGCTGCGGGCGGATTCTGTGACACAAAGATACCCTTTCCACGGATTGTCTCCACTACGCCCCATTGCTTCAACGTCTTAACCGCTTGCAGGGTGGTAACTACACTGACGCCATATTGTATTTGCAGCGCGGCATGGGAGGGGAGCTGATCTCCTGGTCGATAGTGCCCGATGGAGATCAGCCCCAAGATGTCCAGATACACGCTGGAGTACCGTTCTTCCGCTGTTTTGAGCCATTGCTCGCTGCTTTGAATCCCAGTCCTGAACGGCGAATCCGAGGGGACGACACACGCAAACGACTTTTTTGAAAGAGGGGAGGAATGGTAAACTTCGGTGAGAAAATTTTCCAGTTCTTCCTCAGTACAGCTGGCCTGCTCAGCTTCTTCCACAAAATGCAGCAGTGCTTCCAGATAAGCGGTTCGTATCTGCTCGGAGTCGTTGAGACCTATTAAATCCGCGAAACCAAGACTGCCTATTATCCGCAGGGCCAGCTCGTTTTCGCATCGTGCGATAAAGAAGCGCCAAAACGACTTTGAGTTTCTCCAAAACAGGCCGGACTGTTTGGGGTTCATTTGTTCAACGATCTGTTTGGGAATCAACCAGTCTGTTCCGCGGCATAAAGAAATGCCCCGGTAAATAAATGGATAGCAGAGCAGCTCCGCTGTTTTTATAATATCCGCCATGGCAACCGGGTTCGGCTCTTTCATTTGATCCACAGGGCAAGCCGGCGCCGGCCGGTCGATAACAACGGCGCGTTTGCCCTCGCTGGTTTCGATGAGTCCCGCACCGGACAGCATGGCAAGCACACGCCGCATAGTCTTTGCAGATACCGTATATTCCTTGCAGAGCTTGGTGCAGGAAGGTAAAGATGAGCCTTTTGGAAACGATCCTGATTCAATTTTATTTTTTAATATCTGAAAAATCCGTTGGTATTGAAACTCCTCGCGGCTCATAAAATCTCCTTATCCTAAGTTTAAATAAAAATGCTTGAAACGCTTTTGCCGTATGAAAACGCCGCTTGATTTTCGTCAAGAATGGTTATCATTGGAAATCGGGGAGAGAGCAGAGAACGGACTCGTCATTGACTTGTCATAAAAGCAATATCCGTTGCGCCCCTTATGTTTCACCGTATAAAGCGCCTGATCTGCATAGTGGAACAATTTTTCATATTCCGTGGCGTCCGTCGGCGCGAGAGCAATGCCCATGCTGATCGTGGTATCAAACCCGTTATACGTGCCGTTCAAGGAAGTGAATATACGCTTTGCAGCGGAGTCTATATCCGCTTTGTATTCCAAGAAAATCATAAATTCGTCACCGCCTGCCCGGGCGACAACATCGGAGTTCCGAACGACCTTCTGCAGCCGATGCGCCACTGCGCGCAGCACCTGATCTCCAAACACATGTCCATATTGATCGTTGGCATTTTTAAAGAGATCCAGATCAAAGAGGATCAGCGCAAACCTTTTCTCAGCTTCTGTGTCCTCGGCAAGTGTTTCCGTGATTTTTCTCCGCGCAAACTCCCGGCGGTATAGTCCTGTCAGTTCATCGGTGGACGCTACCTGCTTCAGACTGTTTACTTCCGTAAGCTCATCATGAACATCGATGCATTTTCCAATGATGCCGATGATTTCATCCAAGTCCTCTCCCGACCAAAGGGGACGGGCTAAGATTTTGTGCCACCGTCGCTGACCGCGTATATTGAGGCGATAGCTTTTGATGACAGTTGGTTCGCCGTGAGAGGCAGAGAGAATTTGTTCCCGCAAATTGCTGTAATCATCCGCTTCCATCATCTTCTGAAGCGCATGTTTCTCTGCGGAATAGATCGTGATTTCAGGCAGGCCCAGTCGCGCCGCTCCCCACTCTGAAAGCACCAGCATATCGGTTTGGAAGCTATATTCAAATTGGATTTCTCTGGACATGGCCGCAAAAAATTGATACTTGACCCGCTCCTGCTCTAAGAGAGCCAAAGTCCGGTTAGAAGCGTTTCCGCTTTGCAGCAGGCTTTGGGCAAGATCATGCGCTTCCATTTTAGGAATTTTGCCCAGGGAACATATCTTCAGCTCTTTTTCCAGATCCGTGCCGATATCCGTCAGGCAACGTAAAAGAAGCGGATTGAAAACACCGCACCGCCCGTCCATAATCATCTGCATGGATTGTTCGTGAGAGTAGGCTTTCTTGTAAACACGCTCGTGAGTCAGCGCGTCATATACATCAGCCAGCGCCACGACCTGTGCTTCGATGGGGATCTCGTCGCCCACAAGGCCGTCAGGGTAGCCCCCGCCGTCATACCGTTCATGGTGCCACCGGCAAATGTCCCGGGCAATCTTTACAAGCTCTTCCCTCGGATAATACTGTGTTTTTTCCAGCATATTGGCTCCGGCTATGCTGTGGAACTTCATGGTTTCATATTCTTCAGCCGTCAGTCTGTCAGGTTTATTTAATATCTTTTCATCAATGGAAATTTTACCGATATCATGCAGCGCGGAGGCGTTAGCAATAAGCGGTATTTTGGTCTGTATATCCCGGTAGCGATCTGTAACTGCGCAAAGCCGCCTTAACAACAACTCGGTAACCAGACGTATGTTGAGGACGTGCATACCGCTTTCGCCGTTGCGGAATTCTACGATATGGCTGAGTACATCAACCATAATTTGATTGCTTTTTTCCTTTTCCAGCATCTGCTCTGTTACCATATTTTCAAGATGCTTTTGTTTGGAATAGAGCATGATCATATGGGAAACGCGGTGCTGCACTGTTCTGGGTTCGAAGGGCCGGCTGATATATTCCATAGCCCCCAAATCATAGGCGTTTTCAATATAGGCCGGAGAGGTTTCCGACGAAATGATGATCACCGGAATTTGCTCCAGCCATTTGTTTTTGTTCATAATTGCCAGCACTTCAAAGCCGTCCACTTCCGGCATCATGATATCCAAAAGCACAAGCGAGAGCTCGCGCTTGTTTCTCTCAATTTGCGCAATCGCCTCAAGGCCGTTTTCCGCTTCGATGATCTCATACTTCTCATCAAGGATATCCGCCAATACCGAACGGTTAAGCTCCGCGTCGTCCACGATTAAAATCTTACTTTTCGTATTCACAACAGGACCTCCTCTGCCGCCGTACTTTTCAGGCAGGTTTCAATACAGCTCAGTATGACTTGATAGGTCTGCTTTGTTTTTGAAAGCAGGGGCGTGATGTTGGCATTTGCTTCCCGGGGACGAAGCAGTTCCGTCAACTCGCTTACCTCGCCGGCAAACTTGGTAAACTGCATATTCAGAGCCAGACCTTTGAGGGTATGCGCAGCACGAAACGCCGTTTCGTAATCATTTTGTTCCAAGGCTTTGCAAAGTGCGTCCAGATTGGCATCCTTTTGCATAATCTTAAAATATTTGATAATCCGCTCATCGGTCTTAAACAGGCGGGTAGCGTCGGCATAGCTTCCGCCTATTTTTATGTAACATTCTTCAACATTCATTCGTTTTCCCCTACTTCCGCTTATTTAAGCCGATACAGTGCTTTATATTTTTGAATTTTATTTATCACACAGTTCACACAGTTTTTTCTTTTTCATCGCGTACATCATGTGGTCGGCACGGTCCAAAAAGGATTCCGCTGTATCATTTTTATATAGAACCGCAACCCCGTGGCTAATCGAAATGCTGTATTCCGGATGAGATTCAAAATGGAAAGAGGCCAATGAACAGGCCGCCTTATCACATATCGCCATGGCCGCTGACGGATCAATGTTTTCAAATATCACCGCAAACTCGTCTCCGCCAACTCTTACTGAATGGATGCTTTCGTTCATCAATGCTTTCAGCGTGTCCGCAATTTTTAAAATTACCTCGTCGCCAAATACATGCCCAAAACGGTCATTTACGTGCTTAAAGCGGTCAATATCCAAAACAGCCAGGGACAATGGCTTGCTTTCACTCTTTGCATGCGCCATCATAGAGGGCAGATTTTCCAACAGGTATTGTTTATTGAATAAATTCGTAGAGTTGTCCTTCATAATTCTCTCGTCAAAAAGAGAAATTAGAGACATCACCTCATCCGCGTTCCGCAAATTATTCTCCTGCAGAAGAAAGCTATTGCTGACATCCTGTATAAGTTCAATAGAATATCTGCGTTTTTTGATTTCAATCGGAATGGAATGAACCAAAAAGATACGCTTATCCAGAAAGCAGAGCTTGATCATGGGCTTGTTTTCTTTTATGGCACGGCAGGAGGTGCAGTTCATACAGGGGGCGTTCATATTCCACACCTGATAGCATTTCTGGTTCGTTTCAATTAACTGTCCGTGGCGATAATCAAACACCTTGTGCGTATCAACATCCACGATGCGGTAAAATTCCGGAACATGAAGAGAAAGCTGTTTTTGCAGTTCATCTTCCAATCGCTTAAATTCAAACATTTTCCCGCGCTCCCTTATCAACTTCACTCTTTATCTAAATCTAAAAGCTATTTCAGCAGAAGCAAATGACGCTATATTTACCTCGAAAATCCACGCGCCAAAACCGTGTACCTATAATATATTAGTTTACTGCACATTTCGACAAAAGTCAATTTGTAGACACAGCGTTTCATATAAATTGTCGTAAAACAACTGCCCGATATCAATAACGCGGCGCAACCGCTTTCTATTTTGCCGTTTATATCCGATATGCCGTTGCCCTTGTCTTGATACAGCTTGGAGGTTGCGGTTTTAGGCATAGCAAAAGGCGGACAGCCGAAACTGTCCGCCTCATACCCCCACATTTTAGGCCGGTTTACGAAATATCCTTATGAACACTCGCTCAAAGCGGGATGTTTTTTTACGATTCCGATTTAGGCGTTCCGATCCGGACGTTTGATGAAGCGGTGATAGACCGCGTCCACCACTACGGCGATGGCATTGTCTCCCGAAACGTTGCATGCGGTGCCAAAGCTGTCCTGTGTGATGTAAAGCGCGATCAACAGGCTCGCGAGCGCGCTGTCCGAGGCGATCCCCACCATCGGCAGAAACGGCAGGGCGGACATGATCGCGCCGCCCGGCGCGCCCGGTGCGGCAACCATCGCGATGCCGAGTGTCATGATGAATGGAATTATGGTGTGCAGCCCCACATCCATTGCGTTCATGAGCAGGACGCTGGTGACGCAGCAGGTGATGGTGATCATGCTGCCTGCCAGATGGATGTTCGCGCAGAGCGGGATCACAAAGTTACGAATCTGGGCGGAAACGCCGTTTAGCTCGGCGCAGCGCAGGTTGACCGGGATGGTCGCGGCGGACGACTGGGTTCCCATGGCCGCAAGATAGCCGGAAACCTGGTGGCGCAGCATCGAAAAGGGGTTCTTTTTGCCGATGGCCCCCGCGAACAGAAAGATTGCAAGCAGATAGCAAAGGTGCAGGCAGATGACCACGAGGAACACCTTCCAGAGCACCGAGAGGATCAGGAAGGTCTGTCCGCTGTAGGTCATGTTGGCGAAGGTACCCATGATGTAAAGCGGCAGCAGCGGGATGATGGCCACGTTCAGCACCTTGACAATCATTTTTGAAAACTCATTGGCCAGGCTGTAAGCGCTGTCGCCGATTTCGCGTCCGCGCATCGAAGAGATGCACAGCCCCAAAACGAAAGCCAGCACGATCGCGCCGGTGACATCGAAAAGCGGTTCCAGAGGGATTGAGAAATAGGGGGAGAGCATCCCGGCTTCCGGGTCTCCGATCGAGGCGACGATGCCGCCCGTGACAAAATGAGGAAACAGGTTGATTGCAACAAAGAATGCGAGACTCCCGGCCACGATGGTGGAAGCATAGGAAATTCCGGCGGTGATCCCAAGGAGTTTCCCGGCGCCGTGGGTGAGGTCGGCAATGCCGGTCACGACGAAGGCCAGGATCATCAGTGGGATGATGAAGCGCAAAAAGGTGCTGAACAGACTTGAAAGGGTGATCACAATCCGCACGAGCGGGGCGGGCAGAAAGCTGCCGATGAGGATGCCGAGCAGGATCCCGATAATGAGGCGCGGCACAAGGCCAAGTTTTTTCTTTTCCATCTTTTCTCTCCATCTGTATGTTCTGAAGGTGCGGTGCTTTCCTATTGTACGATATCCGGCGCGTTCTGGCAAGAGGCCGCGCTCCGGGCCGTGTGAAAGGCAGCCGCAGCCTTGCAATTTGAGGTGCATTAGGATAGAATGGGAGATAACCCCCGGGGACAAGGCCGGGGAGATGTGAGGGGCGTTATTATGAAAACCTGCCGGTTGAAGCGGCTTTTGAAGAATACCCTCGGCATTTTGTTTGTTGCGGGGCTTTGTTTGGGTCTCTCCTGTGCCCCGCAGGCGCTGGCGTCGTCCGCGCGGACAATCCGGGTGGGCTTCCCCCTTCAGAAGGGGCTTGCCGAAATCGACGATGCGGGGGATTATTCCGGCTATACCTATGAGTATTTGCAGGAGATTGCCCAGTATACCGGATGGGAATATGAGTTTGTGCAGGTACCGGGCAGCATCGACGAATCGCTGACCGAGATGCTGCGCATGCTCCAGGCGGGGGAAATCGATCTGCTGGGCGCGATGGTTTACAGCGACGCGCTGGCGCAGGAATACGATTATCCGGGAAGCAGCTACGGGATGGCCTATTCGGTGCTCTGGGCGTTGGAGGAGAATACAAAGATTAACGAGAGCAATTACCGGACGTTGGATCCGCTGCGGATCGCGGTGCTCGATATGGCAAACAGCCGGATTGCGGCGCTTGAGCAGTTCTGTGAGATGAACCAGATCACATACGAACTGATCAGGTGCGGTACACAGGAGGAACAGACCGCCGCGCTGAAAGACGGGCGCGCGGATGTGCTGCTCGATGTGGACCTGAACCGGCAGGAGGGCGTTCGGACCATTGCAAAGTTTGCCCCGCAGCCATATTATTTTGCGACCACAAAGGGAAATTCCGAAATTGTTAACAAACTCAATTTCGCAATCTTGAAAATCAACGAGGCCGATCCGTATTTTGCGGTGAACCTCTATGACAAATATTTTGGAGGGACACGGTCGATCTTGGTCCTTTCGGATGAAGAACAGGCCTATATTTCCGAAGCGGGCACAATCCCGGTGGCAGTGTCCACCGCGGACGCGCCGATACAGCGGTTGGATGAAAAGACCGGGGATTTTTGCGGCATTTCGGTCGATCTTCTCCGGCTGGTCGCGCAGCGGACGGGGCTTGCCTTCTCGTTTGAACCGGCAGGGGCCCCCGCATCCATGCGGGAGAGCCTAGCTGATGGAAAAATCGTTATGGTGGCGGGGATGCCTTATGACTACAATGTGGCGCGGGATTATGGTGTGGCGCTGACCCGGCCGTACCTCGAAACCAAAATCATCATGGTTCTGCATAAGGATTTGGAGGTGGATGACTTTTCCGGGCTGCGCATCGCGCTCGTGCCGGAGTTATCAGGATTCAACCGCTATGGGAGCGAAACCGTCTGGCGTGACACGATAGAGGAATGCATGGAAGCGGTGGAGCGCGGGGAGGCCGATTACAGCTATGGGGACAGCTATGCCGTCCAATACCATTTCAATCGGTCCGCCTACCGGAACCTGCTCCTGATCCCGGAAGCGAACATTTCCGAACAGATTTGCATGGGTGTGAGCAAACAGGCGGACGTCAACCTGCTGACGATCATCAACAAGGTTGTGAACAGTATTTCGGACGCGGATATCCAGTCGATCATCTATACCAATACGGTCGAATCCACGCCGGTCACCTTCCAGGACTTTATAGATTCAAATCCCCGCGCTGTCATTCTGGCGGTGGTTGTGTTCGCGTTGCTTCTGCTCGGTGCGATGTCTCTGTATTTTTACCTGCGTGTGCGGACCGAACGCGCGCTGGCTTTTGAAAACCTGCGCTACCAGCAGCTGTGCAAGCTGACGGGCGAGCACCTGTTTGAATATGATTACCGGAAGGACTGCCTGACTTTGTCAGAGGAGAGCTCGAAAGAGCTCGGAAGGCCGCGGGTTATGCGTCAGTACGCGAAACAGCTGGCGGAACGGGTTGCCAAGGGGGAGGAGGACCTGATCCCGCTTTACGAGTGGATCGTTTCCGGCAAAGATGGGATGCGGGATATCCGCGTCAGGCTGCCGGACGGAAATTTTCGCTGGATGCGCCTGATCACCAAGAATATCGGCGGAGCGGAAACCCGGCCGGATTATGTAATCGGAAAGATGATGAATGTCCAGCGGGAACGCGAGGAACGCGAATACCTGCTGCGCCAGGCGCAGTCGGACAGCCTGACGGGGATCTATAACGCGGCGACCTGCCGCGACCTGATTACAAAGATCCTTGCCGGAAACCGCAAGGACGATCAGGGCGCGCTTTTCATTATCGATATCGACTGCTTTAAGGAGGTCAACGACCGTTTTGGCCACTTTGCCGGGGATCAGGTTCTGATGGAAACCGCCGCCGTACTGCGGGCGGTTTTCCGCAAGGAGGACGTCATCGGCCGGTTGGGCGGGGATGAATTTTTGGTGTTCATGAGGCGCACAACAAGCCGGAAGCTGGTGGAGAGCAAATGTGAGATGCTGCTGGAACGGATTCATGGGATCTTTCCGGGAGAGGATGGGCATCCAGTTTCCGTCAGCGTCGGCGTTGCGCTTTCCAACGTGGGGCAAAGTTTTGACGCGCTTTATAAAGAGGCCGACGGCGCGCTTTACGCGGTGAAAAAGCGCGGAAGGGACAGCTGCGAGATCGTCTGACCGCCTTTTCGGGGCAGGAAGCTGAAAACGAAGGGGAAAGACCGTGCCGGAATTGGGAAACCTGATGAAAAGCGGCCTTCTGGGACAGGAAACGATTGACAAGCGGGAACCGGCTGTGCTATTCTTAATAAAAAGTTAACAATTGAATTGTTTCATATCGAAATCCAGGGGAGTAGTCAGTACTTCGGTGCAGTTAAATCAACATCACGGGTCCTGCTTCGGATCATGGTTTAACTTGAAATGACAAGACCTGTGTTCATAGTCCTTTATGAACACAGGTCTTTTATTCTGTGATTCTTCCCGGTTTGTGCCGGCCTTCGCGGCCGTTCTTATAGATCGCCCGGGCAGCGGGCGTTGACAGCATCCACTATTCTATTAAAGGGGTCGAAAATATGGAATTTCTGCTATCCGGTATCCTTGCGATCCAGCCTGAACAGATTGTGATGTACGCAATTGGCGGGCTGCTGATCTATCTGGCGATTGCAAAAGGCTTTGAACCCGCGTTGCTGATGCCGATGGGCTTCGGCGCGATCCTTGTGAACCTGCCGCTTTCAGGCGTTGTGAACCAGGTCACGGCTGGCATCGGAGAGGTGCCGGGCATTATCCAATGGCTGTTTGAAACGACAATTGAATCTTCCGAGGCGTTGCCCATCCTTCTGTTCATCGGCATTGGCGCGATGATCGATTTCGGGCCGCTGCTTTCGAACCCGAAGATGATGATCTTTGGCGCGGCGGCGCAGTTCGGCATCTTCTTCACCGTCTGCGTGGCGTCGCTCTGCGGTTTTGACCTTAAGGACGCCGCTTCCATCGGGATCATCGGCGCCGCCGACGGCCCGACTTCGATCCTGGTTTCCCAGATCTTCAAATCGAACTACATGGGTGCGATTGCGGTGGCGGCTTATTCATACATGGCGCTGGTACCGATCGTGCAGCCGTTTGCCATCAAACTGGTCACCACCCAAAAAGAGCGGATGATCCGCATGCCCTATAACCCGAAGAGCATCACCAAGACCACCCGCATCCTGTTTCCGATTATCGTCACGATCATCGCGGGGCTGGTCGCGCCGATGTCGGTTTCGCTGGTCGGCTTTCTCATGTTCGGAAACCTCCTGCGCGAATGCGGTGTGCTGACCTCCCTCTCGCAGACCGCGCAGAACGAATTTGCAAACATTATCACCCTGCTGCTCGGTATTACGATCTCCTTCTCGATGCGCGCCGAACAGTTTGTAACCTGGCAGACCCTGCTCATCATGTGCCTGGGGCTTCTGGCCTTTGTTATGGATACGATCGGCGGCGTACTTTTTGCAAAGCTGATGAACCTTTTCCTGCGGGAGAAGATCAATCCGATGATCGGCGCGGCCGGCATTTCGGCGTTCCCGATGTCCGCCCGGGTCATCCAGAAGATGGCGCTCGCGGAGGACAAACAAAATCATTTGCTGATGCATGCCATCGGCGCAAACGTTTCGGGCCAGATCGGGTCGGTGATCGCCGGTGGCATCATCCTGTATCTGATCCCGACATTCATCAAATAAGGGAGGATTTGCAGAAATGTTCAGTGCAAGCGCAATCAGTAACTTTTGGATTTCCCTTGAAGTGATGGGGCTTGGGATGTTTGGCATCTTTACGGTTATCCTGGCGATCATGGGCGTTGTTGTGGTGCTCACCAAGGCCGGATCAAAGGCCGAAAAGTCCGAGGACGAATAAAGCCGACATTCAGAAAATGGAAAAGCCGCGCGCCCATGGGCGCGCGGCTTTTTGGCTGTTCAGAATTTTTTGCGCAGAAGCGTGAAATCGAAAAAGTCGGTATAGAATTCAAAGGAACGCATCACCGGACGGCTGAGCTTGCAAAACCCGATTTCGTCGAGCATGATGAGCGCATCGCCTTTTGCAGCCTCCAGACGTGACCGGATGAGCGGGTCGGCGTTGGTGGCGCGCAGCTTGGCGATACTGGTGACGACAGTGAGCCCGCAATACCGGTCGAGGATATCGAACACCGGCATCGACCAGTCGATATCCGCGTAGTTCATCCCTTCAAGGAGGGCCTTTGGCAGGTAGTCAACCGAATAGATGACAGGAGTACCGCTGGCGAGCAGCCGTTTTTCGCAGACGATAGCGGGCGCGCCGGAATCGATCTGCAAGATTTCCGCCAGCTCTTCGTCGGCGGGCTCCACCCGCAGCGAAATGCTGTCAACGCCTGGGCGGTAGCCCGCGTCGCGGATGAGCTCGTTATATTCGAGTTTCAGATCGAGCCGGTGCTTGAGGCCTACGATCTCCCGGTTGATGACCGTCCCGATGCCGCGCACCCGCTCGATGAACCCTTCCCGTTCCAGATCGGAGAGCGCATCGCGGATGACGGTGCGGCTCACCCCCAGGCGTTCCGCCAGCTCCACCTCGGAGGGAAGGCGTTCCGCGGCTGAAAAAGCGCCTTCCTTCAGCTCCTTGATGAGCAGCGCGCTCACCTGGGTGGACATGAGCCTTCCGCCCAGATAGGGAAGTTCGTATTCTGACGGCATGCGAATAACCTCTTTCATTTGAAAGTAAAATAGAAGGAGCTTGCAAAAACTGGAGGAATGGGGTATGATGAAAACGGAATAGATTAGTATGATTAATAACGATATTAGATAAAATTCCACCGCGATCTTTGCCAAATTTCCTAATATATCCTTCATTATACGCGGTAATCAGACAAATTACAAGGGAAAATCTCTGTAAAGGGGAATTGCACGATGAAATCGGGCGCTTCATTTGCCGTCAAGGGCGCGATCCTGCACAGCGCTTCAAAAGATGAGATCCGCTGCCTTCCGGACGGTTATCTGATCTGCGAAAACGGTCTGGTTGCGGGCGTATTCCGTGTGCTGCCGGAAAAATATGCAGGGATCCGGGTGGTTGACCACACCGGGAAGCTGGTGATCCCGGGGCTTTGTGACCTGCATCTGCATGCGCCGCAGTACGCCTTTCGAGGGCTGGGGATGGACCTCGAGCTGCTTGACTGGCTGGACGCCCGCGTATTCCCGGAGGAGGCGAAGTTTGATTGTCTCGCCTATGCGGGCAAAGCTTACGGAATCTTTGCCGACGCGCTCAAAGAGAGCGCGACCACCCGCGCCTGTATCTTTGCGACCATCCACACCCCGGCGACCCTGCTGCTGATGGAACTGCTGGAAAACGCCGGCCTGCATGCGCTGGTCGGCAAGGTGAATATGGACCGAAACAGCCCGGATGCGCTGCGGGAAGCAGGGCCGGAACAGTCGCTCGACGCGACCCGGCAGTGGATCGAAGCCTGTTCGGATTTCCGGAATGTGAGGCCAATCCTCACGCCGCGCTTCATCCCCTCCTGTTCGAACGCGCTTTTGGAAGGCCTTTCGATGCTGCAAAGGGATTATGGCCTGCCGGTTCAGTCGCACCTTTCCGAGAATCTTTCCGAAATTGCGTGGGTGAAGGAACTCTGCCCGGGCGTTTCCTGTTATGGCGAGGCGTATGATCGGTTTGGCCTGTTCGGCGGGAGCTGCCCTACGGTCATGGCGCACTGTGTCCATCCGGAACCGGCGGAACTGGCGCTGATGCAAAAGCGCGGCGTCTTTATCGCGCACTGCCCGCAGTCGAATGAGAACCTTGCTTCCGGCATTGCTCCGGCGCGCGCCTATCTCGACGCGGGGATGCCGATGGGGCTGGGCACCGATATGGCAGGCGGCTTCTCCCTTTCGATGCTGCGGGCCATGGCTGACGCGGTGCAGGTTTCCAAACTGCGCTGGCGGCTGGTGGATGAAACAAAAAAGCCGCTCTCGGTTTCTGAGGCGTTTTATCTCGCAACCCGCGGCGGCGGGGCGTTTTTCGGCAAGGTCGGCGCATTTGAGCAGGGATATGAATTTGACGCGGTGGTATTCGACGACGCGCGCCTGCCGCATCCGCAGGCGCTCACGCCGCTGGAGCGGCTGGAGCGGCTGATCTTTTTGTCGGATGGCCGCGAAGTCTGTGAAAAATATGTGGCGGGGATAAAAATATAACCAAACCTGTGCAACCAAATTTTCTTTGAAGATGGAGAAAATTTGGTTGTTTTCTTTCCCGGAAGGCGTTATAATATTGACAAATAAAAGTATGACTTTTATAAATTGTATCCTGAAAAAGAAAGAAACTGTAATGAAACTTAGGCAGAAACGATAAACACTTCCCGGTTGAACAGGAGGTATGCGCGATGGGAATTGGCAGGAGCATCAACCGCGTGGACGCGGTGGAAAAGGTGACCGGCAACGCGAAATATACCGACGACCTCACCCCGCGAAACGCGTTGGAAGCTAAAGTCGTGCGCAGCACGATTGCAAACGGGCGGGTGCTGCGATTCGACCTTTCCGAAGCGCTGGCAGTGCCGGGAGTGGTGAAAATCCTCACCTGCTTTGACGCGCCGGAGCGCTGTTTTCCGACCGCTGGGCATCCCTGGTCGACCGATCCGAAACATCAGGATGTGGCCGACCGCCGTCTTTTAAACGAGCGGGTGCGCATTTACGGCGACGAGATCGCCGTTGTCATCGCGGAGGACGAGATCGCCGCCGCACGCGCCGCGCGGCTCGTAAAGGCCGAGTACGAGGAGTATCCCGCAATTACCACGGTCGAACAGGCAATGGCGCCCGGGGCCGTCCCAATCCACGACGAAAGGCCGGATAATATCCTGGCGTACAGCCGTTACCGTGTCGGCGACCTGGATTTCGACGAGGCGGTCAGGGAAGATGAGGTACGCGTCTTTGAGCAGCAATATACCACCCAGACAGTCCAGCACTGCCACATCGAGCCGCCTGTTTCCTTTGCCTATATGGAGAACGGCCGGATTGTGGTGGTTTCCTCCACCCAGATCCCGCACATCGTCCGGCGGGTCGTCGGGCAGGCGCTCGGCGTTCCATGGGGCAGGGTACGGGTGATCAAACCGTATATCGGCGGGGGATTCGGCAACAAGCAGGAGGTGCTCTACGAGCCGCTTAACGCCTGGCTGACCACCCAGGTGGGCGGCCGGCCGGTGCGGCTGGAAATCTCCCGCGAGGAGACCTTTTCCTGCACACGGGTGCGCCATGCAATCACCTTCCGGGTCAGGACCGCCGTCCGTTCGGACGGCAGGCTGGTCGCCCGCAGGTTGGAAGCTTGGTCGAATCAGGGAGGCTATGCGTCTCACGGCCACGCGATCGTGGCGAACGCGGCGAACGCCTACCGCCACACCTATCACGACGAGAAATCCCTGACTGCGGACGCCTACACCGTCTATACGAATATCGCTTCCGGCGGCGCGATGCGCGGTTACGGCATCCCGCAGGCGGTATTCGCGCTCGAAAGCGGGATGGACGATATCGCCGCGGCGCTGGGGCTCGATCCGATCACGATGCGCGAAAAAAATGTGATGCGGCTCGGATATGTCGACCCGATGACCGGTATCACCTGCCATTCGACTGGCCTGCTCGAGTGTATCGAGAAGGGCAAGGAGTTCATCCGCTGGGACGAGAAGCGCAGGGCATACCGGAACCAGACCGGCGACATCCGGCGCGGGGTGGGCATGGCGCTTTTCAGCTACAAGACTGGCGTCTACCCGATTTCGCTTGAAACGGCGGCCTGCCGGCTGATTCTCAACCAGGACGGCACGGCACAATTGCAGATGGGCGCGACCGAAATCGGCCAGGGCGCCGATACGGTGTTCACCCAGATGGCGGCGGAGACGATTGGCCTGCGGGATGAGGACATTCATATTGTTACGATGCAGGATACCGACGTCGCGCCGTTCGATACCGGCGCATACGCCTCCCGCCAGACCTATGTCAGCGGCATGGCGCTTAAAAAGACAGCCGGGATTTTTCGGGAGAAGATCCTCAGTTACGCTTCTGAGATGCTGGAACTGCCGGCGGACGCGCTCGACATTTCCGACAGCCGCATCGTTGCGCATGAAAGCGGTGAAACACTCCTTACGATGCAGGCGCTCGCAATGGAGGCCTTCTATAGCCTGACCCATTCGGTACATATCACCGCAGAGGCCACAAACCACTGCAAAGACAACACCTTTGCGTTCGGCGTCTGCTTTGCCGAGGTGGAGGTGGATATCCCGGTCGGCAAGGTGAAGGTGCTCGATATCATCAACGTCCACGATTCCGGCGTGCTTATCAACCCGAAGCTCGCGGAAGCACAGGTGCACGGCGGCATGAGCATGGGACTGGGGTATGGATTGGGCGAGCAGCTCCTCTATAACGACGCGGGCAGGCCGTTAAACGGCAACCTGCTTGATTACAAACTGCCCACCGCGCTGGACACACCGGAATTGCATGCGGATTTTGTGCAGCCGGTCGATCCAAGCGGTCCCTACGGGAATAAGGCGCTCGGTGAGCCGCCCGCGATCCCGCCGGCACCCGCGGTGCGCAACGCGGTGCTGCATGCCACCGGCGTGGCGGTGGATACGCTCCCGATGAACCCGCAGAAGCTGGTGGAGCTGTTCACCGAGGCCGGGCTCATCAAGGGAAGGGAGGGATCTTCGGATGTATGATATCGAAGGGATCTATCAGGCAAAAAGCGCTGCGGACGCGATTGCCGCTTTGCGGGACGACCCAAAAGCGCTTGTCATTTCGGGCGGCAGCGACCTGCTTATCAAGATTCGGGAGGGCAAGCTGGCAGGCTGCCGCCTGGTGAGCATTCACAGCCTTCCGGAGCTCACAGGCGTTTCGATGGATGCGGGCGGACGCATCCGCATCGGGCCAGTGACGACCTTCTCCCACATCACAAACGATCCGCTCATCCAAAAACACCTGCCAATGCTTGGTGAAGCGGTCGATCAGGCGGGCGGGCCGCAGCTGCGCAACATCGGGACGATCGGGGGAAATGTCTGCAACGGCGTGACCAGCGCGGACAGCGCCTCCACGCTGCTCACGCTGAACGCGATGCTCGAACTGACCGGCCCGGATGGCGCGCGCCTGGTGCCGCTGGAGCGTTTCTACAAAGGCCCCGGCAGAGTTGATCTTGCGCACGCCGAGCTGCTGACCGCTATTTTCATTGAAAAAAGTGATTACGAAGGTTTTGGCGGGCACTATATCAAATATGCCCAGCGCAATGCGATGGATATCGCGACGCTCGGCTGCGCGGTCAATGTGAAGCTTTCCGCTGATCGAAAGGCGGTGGCGGATCTGCGGCTGGCGTACGGCGTCGCTGCGCCAACGCCAATCCGATGCCGCGGGACCGAAGCGCTCGCGGCAGGGCGCGGGATTGACGCGGAGCTTTTCGAGCTGGTTGCAGAAACCGCTGCCACAGAGGTTGCGCCGCGCACGAGCTGGCGCGCGTCAAAGGAATTCCGCGTCCAGCTTGTGAAGGAGCTGAGCCGCCGCGCGCTGGACAGGGCAATCAAACATGCGGGAGGTGTGGCTGATGCTTAAGGTGATTACAATGACGGTCAACGGCAAGCCCGCAGAGATTGCGGTCGATGAGCGCGAATCGCTCGCGGATACGCTGCGAAAGCGTTTGGGGCTCACCAGCGTCAAAAAAGGATGCGAAGTTGGGGAATGCGGCGCCTGCACCGTTCTGGTGGACGGCGAGGCGATCGACAGCTGCATCTATCTGGCCGTTTGGGCGGAAGGCAAGAGTATCCTCACGGTTGAAGGCCTGCGCGGCCCGGCCGGCGAACTCGACCCCATCCAGCAGGCGTTTGTGGAAGAAGCTGCGGTACAATGCGGTTTCTGCACGCCGGGGCTCATCATGTCTGCGGTGGAGATTGTGGGCAGTGGGAAAAAGTATACCCGTGACGAACTGCGTAAACTTATCTCCGGGCACCTTTGCCGCTGTACCGGATATCAGAACATTCTGAACGCGCTCGAGCGGATTGTCAACGAAACCCACAAGGTGGTTGGAAAATGAAAAAATTTTTTCAAAATGAGAACCTCCGCCGATTTTGGCGGAGGTTTTTTGGAAGACGCGGGATTGCATTGACAAGTATGACTTTTATGATAGAATAAGAAAAGCGTTATATCTATTTGAGAATAACGGTTGAAGGAGGCGGACGATGGATAACCTGCAATATTCCCTGAAGGTGCGCCTCAAACGGGACGGGGTATTCTACGGGCCGGGCGTTTCCGAACTGCTCCTGCGGGTGGACCGCACCGGTTCGCTCCAGACGGCTGCCGGCGAGATGGGGATGTCCTATTCAAAGGCATGGAAGATTGTGCGCACAGCGGAACAGGAGCTCGGTTTCATGCTGCTGGAGCGGCATGTGGGCGGCGCTGGCGGCGGTTTTTCAAGGTTGACCGAACAGGGCCGGAGCTTTGTGGAACGATATGAGGCGTTCCAGAAGGCGGTCTATTTAAACGCCGACCGGCTGTTTGCGGAGTATTTCGGCGGTACATTCTGCGCACCGCAAAATAATGGTGAGATGGAAGGCGAAAGGCATGAAGAAGATTAGAACGGAGGATGCGGTCGGGCATGTGATCTGCCATGACATGACCCAGATTATCCGCGGCGTGACCAAGGACGCGCGTTTTCGCAAGGGACATATTGTGGCGGCGGAGGATATTCCGGTGCTGCTCTCGATGGGAAAGGACTACCTCTACGTCTGGGAGAAACAGGAGGGCATGCTGCACGAGGACGAAGGCGCAAGGATCCTTTGCGATCTTTGCAAAAATGAGCATATGGAGGAGAGCGGCATCAAGGAGGGGAAGATCGAGCTTTCCGCCGCCAGCGACGGGCTGTTCGCATTCGACGCGGCGCGGCTGGAAAAGCTCAATGCCCTCGGCGAGCTGATGATCGCGGCCCGCTCGAACCATCTGCCGGTTAAAAAAGGCGACAAACTCGCGGGGATGCGGGTGATCCCGCTCGTGATCGCAAAGGAGAAGCTCGATGCCGCGAAAGCCATTGCCGGCACTGAACCTGTCATGCGGATTCTGCCCTACAAGCAGAAAAAGTGCGGTATTGTCACCACCGGAAACGAGGTGTTCCATGGCCGCATCAAAGATACCTTCAGCCCGGTCGTCGCGGAAAAGCTGGGGGAATACGGCGGGCAGGTTATGGGTGTCACCTCCTGCGGAGACGACCCGAAAAATATCACTGCCGCAATCAAAGCGTTCCTTGCGGACGGCGCGGAACTGGTGGTCTGTACCGGCGGCATGAGCGTCGACCCGGACGACCGCCCCCCGGCCGCCATCCGCGATACTGGCGCGCGGATCATAAGCTACGGCGCGCCGGTCCTGCCGGGCGCGATGTTCCTGCTTTCGTATCTCGGCGGCGTGCCCATTATGGGGCTGCCTGGCTGTGTGATGTATGCCAAACGCACCATTTTTGACCTGGTTCTGCCGCGCGTCATGGCGGACGACCCGGTCACGGCGCAAGATCTTGCAAAACTTGGAAACGGCGGGCTCTGTCTGGGCTGCGAGCCCTGCCGCTATCCAAACTGCGGGTTTGGAAAGGGTGGTGTGTGATGGACGGGCTTACCCATATCGATGAAAACGGCAATGCCGTGATGGTGGATGTGAGCGGAAAGGAAGTGACCGAGCGGGCCGCGGTCGCGGAGGGGACGATCCGGATGAACCGGGAGGCTTATACGGCGATCGTAACCCGGACAGCGAAAAAAGGGGACGTGCTCAGCGTGGCGCAGGTGGCGGGCATCATGGCCGCGAAGCGCACCTGGGAGCTGATCCCGCTTTGTCACCCGCTCGCGTTGAACAAATGCGAAATCACCTTTGTGGTCGACCCGCAGCGGATGGCAGTTACCGCGGCCTGTACGGTCAGGGTGAGCGGAAGGACCGGCGTGGAGATGGAAGCGCTCACCGGCGTTTCGGTGGCGCTGCTGACAATTTACGATATGTGCAAAGCGGTCGATCGCGGCATGGAGATCGGGGAAATCCGCCTGCTCCAGAAAAGCGGGGGGAAGTCGGGGAAATTTACCCGGCCAGTCTAATAGAAAAGGAGGCGGCGCGGATGAGGGACAACTGCGGACGCGAAATTGATTATCTTCGGGTGTCAGTCACCGACCGATGCAATTTGCGCTGTGTTTACTGCATGCCGGAGGAAGGGGTTGAGCCGGTCTCCCATCGGGAGATCCTCTCATTCGAAGAAATTCTGCGGGTCTGCCGCGCAGCGGCAAAGCTTGGCGTGCGCCGCATCCGCCTGACAGGCGGGGAGCCGCTTGTCAGGCGCGGTATTGTGGATTTGGTGCGCCGGGTGAAGGAGATCGACGGGATCGAACAGGTGAGCGTCACGACGAATGGGCTTCTCTTCTGCGATATGGCGCAGGATCTGGCGGCTGCGGGACTCGGCGGGGTGAATGTGAGCCTCGATACGCTTGATCCGGCCGTTTTTTGCCGGATCACCCGGCGGGACAGTTTTGGCAAGGCGCTGGAGGCGGTTAGAACAGCACTGGAGCTGGGGCTTTTGGTGAAGGTGAACTGTGTGGCAGCGGAGGAATTCGGGATGCAGCATCCGCTTTCGGTGGCGGGGCTGGCAAAGGATCATCCAGTGGACGTTCGGTTCATTGAGATGATGCCGATCGGCCTGGGCAATGGCTTTACGCCAATTCCCGGCGGGCGGATCAGGACAGCGCTCGAACGGCTGTATGGCCCGATGACGGCGTGTGCCGGAAATGGCGGAGGGCCGGCTTCCTACGGGATGCTGCCAGGATTTTGCGGGCGGGTCGGCTTCATCAACGCGCTGAGCGACCGGTTCTGCGACAGCTGCAACCGGGTGCGGCTGACGGCGGAGGGCTTTTTAAAGCTCTGCCTGCATTACGATGTTGGGATTGACCTGCGAGGGCCGCTGCGCGATGGGATTTCCGACGAAGCGCTTGCTGCGCTCATGCGGGAAGCGATTCTGCAAAAACCTGTGGGACATCAATTCGGCGCGCGGGGGACCGCGCATGTGGAACAGCACCGAATGGTGCAGATTGGAGGATGAACGGATGCGTGGAAAAGTGATCGCGGTCTGCATCAGTGAGAAACGCGGCACCCAGAAGAAAAATGTGGGGAGCGCTGTGTTCCGGGAGAGTTGGGGAATCGAAAACGATGCGCACGCGGGAGATTGGCACCGTCAGGTGAGTCTGCTTTCGTACGATAAGATCGAGGCGTTTCGCGCGCGCGGCGCCGAGGTGGACGACGGCGCGTTTGGGGAGAATCTCGTGGTGGAGGGGATCGATTTCCGCTCGCTGCCGGTCGGGACGATTCTCGACTGCAACGGCGTGGTGCTGGAGATGACCCAGATCGGCAAGGAATGCCACAGCCACTGCCAGATCTATCAGAAGATGGGCGAATGTATCATGCCGACCGAGGGCGTTTTCGCGCGGGTGCTGCGTGGCGGGACGATCTCGGCGGGGGATTTGATGGAGGTGCGCGATGTTTAAAGCGGCGATCATCACAGCAAGCGATAAGGGCGCCGCTGGGCTGCGGGAGGACAAAAGCGGCGCCGTTGTGCGGGAGATCTGCGAACAGTACGGCTACGAGGTCATTTTTTATAAAATCCTGCCGGACGAACGGGATGTGATTGCGGACGAGCTGCGCCGGCTGTGCGACGAAGGGGTTGCCGAACTGGTGTTCACCACCGGCGGGACCGGATTTTCCCCGCGCGACTGCACGCCGGAGGCGACACTCGATGTGGCTGAAAGGCTCGCGCCCGGCATCTCCGAGGCCATGCGTTATTCGAGCTTAAACATAACGAAACGGGCGATGCTTTCGCGCGGCGTGTCGGTTCTGCGAAAGGGGACGCTCATCGTGAACCTGCCCGGCAGTCCCAAAGCCGTGCGGGAAAACCTGACGTTTGTCATGCCTGAACTTGCCCATGGGCTTGCGGTGCTCACAGGCAAGGCGCAGGAATGCGCCGCGCCTGAGACAAAATGATATAAAGGAGAAAAGAAATATGAAAAAACTGTTTTGTATGATCCTTGCGGCGGCAATGGTGCTGGCCGCAGGATGTTCCTCCGGCTCCGAGCCCGCTTCCTCCGCGGTGCCGGCCTCCGGACCGGCCCTCGAGCCAGCGTCTTCTGAAGAAGCTTCGGAAGCGGCGGCAGGCGAGCCGGTTGAACTGATGGTTTCGGCGGCGGCGAGCCTGACCGACTGCCTCACCGAGATGAAAGCGCTTTACGAAGCGGAAAACGAAGGTGTGACCCTGACCTTCAACTTCGGCGCGTCCGGCGCTTTGCAGCAGCAGATCGAACAGGGCGCACCGGCCGATGTGTTTTTCTCGGCGGGCAAAAAGCAGATGACCGCGCTTTCCGAAGCGGGGCTTATGAACGACGCAACGGTGAAGGATATCCTCGAAAACAAAGTCGTATTGATTGTCCCGGCGGGCGGAGAGAAGATTGAATC
This sequence comes from Anaerotruncus sp. AF02-27, assembly GCF_003465835.1. NCBI lineage: Bacteria > Bacillati > Bacillota > Clostridia > Eubacteriales > Oscillospiraceae > Anaerotruncus > Anaerotruncus sp. AF02-27. The sequence continues at coordinate 74,049 of NZ_QSBX01000010.1, read as the reverse complement.
GTTTGAAGCTTTGGCTGATACCTCCATCACCCAGATTGGCGTGGGTGAACCTTCGAGCGTCCCGGTCGGCCAGTATACCGAGGAGGCGTTTGCGAATCTCGGCCTCACCGACAAGCTGAAAGACAAACTTGTCTTTGCCAAGGATGTGCGCGAAGTGCTCTCCTGGGTCGAAACCCAGAACGTACAGGCCGGGATTGTGTATGAGACCGACGCGAAGATCAGCGACAAGGTGGAAATCTGCTGTGCCGCGCCGGAGGGTTCCCATAAGAAGGTTATCTATCCGGTCGGCGTGACCAGGGACAGCACCGCTCCCGATGCCGCGAAGGCGTTCGTCGATTATCTTTTCGGAGACGAAGCGAAGGATCTGTTTGTCAAATACGGCTTCTCCCCGGTATCGTAAAATTATTTGAGGAGGTGCGGGGATGGGCTCGTTCGACCTGGCGCCGCTTTGGATTTCGCTGCGCACTTCTGTGCTTGCGGCGGTGCTCGTATTTTTTTTCGGGGTGCTGTTTGCCCGGCTGCTCCTTTATGCGAACGGCCCGGTCAAGTGGCTGACCGACGTACTGTTCACCCTGCCGCTCGTGCTTCCGCCGACGGTGGTCGGTTTCTTCCTGCTGGTGGTATTCGGACGTAACAGCCCGATCGGCAGGTTCCTCGGCGGGCTCGACATTTCGCTTGTCTTTTCTTGGCAGGCCACAGTGCTTGCGGCGGTGGTGGTTTCCTTCCCGCTGATGTACCGGGCAGCCAAAGGGGCGCTCGAGCAGGTGCCGGTGGATCTGGTTTGGGCGGCGCGTACGCTTGGGATGCCGGAAAGCCGGATTTTCCTGCGGGTGATGGTCCCGCAGGCATGGCCGGGGATCGCGGCGGGCGCGGCGCTTTCGTTCGCGCGCGCGCTCGGGGAGTTCGGCGCGACGATGATGATCGCGGGCAATATCCCCGGACGCACCCAGACAATGCCGGTGGCGATCTATTTTGCCACGGCGGGCGGGCATATGGACGCCGCCGCAATCTGGGTGGCGATCATCACGGTGGTGTCCTGCATCGTGCTCGGCCTGATGAATTACTATAATGGCAGGCAGACGGTAAAGAATGCCGCGGGAGGCGGGATATGAGCCTTTTTGCGGAAATTTATAAGCAACTCGGCAGTTTCACACTGGATATAAAGCTCGAAGCGGAAAACGAGGTGCTGGGGCTGCTCGGCGCGTCGGGCTGCGGCAAAAGCATGACCCTGCGCTGTATCGCGGGAATTGTGAAACCGGATCATGGGCGGATCGTTTTAAACGGGCGGGTGCTGTTTGACTCGGAAGAACGGATAAACCTTTCCCCACAGCAGCGCGGGGTGGGGCTCATGTTCCAGAGCTACGCGCTGTTTCCGAACATGACCGTTGCGCAGAATATCGCGGCTGGTGTGAAGGACAAGGCGAAACAGCCGGAGCTGGTGCGCAAATTCTGTTCGCTTCTGCAGCTGGACGGGATGGAAAACCGTCTGCCGCATCAGCTTTCGGGCGGACAGCAGCAGCGGGTTGCGCTTGCGCGGATGATGGCGAGCGAGCCGGGCCTATTGATGCTCGACGAACCGTTCTCGGCACTTGACGGGCAGCTGCGGCATACGATCGAGCCGGAGTTCGCTGCCGCGCTCGATGCCTTTGAAGGCGCCGTTCTCTATGTTTCTCACAGTATCAGTGAAATCTATCGCTACTGCGGCCGCACCGCGGTCATGACGGATGGTCGGGTCGTGGAATGCGCGCCCACGGGACAGCTGTTCGCACAGCCATCTTTTGTGGAGACTGCCCGGCTGCTCTGCTGCAAGAATATTTCGCCGCTCACTGAAATCGCGGGGGAGTACGCGACCGCTTCTGCCTGGAATATGTGTCTGCGGTTCGCGCGTCCGCTTGATGGGTGCTGTCAGGCTGGAATTCATGACGACGATCTTTATTTCTGCGATAAAGCGGGGGAAAACTGTTTTGCGGCTGTGGTTGAGCAGGTCTATGACCGGCCGCGCAAAGCGGTAGTGCAGGTGCGCCTGCCGGGCGCGCGGGAACCATTGCGGGTTTCCTGCGGGCGGGAAACCGCTGGGCGGGTTTCCAAAATGGGCACGGTGTATGTCTGTTTTCCGATGGAAAAGCTGCTGCCGCTGCGCGAAAAAGAAAGATGAAAAAAGGGCGGATTCCTGTGGGGAATCCGCCCTTTTTCTAAGACTAGAATTTTGTAAGAAAAATGTAATAAAAAACTATTATTATTGATAAAAAGATGTTATAATATGGGTAACCAAATTCTTCACAGGAGGTTATCAACATGAATAAAATCATCACTGCACAAAACGCACCGGCGGCTGTCGGCCCTTATTCCCATGCGGTTCTCGCGGGAAATACCGTCTACACTTCCGGCCAGCTCGGCGCGGACCCAAAGACCGGCAAGCTTGGCAGCGGAGTGGAAGAACAGGCGAAGCTGGCTTTTCAGAACCTGATTGCGGTGCTTGCTGAGGCTGGGATGTCCCTTTCCGATGTGACAAAAACCACTGTTTTCCTCGCGGACATGGGAGACTTTGCCGCGGTCAACAAGATCTATGCGGATTTCTTTGGCGGTCATGCGCCGGCACGTTCCTGCGTACAGGTTGCCGCGCTGCCGAAAGGCGCCTTGTTTGAAATTGAGGCGATAGCAGTCAAATAGCGGCGGAAATTTTTGGCCAATTTGCGTCTGGATTTTATAATTTCTGTGCAGAATAGCCAAAAGTATACCTGATACTTTTTTATCAAAACTGTGATAAAAATCTTGCAACACACCTGCAAATGGTCTATAGTTAAAGTGATCCTAATTAAAATATATTAGGCATCAAAATTTTTTGTAAGGTTGTGTCGCAATGAAAGAGATCGACAGCAAGAAAACAGGTTCGGTATTTGAAATGTCCGGTGTGCCTGCCGCAAAAGAGGTCGTGCCTCTGGGATTGCAGCACGTTGTGGCGGCGATTGTTGGAGTCGTTACTCCGGCGATCATCCTCTCCGGCGTCCTGGGGATCAGCGCCGCGGATAAAACCCTTTTGATCCAGGTTTCCCTGCTGATCACGGCAATCGCCACACTGGTACAGGTGTTTGGGCTGGGACCGGTCGGCGCGCGGCTGCCGGTCGTGATGGGCGTCAGCTTCGCCTATGTACCGACCCTGCTGGCTTTGGGAAATGAATACCATGATATCCGTGTCATCCTTGGCGCGCAGATCATCGGCGGCGCGGTGGCGATTATTTTTGGCATCTTCGTCAAGCAGCTGCGGGTGTTCTTTCCGCCGATGGTGACCGGTACGGTCATCTTCACAATCGGGCTTTCGCTCTATCCGACGGCGGTCAAATACATGGCTGGCGGCGCGGGCAGCGAAACCTTCGGTTCCTGGCAGAACTGGCTGGTAGCGATCATCACGCTGGCCGTGGTCATCTTCTGCAACTACTTCACCAAAGGCGTCACCAAGCTTGCATCGATCCTGATGGGCATCATTGTGGGATATATTGTAGCCCTCTGCATGGGCATGGTGGACTTTACCTCGGTCGGCGCGGCGGGTATCGTCTCGGTGCCGGTGCCGATGCATTTCGGTCTCAAGTTTGTCCCGGCAGCCTGCGTATCGATGGCGGTTATGTACATCGTCAACTCGGTGCAGACGATCGGCGACCTGACTTCGACCACAATCGGCGGCCTCGACCGTGAGCCCACCGACCAGGAGCTGCAGCGCGGCATCATCTGCCAGGGCTCCGCGAGCATCTTCGGTGCCTTCTTCGGCGGCCTGCCGACCGCGTCCTACAGCCAGAATGTCGGCATCGTGACGGTGAACCGTGTGGTCAACCGCGTGGTCTTTGGCTTTGCGGCGATCATTCTGCTGATCGCGGGTTTTGTCCCGAAGTTCTCGGCGCTGCTCACCACCATCCCGCAGTGTGTCATCGGTGGCGCGACCATCTCGGTTTTCGCGCAGATCACCATGACCGGTATCCGGATGATCTCCTCGGTCAAACTCACTCCGCGCAACACCGCCGTGGTTGGCATTTCAGTCGCGCTTGGCGTGGGCGTCACCCAGTCGGCCGGTTCGCTGGCGGGCTTCCCGGGCTGGGTTGGCACCGTATTCGGCGGCTCCTCAGTTGTTATCGCGACTCTGGCCGCCATCCTGCTCAACCTGATCCTGCCGAAAGATCCGGTTGAGGCGATCAAGAAATAAAATTCCCTAAAAGGGGGAGATGCGTTGAACAAATACCTGCGTTCCTATCTGCCGCTGGTGGATTTTCTGGCGGACTGTCTGGGAGACAGCACCGAAGTGGTGCTGCATGATCTGACAGACTGGCATCAGAGCGTGGTGGCGATTCGCAATGGGCATATCAGCGGACGGGTGGTTGGCTCACCGATCACCGACCTGAGCCTGAATGTTCTGAAAACAGCCTCTTTTGAGAAGCTGCCGTACATGGCGAATTACCAGGGCGTTGCAAAAAATGGGCATCAGTTAAAATCCTCGACTTATTTTATCAAGGATGAGGATGGCCAGATGGTCGGGATGCTCTGCATCAACAGCGATTACCACGCATTGAGCGAAGCTTATGAAAAACTGGGATCGGTGATCACAGCCTTGGGTTTACAGGGAAATACCGGGATCAAAGAGAACTTCAACATGAATGTTGGCGATCTGGTACAGGCGAACATCAAGCGGATTTGTCCGAATATTGAGGAGCAGGTCGGCAGGATGAGCCAGAAGGATAAGCTGGAGATTGTGGAAGGGCTCAACGATATGGGTACATTCCTGGTGAAAGGCGCGATTGGCTGTGTTGCTGAAAACCTGGGCGTATCGGTACCAACCATCTACCGCTATTTAAATATGATCAAGAAGTGAGAAATACCCGGGAGGCGGCTCCCGGGTATTTTTCGCCTTCGTACGGTATGGTTTCGCGCGTTTCACCGTGCGTCGCTTCTGCGCGTTTCGCCGCGCGCCACGAGTCCATTTCTTGCTTGTCCAAGAAATGGACGAAAGAAGGACACGCGGGGAGACCCCGCGGCCCCCTTGCGCGCGATTTTGCTGCCTGCGGCAGAGATCACGCGCAATCTGCTTAGACAAAACGTGGCGTTCCGCGTTTGGCAGCCTGCTCGCCTGGCGGCGAAGCGCGCTTATGCGCGACGGCTGCTCACGGGGGCTTTCCGCCCCCGTGTCCCCCGGCAAAGTGTCGTCTGCGACGCCCCGCCGCCTTTGGCGGCGGATTCGGGATAAGGAACGCGGGACGGGTTTTCGCAACCTTGCGAAAACCGGCTGCGCCGAAAGCGGACAAACGGATTGTAATGCGCTTCGCGCATCGCGAAAGGTTTTCGCCAAGTTTCACAATCAAAAGTTTTGGTCAAGCTTTTTCAAAAGCTTGCGGGGGTCGCGGGGGCGGCGCCCCCGTGACTTGCGCCGCAGCGCCACTTCAGGCGTTTTTTCGGTTCCTTTTTCAAGAAAAAAGGAACGCCCGGGAGAAACTCCCGGGCTTTACCTGTTCTTTTTAAACTATCCATCGTCCTTGTGCATATGCTTGAGCGCGTATTGGCAACACTGCAACACGAGCATGTTAAAGGAGATGTCCTCCCGCTGTGCGACCTCGTTCAGCTCAGAGAACAGCCTTTCGGTGAAACGGATGGTGCGCGGCATATTCGCTTTGAGAAAGTCTGAACTCACCTGAAACATGCTGTCACTCCGGCCTGTTTTGATCTGGAACTAAATTATATAATATTTTGTCGTTTTAAAACAGAGACTACAAAATCTCATATTATGATCCACAATCAACAAAGACAGTAACAAAATAAAGGGCGGACGCGCATACGCGCGTCCGCCCTTTCCGTTTCAGTTTATTTTGCGTCGATGTAGCTATAAAGCGTATACTTTGAAATGCCGAAGTATTTGGAAACCTTGTCGCCGCTCTTGGTGATGAGGAACGCCCCGGTGTTGTTGAGGAACTGGATCGCTTTGATCTTGTCATCCTTGTTCATCAGCGCGACCGGCTTGCCGACGTTGCGCACACTCTGTTCAATCAGCTCGTCGAGCAGGTCGTTGACATTTTGGGTAATCCGTTCCGGTTCTTTTTCCGGCTGATCGGTGCTGATGAGCGGTTTGAGCGCGTTTTCCACCATGAGCAGGCTGGTGATGTCATAATTGATCGCAAAAATTCCCACCGCGTCGCCGTTTTCGTCGCGGATATAGATGGTGCTCGATTTGAGGATTTTTCCGTCGTGCGTTTTGGTCAGATAGTTGAGGTGGTCTTTCAAATTGCTGCGGTCGCCATGAAGCGCTTCCAGAACGACGTGAGAAGGCCCGTCGCCAAGCTTGCGGGAGGTCACATGGCCATTTTCAATCGCGACGATCGAACTGTCCGGATTGTTGGAGGTCAGGTCATGCACGACCACTTCGCAGTCATTTCCGAATTGCTGTGCGATCCCTTTGGCAAGCTGTTTCAAAAAATCCAGCGTCATAGCGTCAAACATAGATTGATTCTCCTTCGGAATAGAATATTCTATTCTTCATCATACCACAATCGACGGATTTTGCAACAAAAAATGTTGCACCTAAAAAATATTTTTTAGAAAATGTGCAGGAACTATTGCATTTTAAGCCTGTTCATGTTAAACTAAAGTCAATAGAATAAAGGCAAAATTCTATGAAAATTGAATTGTTTTCAGGCTGCAACGGAGTGCTGCGCGCACGGGCTGGATGTTCACCATTTGAACCCGGCTGATTCGCATCCGCCCCCTCCAGCCGGACAGGGTGTTCATCCAAAGATAGGATGGACGCCTTTTTTAATGGTTTTGAAAGTATGAACCCGAATGAAGGAGGAAAAAGTCATGTTACTGGTAGGAAACGGAAGGCTGCTCACCCGCGGGAAACACAACCGCCTGATCGAAAACGGATGTGTCGCAGCCGACGGGGATACGATCGTTGCAGTCGGAACAACCGCTGAACTGAAGGAAAAATATCCCGGCGCGGATTTCATCGACGCACATGGCGGCATGATCATGCCCGGGCTTATCAACGCCCACAACCACATCTACAGCGCCTTCTCGCGCGGTATCGCAATCAACGGTTACAACCCGCAGAATTTTCTTGACATCCTCGACGGCATGTGGTGGACGATCGACCGCAACCTGCTGCTTGAAGATACCCGCATGAGCGCGATGGCCACCTATCTCGACTGCATCAAATGCGGCGTGACCACTGTTTTTGACCATCATGCGAGTTTCGGCGAGATCCCCGGCAGCCTCTTTGCGATCGCGGACGCGGCCCGCGCGCTCGGCGTGCGCACCTGCCTGTGCTATGAGGTCTCCGACCGGGATGGGGAGGAGAAGATGCGCCAGGCGGTCAAAGAGAACGCGGACTTCATCAAATTCTGCGCGGAAGAAAATTCCGACATGGTCAAGGGCATGATGGGCATGCACGCTTCCTTCACCCTCTCGGACGCGACCCTCGCGCACTGCCGCGAAAATACGCCGGAAGGCGTGGGCTTCCACATCCATGTGGCGGAGGGCATGACCGATGTCTACGATTCTCTCAAAAAATATGGCAAACGGGTGATCAACCGGCTCTACGACAATGATATCCTCGGGGAAAAGACCATCACTGGCCACTGCATTCATATCAACGGGATCGAGATGGACATTCTCAAACAGACGGATACCATGGTGGTACATAACCCGGAATCGAATATGGGAAACGCGGTCGGCTGTCCGCCGACCATCGAGCTGATGCGCCGGGGCATCCTCTGTGGGCTCGGCACCGACGGCTACACGAACGACATGTACGAGTCGATGAAGGCCGCCAACTGCCTGCATAAACACAATCTCTGCGACCCGACCGTCGCATGGGCGGAAGTGCCGCAGATGCTGTTCGAAAACAACGCCGCCATCGGCGCGCGTTCCTTCCAAAAGCCGCTGGGCGAACTTTCGGAAGGAGCGGCGGCAGACATCATCGTGAGCGACTATATCCCGCTCACCCCGATGAGCGCGGACAATGCGAACGGTCACACCCTGTTCGGCATGAGCGGCCGACAGACGGTGACCACCATCATCGATGGAAAGGTCCGGATGAAGGACCGGGAACTCATTGGCATCGATGAACAGGCGGTCCTCGCGCATGCACGGGAACAGGCCGCTGGCATGTGGAAACGGATCAACGCGGGCAAATAAAAGAGAAGCGCAAGGAGGATATGATCATGAGCGATAAGATGAGACCGATCGCATTTGATAAATTGATGAACTGGGCACTGAATGAATATGCGCAGCAGAAATCGATCTTCGGCGTGGCGAAGGTTTTCCGGCACAAACCGGATGATAAAAAGCTGCCGATCTTCAAAGAGCGGCTCGAAGCGCCGTTTGGACCGGCGGCTGGCCCGCACACCCAGCTCGCGCAGAACATCATCGCCGCTTATGCGGCGGGAAGCCGCTTTTTCGAGCTCAAGACGGTGCAGAAGATGGATGGCGAGGAGCTTTCCGCCTGTGTGGCGAAACCCTGTATTACCGCCGCGGATGAATGCTACAACTGCGAATGGTCGACCGAACTGACCGTCCCGCAGGCGTTCGACGAATATGTCAAGGCGTGGTTTGCCTGCAAGCTGTTGGCAAAGGAACTGGATTTGGGAGATCCGGATGGTTTTGTATTCAATATGTCGGTCGGCTACGACCTGGAGGGGATCAAAACTCCCAAAATTGATGCATACATCGAAGGAATGAAGGACGCAGGAAACACCGAAGTGTTCCAGGCATGCAAAAAGTGGGCGCTTGCGAATGTGCGCCGTTTTGCCAAGGTGGACGCGGCCTATATCGAGGCGGTCAGCCCGCGCGTGAGCGATTCGATCACCCTGTCGACCCTGCACGGCTGCCCGCCGCAGGAGATCGAGCGGATCGCGACCTACCTCATCACCGAGAAGAACCTCAACACCTACATCAAATGCAACCCGACCCTTTTGGGCTACGAATTCGCCCGCAAAACGCTGGATGACCTTGGCTTCGATTATATCGTGTTTGACGACCACCACTTTAAGGAGGATCTGCAGTTCTCCGACGCGGTGCCGATGTTCCACCGTCTCACCGCACTCACGCAGGCGCGCGGACTCGAATTCGGCGTAAAGCTCACCAACACCTTTCCGGTCGAGGTATCCGCCGGCGAGCTGCCAAGCGAGGAGATGTACATGTCTGGCCGGTCGCTTTATCCACTGACCATCTCGCTCGCGAAAAAGATCGCCAAGGAATTTGACGGCAAGCTGCGCATCTCGTATTCCGGCGGCGCGGATCTGCATAACATTGAAAAGCTTTTCGCCTGCGGCATCTGGCCGATCACCCTGGCCACTACGCTTTTAAAGCCGGGCGGCTACGAACGGATTTATCAGATGGCCGAAGCGCTCCTCAACTGCGGCGACCAGCCATTTAGCGGGGTGAATGTCGCGGCGGTCAGCGATTTTGCCGAGGATGCGCTCGGGGATCCCTACTACCGCAAGCCGATCAAGCCCCTGCCGTCCCGCAAAATGGCGAGGAAGGTGCCGCTTGTCGACTGCTTCGAAGCTCCCTGCCGTGACGGCTGCCCGATCAGCCAGGACATTCCGGCCTATCTGCGGCTGGCGGGTGAGGGAAACTACCTGGAGGCGCTTAGAGTCATCACCGAGCGCAATCCGCTGCCATTCATCACCGGCACCATCTGCCCGCATCACTGCGCGGACAAATGCACCCGCAATTTCTATGAGGAGAGCGTGCGCATCCGCGATGTGAAGCTTGAAGCGGCAAAAGCGGCCTACGCAGACCTCATGAAAGAACTCAAAAAGCCCG
>NZ_QSBX01000010.1:48755-64199 GCF_003465835.1 Anaerotruncus sp. AF02-27 | reverse complement strand
GGCCCCGCCGGCCTTGCCGCGGGCTATTTCCTGGCGAAAGCGGGGGTGGCGGCCACCGTGTTTGAAAAACGGGGCCAGCTTGGCGGTATCGTGCGCCATGTGATTCCGGCGTTTCGGGTTTCCACTGCGGCGATCGAGAATGACGTTGCGCTGGTGAAGGCGCTGGGCGTGCGGTTTGAAACCGGTGTGGAAATCAGCTCCGCGAAAGAGCTGTTCGACCAGGGATTTACCCATGTGATCTTTGCAAACGGTGCCTGGAAGCCCGGCGTGTTGAAGCTCGAATACGGCGAGGCGATGAATGTCATCGCGTTCCTTGAGCAGTGCAAGAGCGATATAGACAATGTGAACCTCGGCGAAAACGTTGTTGTCATCGGCGGCGGAAACACCGCCATGGACGCTGCCCGCGCCGCAAAACGCGCGCCGGGTGTCAAAAATGTGCGGCTGGTCTACCGCCGCAACAAGCGGTATATGCCCGCCGATGAGGAAGAGCTGGCTTTGGCCATTGCGGATGGCGTGCAGTTCTGCGACCTGCTTGCGCCGGTCGGCGTCAAAGACGGCGTTCTCACCTGCCATCGTATGAAACTTGGCGAACCGGATGAATCCGGCCGCCGCCGCCCGGTCGATACCGGTGAAGTGATCACCGTTCCCGCGGATACCGTCATCGCCGCGGTTGGCGAGAAGGTGGACAGCGCGTTCTATGGACAAAACGGCATTGCGCTCACCGAACGCGGCTATGCGAGGGTGAACGAAAACCTTGAGACGGGCGTTCCGGGCGTCTATATTGTCGGCGACGCAAACCGCGGCCCGGCCACGGTGGTCGAGGCAATCGCGGATGCGGCGAAAGCGGCCAAAGCGATCTGCGGCGCGGATTGCGACGCTTATGCCGAATGCAATGTAAGCCCGGATTACACGCATGCGCTGGCAAAGAAGGGAAAACTCTGCGGGGAGTGCGCTTCCTGTAAGGAAAGCGACCGCTGCCTCGAGTGCGCGACCGTGTGCGAATGCTGCGCCGACGTCTGCCCGAACCGCGCCAATATCACGGTCGCGGTGCCCGGCAAACGCATGCGCCAGATCATCCATGTAGACGGCATGTGCAATGAATGCGGCAACTGCGCGACCTTCTGCCCGTACGACAGCGCGCCGTATAAGGACAAATTTACCCTGTTCTGGAGCGAGGAAGACTTTGCGGACAGCGAAAACGAAGGCTTCCTGCTGCTCGACGGCGAGAAGCAGACCTACCGTGTCCGGCTTGACGGACAGGTGGAATGCGTGAGTCTGGGAGATCCGGAATGTACCGTTCCAGAGGATATCTGCCGTCTGATTTCGGCTGCCTGGGGCCAGCGTCAATATCTGTTCTGATCTGCTATCGTTTCAGGGACGGGGACTTTCCCCCGTCCCTTGAAGCCGTTTTAAAGGAGAGATGTTTTATGGATCTGATCATTCGGGGCGGCACAGTTGTGACGCCGCGGGAGAGTTATGAAGCTGACGTGCGGATCACAGAAGGGAGGATCTCCGCTGTCGGGCGGGATCTGGCGGCAAAGGGATGTGAAACTTACGATGCCTCCGGCTGCAAACTGTTCCCGGGCTTTATCGACGCGCACACCCATCTCGATATGGATACCGGCGCGGCGCTCACCGCGGACGATTTTGTGAGCGGCACGCGTGCCGCCGCCGCGGGTGGAACGACGATGCTGCTTGACTTTGCAACGCAGGACCGCGGCGGGACGCTCTGCGACGCATTGGACGTCTGGCATGGCAAGGCCGACGGAAAATCCTCCTGCGACTATGGCTTCCATATGGCAATCACCGACTGGAATGAAATGGTTTCGCGGGAGCTTGACGAGATGGCGCGGCAGGGCGTGACCTCGTTCAAGTGCTACCTTGCCTATGATAATCTGCGGATCAGCGACGGCCAACTTTATGAGATCCTGAAGCGGGTTGGCCAGCTGCATGGCATCGTGGGCGTTCACTGCGAGAACGGCGATCTGGTCAACGAAATGATCGCTGAAAACCGCCGCGCGGGCAACCTCTCAACGGAATACCACCCGCTGTCCCGTCCGGATTTTGTCGAAGCTGAAGCGATTGCGCGCTACTGCTATATTGCGAAAGCAGCGGGCGTGCCGGTCAACATCGTGCACTTGAGCACCCGGATGGGGCTCGAAGAGGCGCTGCGGGCCCGCGCGCGCGGGCAAAAGGTCTATATCGAGTCCTGTCCGCAATATTTCGTATTTGACGATAACGTTTACAGCTTGCCGGACTTTGCGGGCGCGAAATACGTCTGCTCGCCGCCGGTGCGTAAGCCATATGATCAGCGGGCGCTGTGGGACGCGCTCGCAAAAGGTGAAATTGATACGGTTTCCACCGACCATTGCTCTTTCAACTGGAAAGGGCAGAAGGAACTGGGCCGGGAGGATTTTTCCAAAATTCCCAACGGCCTGCCCGGCATCGAACACCGGCCTGCCGTGATGTACACGCTCGGCGTGGCGGCGGGGCGGATGACCGAAAACCAGATGGCCGCGATGCTCTCTGAAAATACCGCCCGGCTTTTTGGCATGTATCCCAGAAAGGGCTTGATCGCACCAGGCGCGGATGCGGACATCGTCGTGTGGGACCCCGCGTGCTGCTGGACAATCACGGCCGCTGATATGGAGCAGAAGGTCGACTATACCCCGTATGAAGGTATGCGGATGCAGGGAAAAGCAAAGGCGGTCTTTCTGCGCGGACAGCTGGTGGCCGCCGGCGGAAAGGTACTTATGGAACGCAAAGGCGTTTATGTTCCGCGCGACGAAAGTGAATATTTCTAAAAGGAAAAGCCCCGGCAGCTTTGCTGCCGGGGCTTTTGGCGTTTTTATTTATTGGGGAGGTCGGCGCGGTAGTCAACGTCGCAAAGTTCAAGCGGATCGTTGGCCTCCACGATATCCAGGAGGGCCTTGTGCCGCTTGATGACCGCGCCGCCCGATTGATTTGGCTCCAGGGCGGCAAGCTCCGGGAAGAGGGCGGCGGGAAAAAAGACCGGATTCCCGCGGTTTCCGTTATGCCCCAGCGCGATGATACGCTCCGGCGCGGCGGAAAACGCCCGCACAAGCTTTTCGATGCTTTCGGCGGACAGTGCCGGCTGGTCGCAGACCGAAAACATGCAGCCGTCGGCGCCGGGCGCGAGCGCCGCGAGGCCGAGTCGGATCGTTTTGGCGATATCATCTGTCGTGTCGTCGTTTTCCGCGATGGTAAAGCCCTGCTGCGCGGCTGAAACTGCAACATTCGCATAGCGCGTGACGGCCACCACCTGATTGAACAATTCAGACGGGAATCTGGAAAAGATATGGTCGGCCATCGGTTTGCCGTTATAATCAGCGAGCAGCTTGTTGCCGCCAAAACGTTTGGAATGGCCGGAAGCGAGAAAGATGCAGGCAAGCCTGAGCGCCATGGGACACCTCCTGAATACGGTGGGTTTTATCTCTTTTTGCGGCTGTAGGGGGTATCCTCCAGCGGCAGAGTGTTGCGGAACTTCCCGTCGTAATTGTAGTAGGCGAGCTGGACGGCGGGCGGGGTCGGAATCGAACAGATTTCGCCGATACCTTTCGCGCCGCAGGCAAGTTCGGAATGATTCTTTTCCACAATGATTGCCCGCACGTCGGGCGTCTGGGTGGATTTCAGAAGCCCAAGCGTTCCGTATTTGGCGGTCGGACGGCCGTGGTCGAGCGGATAATCCTCGGTGAGCGAATAGCCAAGGCTCATCACCACGCCGCCTTCGATCTGCCCTTCGATGCTGACCGGGTTGACCGCGCGCCCCACGTCGTGCGCCGCAAGTACCAATTTCAGTTTACCATCCTCGTCAAGATCCACCAGATGGGTGGCGTAGCCGTAGGCGATGTGGCTGACAGGATTGGGTTTGTCGGAGCCCATCTTGTCGGTGACGCCGAGATATTCCCCCAAAAATTCCTGCCCATTGAGCGCTTCCAGCGGCCGGTCGCCTTTGGCTTGCATGAGCGCCAGACAGGCGCGCCGGGTGGCTTCGCCCGTAAAAAGGGTCTGGCGGGAGGCGGTCGTGTTTCCAGCATCAGGGGAATCGGCGGTGTCGGGGGTGTCGTAAACCACCTTTTCAAGCGGCAGTCCGGTCGTTTCACAGGCGATCTGGGTGACGATGGTACCCATGCCCTGTCCGATGCAGGCCGCGCTCGAATGGATATGCACCTTGCCGTTCTCCACAGTCAGGCGGCAGCGGCCGGTATCGGGAATGCCCACGCCGAGGCCGCTGTTTTTCATCGCGCAGGCGATGCCCGCTTTCGGGTGCGCGTCGTAATACGGTTTCACCGCTTCAAGCGTCTCAACCAGCGCGGTCGAATCGTCCGCGATCTGCCCGTTCGGAAGCACCTGCCCGGGGCGGATCGCGTTGCGGTAGCGGATCTCCCACGGCGAGATTCCCACCTTTTCCGCGAGCAGGTTGAGGTTGCATTCGGTCGCAAAGCAGCTCTGTGTCACCCCGAAGCCGCGGAACGCGCCGCAGGGCGGATTGTTGGTGTAATAGGCCTTGCCGTCAATGTCGATGTCCTGGTAATTGTAGGGGCCGGCCGCGTGGGTGCAGGCGCGCTGCAAAACCGGGCCTCCAAGCGAGGCGAACGCGCCGGTATCTGAAACGAGCGTCGCCTTCATGGCGGTGAGATGGCCGTTTTCGTCACAGGCAGTGGTGAACTCCATCTCGAAGCCATGACGTTTCGGATGGCAGACAATGCTCTCCCTGCGGGTGAGCGAGAACTTGACCGGCTTTTTGGTGAGCAGGGCGAGGATGGCGGCATGATGCTGGACGCTCATGTCCTCCTTGCCGCCAAATCCACCGCCGACCATCTTCGCGACTACCCGCACCTTTTCAGGCGGCAGGCCGGTCGCTTCGGCGCATTCCTTCTTGGTCTGGTAGATGCCCTGGTCGCCCGAATAGATCACCACGCCGCCATTTTCAGGGGCCGCGACCGCGGTTTCCGGCTCGAGGAAGGCGTGCTCGGTGGGCGGGGTGATATATTTGGTAGTGACCACATATTTGGATGCGGCAATCTTTGCATCCGCGTTTCCGCGCACAAGGCGTTCATGCGCCAGCAGGTTGCCGCCCTCCTGAAGCTGCGGCGCGTCCGGCGCCATCGCTTCGCGCGGCGAGCAGACCGGGGTCAGCTCCTGATAATCCACCTTGACGAGCTCGCGCGCCTGGTTCAGGGTTTCGCGGTCGCGCGCGGCGATCAGCACGATCGGATCGCCGAGGAAGTGGGTTTCCTCCCCGACGGGAACCAGCACATACTGGTCCTTTTTGAGGTGCCCGACCTTTCCCTTGCCGGGCAGCCCGGAGGCGGTGACGACCAGCTCCACGCCGGGCAGCGCCTTCGCCGCGTCGGTATCGATCGAGAGGACCTTCGCGCGTGGAAACTGTGAGCGCACCGCGCCGCCGTAAAGCATGCCGGGAAGCTGGAGGTCGTCGGCGTACTGGGCTATGCCGAGCGCCTTGTCGTGCGCGTCGACCCGGTGGATGTTTTCCCCGAGGATGCCGGAAAAGTCGTGTGCCGGTACGGGCGCATCCTCCCGGAAAAGCTTTGCCGCCAGCAGGATCGCCTCTTCAATCTTCTTATAGCCGGTGCAGCGGCATATATTGTTTTTGATGGCGTCCTTGACCTCGGCGGGGGTAGGGGCGGGGATCCGGTCGATGAGCCCCTTCGCGCTGATGATCATGCCGGGCGTGCAGAAACCGCACTGTACGGCGCCCGCATGCGCGAAGGCGTAGGCGTAGACATCCTTCTCGCGGACGGAAAGCCCCTCAAGCGTGACGATCGATTTGCCGGCGGCCCGTGCGGTAGAAAGGATGCAGGCCTTGGTGGGCTTGCCGTCGACCAGAATCATGCAGGTGCCGCAGGCGCCTTCCGAACAGCCGTTTTTTACCGAGGTGAGCCGGAGCGTTTCACGCAGATAGCCAAGGAGCTTTTCATCCTTTTCGGTCTGCTGTCTTTTTCCATTTACAATAAATTCATACATCTGGGGGTCCTCCATTCGCGCCGGCGGCACATACATAATAATTTTTTGGTACGCCAGCATTCTTTTAGAAAAGTGATGGTGATCCAAAAGGGAACGCTTAGCCAAATTTTTAACATTTCAGGGCGGAATGCCAAAATATAAGTATTACTTTTATAAGTCTAACATTAAAAAAATAAATAATCAAGCGAAAGTAATGAGAAAAGTGCACAAAAAACTAAAAAATTTTTAGTTAACACAAATTTTTTTGAGAAAACCCATTGACACAACGTTTTTCTATGCTATGATGGGGTTAGAAACCAAATAAACGATTCAGATACAGGAGGCAGGTTGCAAATGGAACAGATCAAATGGGCGGCCAACCGGATGCCGAAAAGCGAAGACAAACAGCTTTCGATTATGGCGCTGGAAAATGTGGCCAAGGCCCGAAACTTCCACCAGAGTTTCCCGCAGTATTCGGTCACCCCGCTGGCTCAGCTTCAGAAGATGGCTTCGGTCCTGGGCGTGGGCGACATCTTCGTAAAGGATGAGTCCTACCGGTTTGGGCTCAACGCCTTCAAGGTGCTCGGCGGTTCCTTTGCGATGGCCCGTTACATAGCAAAACAGCTCGGCCGCGACGTGGCCGACGTCGATTACAATTATCTCACCTCGCCGGAACTCAAAAAGGATTTCGGCCAGGCGACCTTCTTCACCGCCACCGACGGCAACCACGGCCGCGGCGTGGCGTGGGCGGCCAACAAACTCGGCCAGAAAGCGGTCGTGCTGATGCCCAAGGGCAGCACCAAGACCCGCTTCGACAACATCGCCGCCGAAGGCGCCGCGGTCACCATCGAAGAGGTCAACTATGACGAGTGCGTGCGCCGCGCAAACGCGCTGGCCGAAAAGACAGAACACGGTGTCATGGTGCAGGACACCGCCTGGGACGGCTACGAGGAAATCCCGGCCTGGATCATGCAGGGCTACGGCACAATGGCTTCGGAAGCCGCCGAACAGCTCAAGGCCGCCGGCGTTGAGCGCCCGACCCACATCTTTATTCAGGCGGGCGTCGGAAGCCTCGCCGGAGCGGTGCAGGGGTATTTCGCAAACCTCTTCCCGGACAACACCCCGACCACCGTCATCATGGAAGCCCAGGCCGCCGATTGCCTTTATAAAGGCGCGGTCGCCTGCGACGGCAACCCGCGCATCGTGGACGGGGACTTACAGACGATCATGGCGGGACTTGCCTGCGGCGAGCCGAACACCCTTTCGTGGGAGATCCTCAAGAACCATTCGAGCTTCTTCGTCTCCTGCCCCGACTGGGTTTCCGCCAAAGGCATGCGGATGCTGGGCGCGCCCTGCAAAGGCGACCCGCAGGTCATCTCGGGCGAGTCCGGCGCGGTCGGCATGGGCCTCATCGCGACGCTGATGGAAAGCGAGGATTACAAGGAGCTGCGTGAAAAGATCGGTCTGGATAAGGACAGCAGGATCATCATGTTCTCCACCGAGGGCGACACCGACCCGGAGAACTACCGCAAAGTGGTATGGAACGGGGATCATCCGTCCAAATAAAACGGCATGGAATACAGAACGGATTCTGACTGCATAGATAGAAAGTGGAGGAAAGCATTATGGATTTCAGTAAGATCAAAGAAGCCGCCGAAGGGTATCGCGCGGATATGACCAGATTCCTGCGCGACATCGTCAAGTTCCCGGGCGAAAGCTGCGGCGAAAAAGAACACATCGACCGCATTGCCCAGGAGATGCGCAAGGTCGGCTTCGACGAAGTGGTCATCGACCCGATGGGCAACGTCCTCGGCTATATGGGCACTGGAAAAACCCTGATCGGCTTTGACGCCCACATCGATACGGTCGGCGTCGGCAACAAATCCAACTGGACCTTCGACCCCTACGAGGGCTATGAAAACGACGATGAAATCGGCGGCCGCGGCGTGTCCGACCAGCTCGGCGGCATCGTTTCGGCGGTCTACGGCGCGAAGATCATGAAGGATCTCGGGATGCTGAGCGACGACTACCGCGTCGTGGTGACAGGCACTGTCCAGGAGGAGGACTGCGATGGCCTCTGCTGGCAGTACATCATCCGCGAGGACAATGTCCGCCCGGCGTTCGTCGTCTCGACCGAGCCGACCGACGGCGGCATCTACCGCGGCCAGCGCGGGCGCATGGAGATCCGCATCGACGTCAAGGGCGTTTCCTGCCACGGCTCCGCGCCGGAGCGCGGCGACAACGCGATCTACAAGATGGCCGATATCCTCCAGGATGTGCGCGCGCTCAATGAGAACGACGCGGACGAGGGCACCGAGATCAAGGGCCTTGTCAAGATGCTCGACGAGAAATACAACAACCAGTGGAAGGAAGCGCGCTTTCTTGGCCGCGGCACCGTCACCACCTCCGAAATATTCTTCACCTCTCCTTCCCGCTGCGCGGTCGCCGATTCCTGCGCCGTGTCGCTCGACCGCCGCATGACCGCGGGCGAGACCTGGGAGAGCTGCCTTGAGGAGATCCGCGCACTGCCGGCCGTCAAAAAATACGGAGACGACGTCAAGGTTTCGATGTATACCTACGAGCGCCCGTCCTACACCGGCTGCGTCTATCCGATCGAATGCTACTTCCCGACCTGGGTCATCCCGGAGGATCACAAGGTCACCAGGGCGATGGAGACCGCCTACAAGGGCCTTTACGGCGACAGCCGCGTCGGCCCCACCCCGGAGATCGAAGCGGCGCGCAAAGCCCGCCCGCTGACCGACAAATGGACCTTCTCCACCAATGGCGTCACCATCATGGGACGCAACGGCATCCCCTGCATCGGCTTCGGCCCCGGCGCGGAAGCGCAGGCCCACGCCCCCAACGAGATCACCTGGAAGACCGACCTGGTCCGCTGCGCGGCCGTCTATGCCGCCCTGCCGACCGCTTACATTGAGAGCAAATAAGATCCGCGGACACCGAAGCCGAGAAGAAATAAAGGAGTAATGAGAAATGGATCAGAAATTGCAGGCCTATATTGACAAACTCAACAAGCTGAACTTCAAAGAGATGTACGAGAACGACTTCTTCCTCACCTGGGAAAAGACGAACGACGAGCTCGAAGCGATCTTCACCGTTGCCGACGCGCTGCGCTACATGCGGGAGAATAACATCTCCACCAAGATCTTCGAGAGCGGCCTTGGCATCTCGCTCTTCCGCGACAACTCCACCCGCACCCGTTTCTCCTTCGCTTCCGCCTGCAACCTGCTGGGCCTCGAAGTGCAGGATCTCGACGAGGGCAAAAGCCAGATCGCGCACGGCGAAACCGTCCGTGAGACCGCGAACATGGTTTCGTTCATGGCCGACGTGATCGGCATCCGCGACGATATGTACATCGGCAAGGGCAACGCCTATATGCACGAATTCTCCCAGGCGGTCCGCCAGGGCCACAAGGACGGCGTGCTCGAGCAGACCCCGACCCTTGTGAACCTCCAGTGCGATATCGACCACCCGACCCAGGCGATGGCCGACGCGCTGCACCTGATCCACGAATTCGGCGGCATTGAGAACCTCAAGGGCAAAAAGATCGCCATGACCTGGGCATATTCCCCCTCCTATGGCAAGCCGCTTTCGGTCCCGCAGGGCATCATCGGCCTCATGACCCGCTTCGGCATGGACGTGGTGCTTGCGCATCCGGAAGGCTACGAGGTCATGCCCGAGGTCGAGGAGGTCGCCAAAAAGAACGCGGAGGCTTCGGGCGGCAGCTTCAAAAAGGTCAACTCGATGGCCGAAGCCTTCAAGGACGCGGATGTCGTCTATCCGAAGAGCTGGGCGCCGTTTGCCGCGATGGAAAAGCGCACCAACCTCTATGGCGCGGGAGATTCCGACGGCATCAAGGCGCTTGAGAAGGAGCTGCTCGCACAGAACGCGAATCACAAGGACTGGTGCTGCACCGAAGAGCTGATGAAGACCACCAAGGACGGCAAAGCGATCTACATGCACTGCCTGCCGGCGGATATCAACGACGTCTCCTGCAAGGACGGTGAAGTCGAGGCTTCGGTGTTCGACCGTTACCGCACCCCGCTCTATAAGGAAGCTTCTTTCAAACCGTACATCATCGCCGCGATGATCTTCCTCGCAAAGACCAAGGACCCGCAGGCGACCCTCAAGGCGCTTGAGGAACGTGGAGCCGACCGCTGGTTCCAGAAATAAGCCCACCCACATTACCTTCCAATAGATCCTTTCCGGCGCTGGCTCACCTGTATCTGTGAAAACTTTGTGCAGGTGAGCCTTGCCATTTCCCGGGCAAAGCCGCCGGGGAGGATTTCGGTGCTTTAGATTGAAAAGGAGGCAGCTTACATGGGAAAGAAAATCGTGATTGCTCTGGGCGGCAACGCGCTCGGCAATAACCTGCCGGAGCAGATGGTCGCGGTGAAATATACGGCGAAAGCCATTGTGGACCTCATTGAGGAGGGACACGAGGTCATCATCTCGCACGGCAACGGCCCGCAGGTCGGCATGATCCAGAAAGCGATGGCCGAGCTTGTGCGAAGCGACCCGAAACAGACGCTCGCGCCGCTCTCGGTCTGCACCGCGATGAGCCAGGGCTACATCGGCTACGACCTGCAAAACGCCCTGCGTGAAGAACTGCTCGACCGCGGAATCGAAAAAGGGGTCTGCACCGTGCTGACCCAGGTGATTGTCGATCCGGAGGACGAAGCGTTCAAAAATCCGACCAAACCGATCGGCGCGTTCATGACCAAAGAGGAGGCTGACAAGGCCGCCGCTGAGAAGGGCTGGGTCATCAAGGAGGATTCCGGGCGCGGGTACCGCCGCGTGGTGGCTTCTCCGAAGCCGCAGGGAATTGTTGAGATCGAAACGGTCAAGGCGCTGGCCTCGGCTGGACATATCCCCATCGCCTGCGGCGGCGGCGGGATTCCGGTATTCTGCTCGGAAGGGCATCACCTCAAGGGCGTTTCCGCGGTGATAGACAAGGATTTCGCATCCTGCCGGCTTGCGCAGCAGCTCGATGCCGACTGCCTGATCATCCTGACCGCGGTCGAGAAGGTCGCTGTCAATTTCGGCAAGCCCGACCAGAAGTGGCTCTCTTCGATCACTCCGGAGGAAGCCCGCAAGTATATGGGCGAGGGGCATTTTGCACCGGGCTCGATGCTGCCGAAGGTACAGGCCGCCGTCGAGTTCGCGGAATCGAAACCTGGGCGCACAGCGCTGATTACCCTGCTTGAAAAAGCAAAGGACGGCATTGCTGGAAGGACCGGCACCGTGATTGCGGCGGGCTGAACCCGCTTTCTTCCCGCGCCGGTACCGGAATCTTGCCTCCGGCGCCGGGTACGCGTTTCTTTTTCCATCCCAGCCAAAGGCCCGGAAAGGGCCCGCTAGACAGCGGGCCCTTTCCGGGCCTTTCCGGCCTTCTGATAGACAACGCATAGGGCTCCCTTTACCATCGCGCCATAAAGTAAAATAAAAAACAAGCGGATGAAAGGACGGGAACGTCATATGGATGAAAAACGGGCGCTTTTGCAGAAAATTCCGCAGGTCGACCTGTTGCTCCGGCGGGAAGCAGTCCGCGAAGCGTGTGAAAGCTTTGGACATACCGCGGTGCGCAAAGCGGTGCGGCAGGTTCTGGACAGCTTGCGCGCCGGACTGCTCGCAGGGGAAGTGCGGGAAATCCCATCGATGGAAGCGCTGGAAAAACAAACGGTTGAAGCTCTGAAAAAGGCGCGGGAAAGCGGCCTGCGCCGGGTGATCAACGCGACCGGCGTCGCGCTGCACACCAATCTTGGGCGCGCTCCGCTGGCGGAAAAAGCGCTAAAAGCGCTGGAAGCCGCGGCCGGTTATTTAAATTTGGAGTACGATCTGCCGAGCGGTGAGCGCGGCAGCAGGGGAACGTTTGTCGAGCCGCTGCTCTGCGCACTCTGTGGCAGCGAGGCGGCGCTTGTGGTGAACAATAACGCGGCGGCACTGCTGCTTGCGCTTTCAACCTTTTCAAAAGGAAAGGAAATTGTCGTTTCGCGCGGGGAGCTTGTGGAAATCGGGGACGGATTCCGAATCCCCGATATCATGGCGGAGAGCGGCGGAACGCTTTGCGAGGTTGGCTCGACCAACAAGACGCGGCTTTCCGATTATGAGAACGCCATCAATGAACAGACAGGGATGCTGCTCAAAGTGCATACGAGCAACTACCGGGTGATTGGGTTTTCCGCGTCGGTACAGGTACGGGAACTTACCGCGCTCGGCGCAAAACACAATTTACCGGTATTGGCTGATCTTGGAAGCGGCGCAGTGCTTGAGGCTTCCGAGTATCCGTTTTCAGGGGAGCCGACCGTGCCGCAGACGCTGCGCGATGGCGCGGATTTGGTCTGCTTTTCCGGGGACAAGCTGCTCGGCGGCCCGCAGGCGGGTATCCTGCTTGGCAAAAAGGAACTGATCGCGCGGATGAAGCGCCATCCGCTTGCGCGGGCCCTGCGCATCGATAAGCTGTCGCTGGCCGCGCTGGAAGCGACCCTGCGGCTCTATGAGAACCCAAAACGTGCAAAGGAAGAAATCCCTGTGCTGGCGTCTCTGAGCGCCGTATCGGAGTCCTTGCGGCGCCAGGCGCAGGCCCTTTGCCGGGAAATCGTGGAATCCGGCGCGGATTGCGGCACGCGGGTGGTGCCGCAGCAGCGGCCGGTGGGCGGCGGGGCGGCGCCGGGCCAGCTGCTTGACGGATTTGCTGTGGCGGTGTGTCCGCATAGATGCGCGGTCGAACAATTGGAGGCGCTTTTGCGAAACGCAAATCCTCCGGTGATTGCGCGGATTTTTGACGGGGAGCTGCTGTTTGACCCCGCCACGATTTCGGAGTCGGATTTTGAAGCGGTCGCGGCGGCGCTGGCGAAAAGCCTGGGGTGATGGGATGAAACATGTGATGATCGGGACGGCGGGACATATCGATCACGGCAAGACGGCGCTCGTCAAAGCATTGACCGGCACGGACACCGACCGGCTCGCGGAGGAAAAGCGCCGGGGGATTACGATTGACCTTGGATTTGCACAGATGGTGCTGCCGGGAGGGACCATTGCCGGAATCGTGGATGTGCCCGGGCACGAAAAATTTATCCGCAATATGCTGGCTGGCGCAGGCGCGATCGATCTTGCGCTGATGGTGGTCGCGGCTGACGAGGGCGTGATGCCGCAGACGCGGGAACACTTGGACATCCTGACGCTGCTCGGCGTTCAGCATGGCGTGGTCGCATTGACAAAGTGCGACCTTGTGGATGAGGAGACGCTAGAACTGGCAAAGGAGGATCTGCGGGAGGCCTTTGCAGGCAGCTTTTTGCAGAAAGCGCCGGTGATGGAGGTTTCTGCTGTCACCGGTATGGGGATTTCTGCATTGCGGGAAGCGCTCCTGCTGGCAGTGGGAAAGTGTCCGGAACGCGGCAGCGGCCGCCCGTTTCGGATGCCGGTTGACCGGGTATTTACGGTGGATGGATTTGGGACAGTGGTCACCGGGACGGTACTTGGCGGAACCCTTTCGGTCGGCGACCCGGTCGTGGTCTGTCCCCAGGGACTCGAAGCACGGGTGCGCGGCCTGCAAAGCGGCGGTACAGATGTCGCTGCCGTCTTTGCAGGCCAGCGGGCTGCCGCGAACCTCGGTGGGATCAAACGCGAGAATATCGGTCGCGGCAGCCTGCTGGCCTGCCGGGTGTTGAGCTGTACACGGCTCGACGTCCGGCTGGACGCGCTCCCCACGGCGCACATCCTGCATCACGGCTCCAGGCTGCATTTGGCGATTGGGACGGCTAGCGTGGTCTGCCGGCTGATCCTTCTGGATCAGGATATGCTGTATCCGGGAGAATCCGCCTATGCGCAATTGCGGCTGGAGCAGCCGGTAGCGGCGCAGTACGGCGACCGGTTTGTGGTGCGCTTTTATTCACCGCTCCTGACGGTTGGCGGAGGCATCGTGCTTGACGCCTGTCCGAACAAACACAAGCGGTCGGATCCGGAAGTGCTGTCCCGCCTGCACTGTTACAGAAATGGGACGCTTTCAGATCAGCTCGTCTATGAGCTGTCCCACGCGCTTTATACGCGGCGGGATCTCCGGGAGCGGTTCCTTCACTGTGCAGACGCCGCGTTTGACGAGGCATGGCAGGTCTTGCTGGATCGTGGAATGATCATGGAAACGGGCGGACTTGTGGGAACGCCCGCGCTGATGGCGGAAAGCGGACAGGCAATCCTGAAGGCGCTTGCCGCTTATCATCTGGAGCATCCCTTGTCAGATGGATTCCCGCTGTCTGAAATGCAGAAATGTTTTCCGGCTGCGCTGATGGAATCGCTGTTGGAAAAAGGGATGATAGTCCGGCGTGATGCCGCTGCTGCTCTGCCTGAATTTGTGCCGCTGCAAACCGATGCGGGCAGTTCGGCGCGCGAAAAACTCTTTGCCGCCTATCGTGCTGCCGGGTTTGCGCCACCTGCGCCCGCCAGCCTGGCGGAAAAAACCGGAATTGCACCGGAAATGGTTTTTCGGATGCTGGAGCTGCTGAGACGGGACGGGGAGCTGATCTGTGTGGGCCCGGAGCTTTTCTTTTTGCGGGAAACGGTTGATTGCGCCAAGGAAAAGTTTGAAACGCTCACAAAGCGGCAGGAAAGCGTTCGGCTTAGCGAATTGCGCGATGCATTGGGAGCCTCTCGCAAATATACCCAGGCGATACTGGAATATTTTGACGAAATCGGCTATACTGTGAGGGACGGGGACGTTCGTAGACTGAAATAACCGTCCGAGATGGGAGCAGATGGGCGCTGGTGTGTCCCTCGGTCTTCAAAACCGATGCGGGTGGTTATAACTGCCCGGGTGGGTTCGATTCCCACATGCTTCCGCCAGCAAAAAAACGCTTAGAAAACTGTTCTAAGCGTTTTTTTTCATGGCCGGGCAGATGTGCCGGCGTTGCCGTCTTTCTGCTGAGTGAGGAATAATACCAAATTTGCGCACAGGATAATCCGTGTCCCTGGCGCTTCCATCCCAATACGCGATTTGCGTTTGTGATTTGCATTTTCACGCAACTTTTCCTTTACTTAAAGGTATGGGTGAAAGGTGGTGAAGGATGCGAGGCATAAAAACAAATGAACTGGGCGTATTGGACAGGATAGTGAGTGAATTGCAGTGGAAACTATCGGAGATATGCCGGAGACTGCATAAAGGATCCGGAAAACTGGCAGAAAAGAAAACAGGTTTGGCAATTGTGGCATCTGGTCTCAATACCTCGTCCAGTAAGGTCAGGAGAGGGCAAATGAGACTATATAAGGAGGAACAGAGTGGATTTTAAAGAGTTTTTCACATGGGAATATATCGCAACCTTTGCGGGGTGCATGGCCTGCACCGGCGTAATTACCCAGTTTATTAAGAACTGGCTGGACAGTCTCGTACATATCCCGACGCAGCTGCTTGCCTACCTTGTGGCCCTTGTGGTGCTGCTGGCGGCG
>NZ_QSBX01000010.1:0-48745 GCF_003465835.1 Anaerotruncus sp. AF02-27 | reverse complement strand
TACCTTGTGGCCCTTTTGGTGCTGCTGGCGGCGCAGGGCTTCACGGGGGCGCTCACGCCGTCGATGGCGGCGCTTGACCTGCTTAACGCTGTATTGATCGCCACGGCAGCCAGCGGCGCCTACGATGGGATCAAGCGGATTGGTGGCGGCAATGGCTGAGATCGTCGCAAGGGGGATCGATATTTCCTCCCATCAGGGCGAGATCGACTTTGAAAGGGTCAAGGCGGCGGGATATTCCTACGTCATCATCAAGGCGGGACAGGGCCTGCGGGAATTCCAGACCTTCCGGGAGAAGTACCTGCCCGCTGTGCTCGCCGCTGGTCTCGACTGGGGCGCGTACTGGTGGAGCGACGCGGTGACGGTGGACGAGGCCAGACGGGAGGCGGAGGTTTTTGTGGCGGCACTCGGGAAGCTGAGGCCAACCTATCCGGTCTATATGGATCAGGAATATGCTTCGCCCTGCGGCCAGTGGGGGCTGAATCAGGGAAAACAGACCCGCACCGATATGGCGGCGGCGTTCCTGCAAACGCTCGAACAGGCCGGATACTATGCGGGACTCTATGCCTCAAAGGACTGGTTGGAACATTGGGTAAATGCGGACAAGCTCAAAAACTACGATAAGTGGGTGGCGCAGTACGCGGCAAAATGCACCTATGGCGGGGCTTATGGGATGTGGCAGCACCACGGAGATGTGCCGGGGTTCGTGGGCCGCTGCCCGGGGATCAGCGTACCGGTTGACCTCAATGACTGCTACCGGGATTACCCGGCGATTATCAAGGCAAACGGCCTCAACGGATGGGGCGCGCAGGAGCCGTCTGGCGAGATGGTGCCGCGCGGTGAATACGAATCCATGAAAGCCGAGCGGGACGCTTTGCAAACGAAATATGACGGGCTGGTGGCCGATATACAGGCGGTGATCAGCAAATACAGGGGGTAACAGGATGGATGCACAATTCTGGACGGCGGTGCTGCCGTCAACCATGTCGGCTCTGGCTTTGATCGTCGTGGCGGTGATCGAGACCAGGGAAAGCAAAAGCCGCAAACGAACCGAGGCCAGAGCCGCCCGCCGCGCGGAGGAAAGCCGCTTGTCAATGGAATTGATGTCCGCAGCCTGCAAGCTGTCCACAGTGACTGCTAAGGCCGTGACGGGGCACAAGACCAACGGGGATGTAGAGGAGGCGTTGGAGATGTCCAAAGAGGCGCAGGAACAATACGAGCGATTTAAAACGAGATTGGCTGCTGATCAGGTGGCAAAGATATGATAAACGGGCCTTCCGGTTATTCCGGTTGGCCCGCCCTTCTTTACGCAAAGATGCCCGCACATGGCGGGCATCTTTGCAGGGAAACAATATTTTATTTCACCCGGAGCATCGAGTGTTTAAAGTTTATCATAAATTAGCATAGTTATTCAATGGGATATATCGATAATGTTAGGCGGATGCTAAAAGATTGTAAGGCTAACTAAATTTTATATAGCCACAAATAATGTATATGGTATAATTTAACAATAACAATATGACTGCGTAGAAGGCGCAGGGCAAAGCATAAAATATGTTCGTCAACATATTTTATAAGTGGCTTATAATGCTGGTTTGCAGCTATAAATATGGACGTTCGGAACGCAGAGGCCGCAGGTCCTAGTCTTGTCACCTCGACCCATAAGCCAAAAGAAGCAATAACACCGCCTTTTGGCGGTGTTATTGCTTCTTTCAATGTATAGTTAAATACATGATATGTGTATTTGTTATTTTAATATCCAAGTGATAAGATGAAACCATCGAAAATAACCGGTTGTAAAAGACGGTGCCTCTCGGTGAAAAAGGATCTTTATCTGCGTGCCACTCTTCGAGCTACATCTGGGTGGGAAGACGCCCTGGGCCATGACGATGTGATTGTGACATTTTCCATGGAAGAATGATCGTAAAAAGCAGAACCGAAAGAATATCGGTACATGTGCCAATCCTGGAAGCAGTATTCGGCGGCAGGCCGCCATGTAACGTCTGCTGAACAAATTTTTATGAAACATCAAAGTGGAGAAGGGTATTTAACGAGCTTCATGGAGCATATCTTGTAAGAATAATTTGTGTGTGATATACTAAAAGAACAGAAAAAATAATTTTTTTTAGTGATTATTTGCAACTCCTTCCTTAACCGAATTTTGTGAAAGGAAGTATAATGGGGATTCCACTATACGGGGTGTTGGATATGCTCAATCAGGGAATTGGACAGGAAATCGCACTTGCGGCGAGCCGGATCATTGGACACGGCGTTCTGATTACCGATGCGGAAGGAGTCGTATTGGGATGCTATGATTTAAAGCGGATTGGTTCGCTACATGAGGCATCGCTGCCGGTGATGAAAAGCCGGAAACCCGCATTTTTGGATGAACAGGCTTGTAAAGTATACAAAGGAACACGTTATGGAGTCACATTCCCGATTGAACTTGGAAATGAGGTTGTCGGATCGGTTGGGATCACCGGAAGGCTGGAGGAGGTTTCCCAATACGGGCAGCTGATCCAAATGTTTGTGGAAGTTTTTTTAAAGGAACGGCTGGAACAAAATCTGTCTCAGCTGCGGGATCGGGACAGGTATAACCTGCTTTTGGAAATCACCGCTTTCCATGCGGGCGGAGCGGATGAGGAGAATATCCTGCTGCATGCAAAGGCCCTGGGGTTTGATCTTTCAGTTCCCCGTGCTGCGATTATGGTGGAGATCCAGGAAGAAAACAGCGCTTCCGCGCGGCCGGAGAATATGCCTGGCAGCAGGCCGGATATCAGCGCAATTGTGGAACGGGTTTTTTCTGAACGGGAGAATATTTATATCCCGCTCTCAATTAACCGGATCATGATTTTTGCAGTGCTGGGTGCCCATGAGAGTGAACGTGATGTCAAGTCGACGGTTCAGCGCAGAGGCGGGGAGCTTTTGGAGATGTTTGCGCGCAGCGGCGTATGCGCGAAGGCCGGAGCGGGGAGCCTGGCAACCGATCTGGTGACGTTGCGGCAATCTTATTATGACGCCTACCAGGCCATGATGATCTGCCGTTGGACTGGGGAGCCGGGCCGCCTGGTGTACATTAAGGACAGCCATCTGGAACGGCTTGTTTTCAATATCTCAAGCGAAGCCTATACTTCCTTTTATAAGGACAATCTGCAGGCGCTTGTGCGGCAGAAGGATGGGGATGAACTGCTGCGCGTGATCCTTGTCTGGTGTGAAACCAAATTTAACGCCACCGAGTCCTCGCAGCGGCTGCACATTCATAAAAACACGCTGTCCTACCGAATCAACCGGATACAAAAAATCAGCGGGCTGGATCTGAAAAATTTTAAAGAGGCAACAGCGCTGTATATTGCGGTTACATTGTATTATCTCAAACCGAGGGGATATATGGCCCTTCCGGAACCATGAAGACTGCAAATCAGCCGCTTTTAAAAACTGTCGCCGAACATAAAAAATGTTCGGCGACAGTTTTTATTTGAGATAAACCGATTGGATAATTGTCCATATTTTTTGTTATATGTTTAAATATTATATAATATTATTACAATAAAATCTTTGAGAGTCCCGCGTTTTTTTGTAATAACAGCTGGATGTTTCCAGAATTTTTTCCAGTTATACTAATCTTAGTTCCTGAAAGTTGCGCAGGGGCTGAGATCCAAAGAGAATAAGTTGGAATAAGAACAGGAGGGATTTGGTTTGGCAGCAAAAAAGATCGCAATCCTTGGTGATGGAAACGGCGCACACATGATGGCTGCTGATTTTGCCATGAAGGGTCATCAGGTCAGCATGTACATTTACGAAGCGCGCGAAGAGGTGCGCAAACTGATGGAGACCAAAACCATCAACATTGAAGGCGTTCTGAAAACCTCTGTAAAACTCCATAATGTAACCTGCGATATCGAGGAAGCAATCAAAGAGGCGGATTATATCTGTATTGCAACCCCTGCGTTCGTTCATGCTTTTTATGCAAATCTGCTCAAAGGAAAAGTGAAGAAAAATCAGGTGATCGTGACCTTCCCGGGCGCGTTCGCGGCACTTCAAATCAAAAAAGTGTTCGGAGATGATCCGGAATGCCCAGTATTTGCGGATGTTAACAACCTGCCGTATGATACACGTCTGAGCGGCCCCGCTAAGGTGAACCTGTTCGGACGCAATGCCGTGAACATCGCGTTTTTGCCCGCATCGGCCGGGGACAGCCTGATCGATGAGATGCGGGTGGACCTCTTCCCATTTGAAAAGGTCTACCGCGATGTGCTTGAATGCGGCCTGTCGATTGTCAACCCGGCCTGGCATACCGGTCCCTGCCTTTTAAGCGTGACCTCCATCGAAAGCCCGACAAACAACTTTTTTGTCTATGAGCACGGCTGGACCCCGTCGGCCTGCAAGCTGAACATTGTTCTGGATCAAGAGCGGAAAGCGGTGGGTAAGGAGCTTGGTTACCATCTGCGCCCAATGGAGGATTTCAGCGGGATGCCGGACGGGTTTACCTGGCAGCAGCTGTACGCGGCCGGGCACGGAGCGATTTCGCTCACTCCCATCTGTGGCCCGAACAACATTTTTGACCGCTACCTGACCGAGGACGCGCCGTACGGGTTGGTGCCGTGGGCGGCGATCGGTGGATTGCTGGGCGTGCCGATGTCGATGACCAACTCCTGTATCGATATTTATAATGTCATCCATGAGACCGACTGGCGCAGGGAGGGGCTCACTGCGGAGGATCTCGGCATCGACGGCATGAACAAGGAACAGCTGCTTACCTATGTGCAGACCGGAAAGAAGTAAGACGCATCCACCACGACCATATGCTGGTAAGGAGGATTTCCATGAAAAAGGTTATCGCACTCGTTCTTTCAATGAGCCTGTTATTGTTAGCTGCCTGTGACAAAAGTGCAAACGGCGCGGAAAGCCAGACGGCGCCCGCTCAGCCTTCCGGCCAGGCGTCTGCGCCTGCGGATACAAGCAAGGACAGCTCGGAAAGTTATTCATTCCGGCTTGCAACCCACTATGCGACAAGCCATCCCGGCTATGCCGCGCTGGAGAGGATCGCGGCTGATCTCAATGAGCAGAGCGGCGGAAAAATCGAGGTCAAACTCTATCCGTCGAGTCAGTTGGGCGACTACACATTGACCTATGAGGACCTGATGAGAGGTTCCGTCGACTTTGCGCTCATCCCAATTCCCAGCGAATACGATCCAAAACTGGAGATGAACTTTGTCCCCTACATGGTGACGGACTACAGTCAGATGGAATCGGCGTATGGCCCGGATTCCTACTTCTACAAGGAGTATGGCGGGATCCATGAAAACCTGGGCGTCAAACTTTTGGGGCTCTATGTGGAAGGTCTGATTGGATTCGGACTTACGCAGCTGCCGGATAGTTACGCGGATCCAGCGGCTTCCAAGGGTTTGATGATCCGCTGTCCGGCAATCGAGGTTTACAACTTGGTGACCGAAGACATGGGCTATTCCGCGACTACAATCCCCTATGCGGACCTTTACAGCGCACTGCAGACCGGTGTGGTCGACGGCTGGATCGGCGGCACGCCGCAGCTCAACTACACGGACTTTAAGGATGTTATCAAATACTATGTGGATTACAACGTTTTTGCTGAAAATATCGGGTTCTTCATGAGCCTTGATGTTTTTAACAGCCTTCCCGCTGAATACCAGACCATGATTCAGGATGCCTTCATGAAGGAAGCGATCAACAGCTATGCGGTCGCGGAGCAACTGGACAATGAAGCGCTCTCAAAAATGGAGGAGTATGGGATCGAAATTGTCCGGCTGACCGATGAACAACGGGCCGCCTATGCGAAGAGCATCCAGGAAAAAACCTGGCCGCGCCTTTACAAGAATATTGGTGAGGAGACTCTTAAAAAACTGGTAGAAGCAGTTCAGTGATGTTCCAGCCTGTTCGGGCGGCTGTGCGGTTGACAGCCAGCCGTCCGAACAATCCCAAAAGGCCTTTTGGGAATTTTGACGGATAAATGGACGAAATGTGAGGTGAGAGGATGCCGTCTGTACCCTTCGATATCACACAGACTTTATTTTGGAAGATCCTGCTGCGGGTGGTGCGCTTCGTTATGGTTTCCTGCAGCGTGATTTCCACCGCCTGTATTATCTACTCCCTGACCCTGCGCTATATATTCCAGAAGAATTTTTATGGTTCGGATGAAGTGATTCTGATGTTTGCATTCTGGCTCTATTTTATGGGAGCCGTACATGGAAGTTATGAAAACAGCCATATCAAAGCGGATCTTCTGAATGTTTACATAAAGAACCTTCGCGTGAAGGATGTCATGGGCCTGATCGCGCAGTTTTTGACAATCGTTGTCAATGCCATCCTGCTGTTCTGGGCGTGGGATTACTTTTTGTGGGGACTCAACAAGATGCCGCTCTCCACAGGGCTGAAGATACCGCTGGTGATTCCGCAGAGCGCAATTTTCTTCTCCCTGCTGTTGATGGTGTTTTACCATATCTGCTATTTCTGCATCAATATCCACAAGTTTACATCCTGCGGATATTTTTCGGTTCCGCAGTATGGCGACTATATCACGGAAAAACTCAAAGCGCGGTATTCTACCGCTGCCGCGCCTTTGAAGGCAGAGGTTGAAGCGATGCTGAAAGCCGATGAAGAGGCGGAAAAGCAGAAAGGGGATGGGCAGTAATGGAGATAGCGGTCAGTATTCTGATCCTGATGGTCGCGTTGATCATCGGCATGCCGATTCCATATGCGTTTGGCGCATCCTTCATCTGGATTGCTTATTCGCTGGATTTCCAAACGGACTTTTTGCTGGCGGCGGGCTACAGCCAGCTAAATTCGGTGGTTCTGCTTGCCATCCCGCTGTTCGTGCTGGCCGGCGGCATCATGGAAAAAGGACAGATCGGAGAATCGCTGGTCGGGCTGGTGGAACGGTTTGTCGGCCGGTTCAAAGGGGGCCTTGCCGCTGTAGCGGTAGTTGCGAGCGCGATTTTCGGTTCCATTTCCGGAAGCGCTTCGGCCACGCTTTCCTGTATCGGTTCCATTATGGAACCCCGTATGACAAAGGCCGGCTATGAAAAAGGCTATACGGCGGCAATCCTTTCAGCGGCTTGCCCGCTGGGGCTTCTGATCCCGCCCAGTTCCGCGCAGATCCTTTACGCTTGGTCCAGCAACCAGTCAGTTCTGGCCTGTTTTGCTTCCACAGTTGGTCCTGGCATCATTTTGGTATTGTTCCTTTGCGTGGTAAATGGATTCCTTGCCAGGAGGATGCCGATTATCATTCCGGAAAAACAGCCACGCGCCGTTTGGATGGAAGAAACGAAGAAAAAGACCCTGCACGCTGTGCCGTCGCTGATAATGCCGCTCATCATCCTGGGAGGAATCTACGGCGGGATTATGACGCCGACCGAAGCGGCGGCAGTCAGCGTCCTGTATGCGATCCCGGTCGGAATGTTCCTCTACCGGGGGCTTACCCCAAAGGGCCTCAAGGACGCGCTCATCGACACTTCGACCACCACGGGCGTCATCATGGTGATGTTCTTCATGGTCATGATCCTGAGCAGGCTTTTCACAATGGAAGATGTGCCGGGACGGATTGCAAACGCGCTGCTGCAGGTGACCGACAACAAATATATCCTGCTCCTGCTGATCAATGTGTTCATGATTATCATCGGGATGTTGATGGACGATGTCAGCGGAATCCTGCTGAGCACGCCGATCCTTCTGCCGATCGTGACGGCGTTGGGGGTGCATCCGATTCATTTCGCGGCAATTCTGGGCGTAAACCTCGGCATGGGGAACATCACCCCGCCGACCGCCCCGATGCTCTATCTGAGCGGGCGCGTGTGCAACGCGAAAATCAACAAGATGCTTCCGCCGACTTTGGTGTTCATCCTGTTTGCGTATCTGCCCACTCTGCTGATCACGACCTTTATCCCGGCGGTTTCCCTTACGCTGCCGAAATTGATCCTGCCGAAGCTGTTCCTGTAGGCGCTTTGGAGCTGCAAAAAGAGGGGCGGACATTCGGCCGTCCTTCTTTTTTGCGTGGAATTGAAAAATGCGGCAGGAACTTATATAATAAAAGAAAAAGAACATCAGCAAAAGGGGGAGCGGTATGCGTACGGCAATTGTCGCGGACGACGAGCCCATCACACGGCTGGATATTTCGCAGATGCTGGAGGAACTGGGGTTCCAGGTACTGGGACAGGCGTCCGATGGATTTGACGCGGTCGAGCTTTGCCGCGCACACCATCCGGATGTGGCGCTTCTGGATGTACGCATGCCGATTTTTGACGGCCTTGGCGCAGCGGAAACAATTGTAAATGAGGAGCTGTCCGGCTGTGTAATTCTCCTGACCGCATTTTCCGATCCGGAACTGGTGGAACGAGCGGGAAAGGCCGGCGTGACCGGATACCTTGTAAAGCCAGTGGAACAGCGGCTCATTTTGCCCACTGTTGAGGTGGCGATCGCACAGAGCAGGCGTCTGCGGGAAAGCAGAAGGGAGAGCGCGCAGGCCAAAGAAAAGCTGGAGGAGTTGAAATTTGTGGAGCGCGCGAAGGGAATCCTGGCCTCGCAGCGTCAGATCAGCGAAATGCAGGCTTATCAGGAGCTGCGGCGTATGGCGATGAACAAGCGCTGCCCGGTCGGCGTGCTGGCACGGGCAGTTGTGGAGAGCTGCGGCGCGCGTCCCGCCTTCAGACGGGACAAGGAGCGGCTGATGGAGCTGCTGCATCTTTCGGAAAGGGAAGCGTACGCCCGTATCCGGCAGGCGGCGCAGGAAAAGGATATGACGCCTGAACAGGCCGCAGCATGGCTGGCCGCACAGGCAGCGGAGGAACAAAAATGATGCTGCGGGAGCTTTGCCGTATCCAGACGGCCTTATCAGAAGCGGACATCGCGCGGCTGGAACAGCTGGAGCAGGAGCTCCCGGTGATTGCAGAACTCACAAATGCTGACATCTTCATCGACTGCTTTGACAAAAGCGGCCGTACCGTGCTGGTTGCGGCACAGGCGCGTCCGGCACAGGTCGGTTCTTCTGTCTATGCGGAGGATGTGGTGGGAAAGACCGTCTTGCGCGAGATGGAACCTGCGGTTTATCATGCGGTTGAAAGCGGACTGCCCGCGCGCGACCTAAAAGCCATCACCCAGGAGGGCGTGACGGTCCGTCAGGATGTTGTCCCGGTGCGTGGAACAGACGGAAAGGTCATCGGTGTGCTCATCTGTGAAAAGGATATTTCGGGCAGGCTCATCCGCGAAAAGAAATATGATGAGCTGGCGCGCGAAAAGGAAGAGCATGCCGGCAAACAGCTTCTGGTGGCCGGGAAAACGGGCGATGTGCGGATGCGGGAGGTACACCACCGGGTGAAGAACAATCTGCAGATGATCGCTTCGATCATGAACCTGCAGGCGCGTCGGAGCGACAATCAACAGGTGCGGCGCGCGTTTCGCGAGAATACCCAGCGGGTGCTGAGTATCGCTGCGATCCACGATATCCTGACGCGCGGGGAGGAGGGCGGCGGTGTACGGCTGCTGCTCCTGCTGGAACGAATCTGCCGGGAAATCCAGGCGGTGTCCGGTATTGGGAGCCGGGTGCGCATCCTTGTAGAAGGGGATGATCTGTTGATTTCGGCGGATCTCGCGTCTTCGATTGCGCTTGCTGTGAATGAGCTGGTCACGAATGCGCTCGAGCATGGATATCCGGGGGATCGCACCGGCAGGGTGACGGTAAAAGCGCAAGCGGGCAGGCTGTTTTCCACGATATGGGTCGAGGATGACGGAGTTGGCTACGATCCAATGGAACCTCGCAGGGGCAGCTTGGGGCTTGAACTGGTCACCCTCACTGCCCGGGATAAACTGCGGGGGGATTTTCGCATCGCGCCGGATGAAACTGGGACAAAGGCCTATTTTTCTTTCCGGATGCCGCCGAAAGAGGATTGATTTTCCACTTTTGGTGTGCTATACTAAAAACGTACAACAGGGTACATCATTTGATAAGGCAATAAGGCCAAAGCAGTAATTTATTACTGCTTTGGCCTTTTTTGTTTTTTCGCAAGGAGGCGGGCGGATTTCATGGCTGCGGAGCAATTTTTGAGTGTCGGGATCGATATTGGAACCTCCACCACGCAGGTTGTTTTCAGCTGTCTCACAGTGGAAAATAAAGCGGGATACTTTTCGGCGCCGCGGGTTTCGATCGTGGATAAACGGGTGGTCTATACAGGGGAAATCCACCGCACGCCGCTTTTGAACAGCGTGCGGATCGACGCGCAGGCGGTGCAGCGGATCGTCGCCGGGGAGTTTGCGCGCGCGGGATATATGCCGGCGCAGATTGGGACCGGCGCGGTGATCATCACCGGGGAAAGCGCCCGTAAGGAGAACGCCCGGGCGGTACTTGAAAAGCTCAGCAATTTTGCGGGGGAGTTCGTCGTTTCTACCGCAGGGCCTGATTTGGAGGCGGTGATTGCCGGAAAGGGAAGCGGCGCATGGCAATACTCTGTGGACAACGCCTGCGCGGCTGTGAACATCGATATTGGAGGAGGCACCTCCAATATTGTGCAGTTTTATGATGGCCGGGCGGTTGCCCGCGGATGCGTGGATATCGGCGGCGGGCAGATCTGTTTTTCGCCGGATGGCGTCCTCACATACCTCAGCCCGAGCGCGCGGGCAATTGCGGATGCCTGCGGTTCTGCGCTGCGGGAAGGGACGCGGGTGGACAAAGCGGAGCTGTGCAAAGTTTGTGAAGCAATGGCGGAATTGCTTTTCCAGCTCACGGCCGGGGAACGGTCGGTTCTGCTCGACCGGGTGCGCACAGCGGAAAGCTCCCCTTTTATCCCGCCGTATCCCACGCAGGCGGTATTTTTTTCGGGCGGCGTGGCGCGGTGCTTTTATGAAAACGAGACGGAAATCGAAAAATACGGGGACATTGGGGTGATCCTTGCCCAAAAACTGCGAAAGAGCCGGTTCTGCTCGGAATACCGGATCGTGAGCGGCTGTGAGACGATCCGCGCGACGGTGGTTGGGGCGGGCTGCTATACCACCGGCATCTCCGGAAGCACCATTTTTTACAGCGCGCCGCTTTTTCCACAGAAGAACCTGCCGGTGCTGAAATTGAGCATGCGGGAGCAGGACGCCTGCTTTGCGGGTGAAAGCGCCACACTTGTGGAACAGCTTGGATGGTTCCTTGCGCAGACGGACGGCGAAAAACTGCTGCTTGCGCTGCCAGGCCGCTCCAATCCCACCTACGACGCGCTCAAAAGGCTGGCGGAAACCATTGCTGTGGCGGTACGCCAGGTGTACCCGCTCGGCGCGCCGGTCTTTCTCGCAGTGGAAACCGATATGGCCAAGGCGCTGGGCCAGGCGGTTTTCGCCGCGCTTCAAAGCGCGCGCCCGGTCGTTTCGATCGATGCGGTTCAGGTTGAGCAGAACGACTACATCGATCTCGGAAGGCCGCTGATGGATGGACTTGTCATTCCGGTGGTGGTCAAGACGCTGATTTTTGGATAAAGCCAGATTAGGAGGCAGAGCATGAGCTATCAGGTGATTCTGGGGGGCAACACCTTTTCTTTTGACACGGTGAAGGAGGTGCTTGCCAAGGCAAATGAAGAAAAGTCCGGGGATATTCTCGCCGGGATTGCGGCGTCGTCCGATATCGAGCGGATCGCGGCAAAGGAGGCGCTCGCAAACATGACGCTGCATGAGCTTCGGGAGAATCCCGCGGTGCCGTATGAAATCGACGATGTGACCCGGATGAATCAGGATGGGATCAATGAATACGCTTATGGAAAAATCAAAAGCTGGACGGTCGCGCAGCTGCGGGAGTGGATTCTCGATTCAAACACGGACGAAGCGCAGCTGCGGGAGATCGGAAAGGCGCTGACAGCGGAGATGGTAGCCGGCGCCGCCAAACTGATGAGCAATCTGGATCTCATCTATGCGGCGTCAAAGATGCAGGTTCCAGCGCGCTGCAATACGACGATCGGCCTGCGCGGGACGCTTTCCACCCGCCTGCAGCCAAACCACACCACAGACAATCCCGAAGGGATCACAGCTTCGCTGTTTGAAGGGCTCAGCTACGGATGCGGAGACGCGCTGATCGGGCTAAATCCGGTGAATGACACGGTGTCGAGCTTGGCGGAAGTGCTGCGGCGGTTTGACGAGGTAAAAAACGAATTTGGGATACCGACCCAGATCTGTGTGCTGGGGCATATCACCACTCAGATTGAAGCGGTCAGGCAGGGCGCTCCGGCCGATATGATCTTCCAGTCGATCGCGGGCAGTCAGAAGGGAAACGAAGCGTTTGGTTTTACCACGCAAACCGTCCTGGAGGCAAAGGAGCTGCTCAAACGGCACGGCACCTCCACCGGCCCGAATGTCCTCTATTTTGAGACCGGGCAGGGCAGCGAGCTTTCCTCCGACGCGCATTACGGAGCCGACCAGGTGACTATGGAGGCGCGCTGCTATGCCTACGCGCGCAACTTTGCGCCGTTCATGGTGAATACGGTGGTGGGATTTATCGGCCCGGAATACCTTTATGATAGCCGCCAGGTGATCCGCGCGGGTCTGGAGGATCATTTTATGGGGAAACTTTCCGGGGTGCCGATGGGCTGCGACTGCTGCTACACAAACCATATGATGGCGGATCAAAACGACATCGAAAACCTCGCGCTGCTGCTTGGAGGCGCCGGGGTCAACTACATCCTCGGTGTACCCACCAGCGACGACATCATGCTGAACTATCAGACCAACGCTTATCATGATGTCAATGCCGTGCGGGAAATTTTGGGGAAGCGTCCGATTCGGGAGTTCGAACTCTGGCTGGAAAAGATGGGGATTATGGAGGACGGCAAACTGACCGGCCGTGCGGGCGATCCCACCATTTTTGTGAAAAGGAGGTGACCGGGCGTGCTCGATGAAAAACTGGTCGAACAGATTGTGGAGGAGGTGCTTGCCGGATTGCGCCCGAAGGCTGTGGGACCGCCGAAACAGACGGACCGTCCAAAGTGCAAAGCCGCCGAAGACCGGGCGGCGCTTCCGCCGCTGAGCGCGCCGCCCGTCCATCCGGCTTTGGAAGAAAAGCGGGAGGCAGGCGCGCTTGATCTGGCTTCTCCGCAAGCGAAAGCGGAGATCCTGCTTCGGTCGCCGCAGGATCCGGATGCGCTTTTACGGATGAAAGCGCGCACCACCGCGCGCATCGGGGTTGGGCGCTGCGGTCCGCGGCTCAATACCCGCACGCTGTTAACGCTGCGCGCTGACCATGCGGCGGCGCGGGATGCCGTATTCACAGATGTGGATCAGGCGATGCTAGACCGATTGGGGCTGTTCACGATTCAGACGCGGTGCCGGGATAAGAATGAATTCCTGACCCGGCCGGATCTTGGGAGGCAGTTTGACGAAGAAACGCTCGCAGGTCTGCGCGAAAAATGTGTGCGGACCCCCGACATACAGATCTATGCGGCCGATGGGCTGTCCTCCACAGCGGTGAACGAGAACCTGCCGAATATCCTGCCGGTGCTTCTGGAAGGGCTGCCGGCCAAGGGATTCAAGGTGGGTACGCCATTTTTCGTCCGCTATGGCAGGGTGCCCGCAATGGATCAGGTTTCGGAAACGCTCGGCGCGGCGGTTACCTGTGTGCTGCTTGGAGAGCGCCCCGGGCTTGCAACGGCGGAAAGCATGAGCGCCTACATTGCCTACAAAGCGACGGTTGGCATGCCGGAGGCGCGGCGCACAGTGGTTTCCAACATCCATCGAGCAGGTATTTCGGCGGTGGAAGCGGGCGCGTATATCTGTGACGTAATTGAAGCGATCCTTGCTGCGAAAGCCAGCGGCGTGGATCTCAGAAAATAGGAGGCGAAAAGATGACGGGAGATCCCATTCAAACCACAGTGCTTTCCGCCCGGATGATCCCGAATGCTGATCCCATGCTCCTGAAAGCGCTGCGGGTGCCGCAGGGGCTGCGCAGCTTGGGAATCCTCACGACCGACAGCGACGACGTTTCCTATACGGCGCTTGACGAGGCCACAAAAAAGGCGCGGGTGCGGGTCGCCTATGCGAAGAGCATGTACGCGGGTTCCGCCAATGCGAACACCCGGTTAGCGGGGGAGTTTATCGGCATTCTTGCGGGACCGGACCCGGCGGAAATCCATGCCGGGCTGCAGGCAGCGGTGGACTTCATCAAGCACGACGCCTGCTTTTACAGTGCCTGCGGGGATGATTCGGTGGTGTATTTCGCACACTGTATTTCCCGCACGGGTTCGTACCTCTCGAAACAGGCGAAAGTACCGGAGGGCGGCGCAATGGCTTATCTGATCGCGCCGCCGCTGGAAGCAATGGTCGGAATTGACGCGGCGCTCAAAGCCGCGGATGTGGAGATGAGGATATTTTATGGCCCGCCAACCGAGACAAACTTCGCGGGAGGACTCCTGACCGGCGATCAGGCCGCCTGCAAAGCCGCTTGCGAAGCATTTGCGGATATGGTGTGTGCGGTTGCGCAAGCTCCGCTCATATATTAAGGGGGAATCGTAGAAATGACGCTGGATAAAGATCTGCAGTCGATTCAGCAGGTGCGCTGTCTTGTCGCCGCGGCGAAACAGGCGGCCGGGCAGCTTGCGCAAATGACACAGGAACAGCTCGATGTGATCATTCGGGAGATCGCCGCCGACTGTGCCGCCAATGCGCAGCGGCTGGCAAAGCTTGCAAATGAAGAAACCGGATTCGGCAACTGGCAGGATAAGGTTCTGAAAAATCTTCTCGGCAGTACGATGACCTACGATTATATCCGGGATATGCGGGTTGTGGGAATACTCAGCGAAAACCGGGAGAGAGGGCTGATGGAAATTGGCGTTCCGGTTGGGGTGGTCGCGGCCCTGATCCCGTCCACCAATCCGACTTCAACGGTGATGTATAAATGCCTCATCGCAATCAAGGCCGGCAACAGCATTGTAATAAGCCCGCACCCGAGCGCGAAAAACTGCATACTGGAAACGGTGCGCATTGTGCAGGAAGCGGCCAGGCGTGCGGGCGCGCCGGAGGGGACGGTCGGCTGTATCGAGCTGACGACCGCACAGGCGACCGACGCGCTCTTAAAGGCAAAGGATGTCGGGCTGATCCTGGCGACCGGTGGAGAGGCGATGGTGCACGCGGCCTACAGTTCCGGAAATCCGGCGATCGGTGTCGGACCGGGAAACGGCCCCGCGTTCATCGATAAAAGCGCGGACATTCCAAACGCTGTCAGACGGATCATCGAGAGCAAAACTTTCGATAACGGCACTATCTGCGCATCCGAACAGTCGATCGTCACCGAACGCGCGGCGGAGGAACAGGTGGTTTCCGAACTCAGACGGCAGGGCGGATACTTCCTTTCGCCGGAGGAATCCAAAAAGTTGGCCGGCTACATCCTGCGGGCAAACGGGACAATGAACCCGCAGATTGTCGGCAAGACGGCGCAGGTGATCGCTGATCTGGCGGGCATCAAAATTCCTTCCGGAACGCGCGTGCTGATTTCCCGGCAGAAGGAAGCCGGGCGCCAAAATCCTTACACACGCGAAAAGCTTTGTCCGATTCTGGCATTTTTTGTGGAGGAAAACTGGGAGGCGGCCTGCGCACGCTGTATGGAGATCCTTCATATTGAGGGAGCGGGCCATACAATGACCATCCATGCGCAGGATGAAAACCTGATCCGGGAATTCGCGTTGAAAAAACCGGTTTCCCGCCTTTTGGTCAATGTGGCCGCCGCACTCGGCGGCGTGGGGGCGCTGACCAATCTTGCACCCGCCCTGACGCTGGGATGCGGTTCAGTTGGCAAAAGCGCCTCCTCGGACAATATTTCGCCGAAGAACCTGATCAATATCCGCCGGGTTGCCTGGGGGATGAAGGAGCTTTCGGAAATCCGGGGAGAAAATCCTGCGCCGCCGCTCGCCAAACCGTCCGCCGGCACGCCCGGAAAGCAGCGTACCGGCACGGACGTTCCCTTTACGCGGGAAGAGGTGGAGCTGATCACCAAAGCGGTGCTAGCGCGGCTTGGACAACAGTAATCCGCACGGCGCGGTTGAAACCATAGATCCATTGGAAAAACGATATAGGAGGAATCAGCAATGGCAGCAACATTACAGGCGCTTGGAATGGTGGAAACAAAAGGTCTGGTCGGTTCGGTGGAAGCGGCGGACGCGATGGTCAAAGCGGCGAACGTCAGCCTGATTGGAAAGGTACATGTCGGCGGCGGTCTGGTCACTGTTATGGTGCGCGGGGATGTCGGCGCGGTCAAGGCGGCGACCGACGCGGGCGCGGCAGCGGCTTCCCGTGTTGGGGAACTGGTTTCGGTGCATGTCATTCCGCGCCCGCATCCGGAGGTGGAATATATCCTTCCGTCACTGACGCAGGGAGATTAACATTCGGAAGGCGCAGATTGAAAATATATACTACAAAAATGATAGCAGGAGGAAATAAAAATGGCAGCAACATTACAGGCACTCGGCATGATTGAAACAAAAGGGCTGGTAGGCTCGATTGAAGCGGCGGACGCAATGGTCAAAGCGGCGAATGTCAATCTGATTGGAAAGGTGCATGTCGGCGGCGGTCTGGTCACTGTTATGGTACGCGGGGATGTTGGTGCGGTCAAAGCGGCGACAGACGCGGGCGCGGCTGCGGCTTCCAAAATTGGCGAGCTCATTTCTGTGCATGTGATCCCGCGCCCTCATTCCGACGTGGAGTACATCCTGCCGACGCTTGCCGCCAGTGACAAGTAATACGGGAGCGGCAGTATGACCATCATAACCGAAGCAACTTTGCGCGCGGCGCTGCTTCAGGAGGGAATCCGGGAATACCGCGCGCCAGCGGAGGCTTTTGTCACGCCGCTGGCCCGCGAATATCTATCAGACCGAAAAATTGAGCTGGTTTTTTCACCGGCGGAGCCATGTGAAACAATGCAGGTGAATCCGGGAGGGATGCCATGCGACCCGGTGCAAAAAAATGGAGAAAAGACCTATCGGGATGCGGCGACTGGGGCAAACTATGCGGAAAAACCGGAAAATATGACCCATCTGCGAGGAAACCTGTTGGTGCCGAAAAGCCATCCGCGCATTGCCCTGCGCGGAAAGCTCGATACGCTGGAAGCGGAGATCGTCTGTCTGCAGGTGCGGGCGCAGGGACAGGGCTATTCCGTACTCACCGAGCAGCTTGAGGACGCGCTGCGCTACACCCGCGCGGTTCTTTCCGCTGAAGTGCGGGAGCTTGCGCTTGGGGAACCGGAGTTCTGCGGGCTTTCTCCGGTGCAGTTGCGGGAGATCTCCCACAATGTGAAAAAAGAGATTGGGATCGCACACCCGGTTCCCAACCGAAGCTATGGAGAGATCGGAGCCGGACTCAACCTGCTGCGTGTACGCGCGCGGGAATGTGAGCTTGCCGCGGTGACGGCTTTTGCGGAGGACGGCGCACAGCGAATGGATATTATCCAGGCGCTCAACCGCCTCTCCAGTGGTTTTTATATTCTGCTTTGCCGTTTTTTGGCAGAACAGGTAAAGGAGGGTCGCAGATGAACCTGGAAGAGATTCAGTCGATTGTGGAAGAGGTTGTTTCCCGCTGCCGGGGCAAGGATGGGAGAAATGAAGCGCATACCGGAATCCTTGTGGAAGCTTCGGCCCGTCACGTGCATCTGACACAACAGGCGGTCGAAACACTTTTTGGACCGGGAATAAATCTTTCCCCGAAACGGATGCTTTCCCAGCCGGGAGAGTTCCTTGCGGAGCAGCGCGTTCGGCTTGTTACGTCAAAAGGGACGATCGACAGCGTTGCGGTGCTGGGGCCGGCGCGCGGCGCGGTGCAATGCGAGCTTTCAATGACCGACTGCCGCGCGCTGGGGCTTTCCGCACCGGTGAACCTTTCCGGGGATCTTACCGGCGCGGGCAACGTTGTGATTGTCGGGCCGTCCGGCGTGTTGGAGGCAAAAAGCAGCGTAATTGTCGCGCGCGCGCATATCCATCTCACCCCAGCGGCTGCGGCAGAACAGGGCGTCTCGGATGGGCAGCATGTGCATGTCCGGGTGGAGAGCGCACGTCCGGTGTGCTTTGCGGATGTGGTCATCCGTGTGAAGGATTCCTTCGAGCCCGCGATGCATCTCGATTTTGACGAGGCAAACGCCTGCCTGTGCGGCAAGGACACAAAAGCGTATATTCTGCGATAAGGAGGCGGTCGGATGTCAACGGAAGAAAATAGGCGGCAGCTCGTGGAGCTGGTCACGCAGGAAGTGCTGCGCGCACTCAGCGCGCAGATTTCGCCGGAGGGACCAGCAATTCTGGTCATAGGGGAACCGGAGCTTTTGCCGAAGGAATTTTTGGAGCGGCATACGGTTTGTTCCCTTGCGCAGTATGCTGGCTGCGAAGAGATGGCGCGGTGGGAGGGGGTATATATCACCGCGTTGACCTGTACGCAGCTCGCGGATATCGCGCTCGGACGGGACGAGAGTCCCGCTGCCCGCGCCGTGATAAACGTTCTGCTTCAGAAAAAGCCGGTTCGTATGCTGGAAACGGCGCCCGCTCACCGCAGGATGGATGCCGATTGGGAAAGCGGGCTTTACCGGCGGATGGAAAGCTATGTCGAAACGCTGCGGGAATTTGGCGTGCAGATTTTCGCCGCGCAGGGAGCTTCGCCAGGCGCGGAGAAAGCAAAGCCCGGGAAACCGCCGCAGACCTTGCCTCCTAAACAACAATCGGGACGGCTGGTCACCGAAGCTATGGCGAGAAGCCTGGCTGTGAAGGGAGAAAAGACGGTCGTCCTGGGACCGGAAACAATCGTCACTCCCTCCGCAAAGGATGTGTTCCTGCATGCGGGGATAACCGTGCGGCGGGATTTATGTAAATAAACCGGACGGGTATTTGGGAGGTTGCAATGCTTATTTGTGAAGTGATTGGCCATGTGTGGGCGACCAAAAAATCGCCGGAATTGGAAGGACAGAAACTGATGGTGGTTCGCGAGACGGAAAGCGGCCGCGGGGGAAACGTCCTTGTGGCGGCTGACCAGGTCGGCGCAGGAGTGGGCGAACGGGTGCTCGTGGTGAGCGGAAGCACCGCGCGCGTTGCGGCGGGCGGCAACGACCTGCCTGTGGATTGCGCGATTGTGGGAATTATCGACACGCTGGAGGTCGAGCGGGAAAAGCGGCAGACCAAGGCGGCGAAAGGTGATGACGGCGTATGAGCCTGACGGATCAGATTTTTGCAGCGGGCATCGTCGGCTGCGGCGGCGCGGGTTTCCCAACGCATGCGAAACTGAATGGAGACGCAGAATGGATCATCCTCAATGCCGCGGAATGCGAGCCGCT
Source organism: Anaerotruncus sp. AF02-27 (assembly GCF_003465835.1). Classification (NCBI taxonomy): domain Bacteria; kingdom Bacillati; phylum Bacillota; class Clostridia; order Eubacteriales; family Oscillospiraceae; genus Anaerotruncus; species Anaerotruncus sp. AF02-27. The sequence continues at coordinate 29,463 of NZ_QSBX01000010.1, read as the reverse complement.
CCTGCGCACCGACCGTTATATCCTCCGGCATCTTGCCGGACGGGTGATCGCGGCGGCGAGCGCTGTACGCAGGGAATTGGGGGACATCCGCTGCACGGTTGCCACCAAAAGCGCGTACCGGCAGGAGCTCACAGCGCTGCGGGAAGCCATCGCACAGATCGATCCGGAAATTTCCATCCATGAGATGGAGAGCTTTTATCCGGCCGGCGACGAACAGACCCTTGTTGCCGAGGTGACCGGCCAGGCGGTGCCGCCCGCTGGTATCCCGCTCGATGTTGGGTGCGTGGTGAGCAATGTGGCGACCATGTTGAGTATCGCGGATGCCATGGAGGGAAAACCCTTCATTTGGAAATATCTGACGGTATCGGGGCTTGTCCGGGAACCGTCGGTGATTCACGTTCCGGTTGGCACCTCCTACGCGGACTGTATCGCGCTGGCGGGAGGTGTGTCGGATGAAAACCATATCGTGGTATGCGGAGGCCCGATGATGGGGAAACGGATGACCCGCACGCAGGCGGCGGACGCCTGCATAACAAAAACAACCTCAGGAATTCTGTTGCTGCCAGACATTGGTCCGATTGCCGCAGCGGAAAAGATTTCGGTGGAACATATGAAAAACCGCGCCCGGAGCGCCTGCATTCAGTGCAGTCAATGTACAGATCTCTGCCCGCGGCATCTTTTAGGGCATCCGATTGAACCGCACCGAATCATGCGTAAACTTGCCTTTGCCGGGGCGTTTTCAGAGATCCTGGATGATCCGGCGGTACAAAATGCCGCGCTCTGCTGTGAGTGCGGCGTCTGCGAACTGTTCGCGTGTCCGATGTCACTGCAGCCGCGCCGGGTGAACGCGTTGATCAAGGCAGAGCTTGCAAAGGCGGAAATCCGATATCCAAAGGGCAGCGGAGCGCGGGACATTTCCCCCTGGCGGTCGGGCCGTAAGCTGCCGTCAAAACGGGCGGCCGCCCGGGCGGGTGTGCTTGGATTTTATGATGTGTGCGGCACGGATACCCTGCGCGAATGCATCCCCGCACAGGTAAAAATTGCGCTGCGGCAGAATATTGGCGCGCCTGCCGAACCGGTGATCCGGGACGGGGAATCGGTGACAGCCGGGCAGCTGATTGCGAAATGCCCGGAGGGGAAGCTCGGTGCAAACCTGCATGCTTCCATTTCCGGAACAGCGCGTATTGATCCTGGGTACGTCACGATTCAGGAAGGGGAAGGTGCGGCGGTATGATGGAAACGATTGGTTTTCTGGAGCTGAACAGTATCGCAAAGGGCGTGGAAGCGGCGGACGCCGTTTTGAAGGCCGCGGAAACGAATCTGCTCTTTGCAAAGGCGATCTGTCCGGGAAAGTATGTCATTATGTTCACCGGGGCGGTCTCCGCAGTCAGCGCGTCGCTGGACGCGGGCGCCGCCGTGGGCGGCTCGCATATTGTGGATTCGGTTGTGATCCCGATGGTACATCCGCAGGTGGTGGCGGCGATCAACGCGGCATCGGTACCGGATGGACCCGGCGCGGTAGGGGTACTGGAATTTTTCAGTATCACGGCGGCGGTTTATGCGGCGGACGCAGCGGTCAAGGCGGCGGATATAACACTACTCGATGTGAGGCTGGGACTTGGTATTGGCGGGAAATCGTTTGTCACGATGACCGGGGAAGTAGCGGCGGTAAACGAAGCTGTGCAGGCGGGAGCAAAACAGGGATGCGAGCGCGGACTGATGCTTGCCAAAGTGGTTATCCCAAATCCGCGTCCGGAAATTTTTGAATCGCTGATGTAAAAAAGCCCGGTGCTTTCGGACGGAAATCGTGATGGGAGGAGGGGAGCGAATTGCCGGAAGAAAAACAGCGTATTATACAGGAGTTTGTACCCGGAAAGCAGGTGACAATGGCGCATCTGATTGCCAATCCGATAGAAGAACTTTATAAAAAGCTCGGTGTGGTATCGGAAAAGCGGGGGGCTTTGGGCATTCTGACGATCACCCCGAGTGAAGCGGCCATCATCGGCGCAGACGTTGCCTCCAAAGCTGCGGAAGTTGAAATCGTTTTTGTTGACCGTTTCAGCGGTTCACTGGTGATCTGCGGTGATGTTTCCAGTGTGGAGGCGGCTCTCAGGGACGTCCTTGCGGTATTGGGGCATGTACTGCATTTTACCCCGACGGAAATTACCAAATCCTGAGGGGGGCGCCAATGAAAAAGATTATGCTGATTGGGAAGATCGGCTGTGGAAAAACAAGGCTTGGACAATGCCTTTTGCAGGAAAAGCAGCACTATAAAAAGACGCAGGCAATCGAAGTGCTCGGCGGATCGCTTATTGACACGCCAGGAGAATACATCGAACAGAAACAATTCTATAAGGCACTGGTGGTCACAGCGGTAGAAGCCGACTGCATTTTGATGCTGCAGAGCTGCAACGATGAACAGTGCGCGTTTTCTCCGCGGATGTACGGCATGTTCAACCGGCCGCTGATCGGCGTAGTTACGAAGATGGATCTTTGCGAGACCCCCATGCAGGCCGCCCGGGCAGGGGAGCTGCTGCGGTTTGCGGGGGCGCAGGAGGTCTTTTTTGTGAGCTCCGCTACAGGGAAGGGGATCAAAAAGCTGCTTGCCTTTCTAAAATGAAAGGAAATTCCGCGGGAGCAAAAAAACGAAAAAAAGCGCACCCCGAAGGGTGCGCGATCAGACGTTATGTTATCTCTTATTTGCAAAGCAATCACTGCAGTATACAGGACGGTCGTTGCGGGGCTCGAAAGGAACTTTGCAGGTTCTTCCGCATTCTGCGCACACGGCATCATACATTTGTCTGTCGCCGGAACCGCCGCGGGAATTGCCTTTGCGGGCGTCACGGCAAGGTTTGCAGCGCTGGGGTTCATTGGTGAAACCTTTTTCGGCGAAAAATTCCTGTTCGCTGGCAGTAAAAGTAAATTCGCAGCCGCAGTCTTTGCAAGTAAGAGTTTTGTCGTTGTACATGAAATACCTCTTTTTTAAAAATTATGCTAGATGACAAGCATTTGTTTAAGTGTATCCGCAATTGGAATAAAAGTCAATGGATTTACGAAATTAAATGCTACAAAATTTTGCCCGCGGAACAGAGTCCCGCGAGAAAGGCAAATTTCGATCCGGCAGGCGCCCGGAATCCGCAGCTGGATTCCGGGTGCCTTTTAACCGGGCCGCCGCATCCTGTGGGGGTCCCCAATCGGTTCCAATGCGCTTTTCTGTAAAGGGGTTTGCGCAGCGGTGCCAGACGGCTATTGACATTGGAACGATTTGCAACTATACTGAAAGCACAAACTGAAATTTTAGATTTTAGTTTGTGCCATGGCGGGCGCGCAAAATTTGGTTCCAAACCGGGAAACCGGAAATTTTAGGAATAGAGGTGCAGAAGATGGGAAAATATGGGGAATTTATTGAGTGTGTGGACAATGAACTGATTTTTGACGGTGTAAAATGTACGGATCTTGCAAAAGAGTACGGTACCCCCTTGTTTGTGATCTCAGAAAACACCTTGCGGGCCAGCATCCGGACATTCCATGACGCCTTTCAGTCCAGATATCCGGGGGAAGTTCTGACCTGTGTGGGCCTGAAATCCAACTATGGGCTGGCAATGCGCAGAATTGTAGCCACTGAAAAAGGGGCCGGCGGCGAGGCGTTCGGGCTTGGCGAGCTTTATTCCGCGCTGGTTACCGGTACTGACCCGGAAAAAATTGTTATGAATGGCTGCAACAAGCTCCCGGAAATTCTGCGCGCGGCAATCGACGCCGGTATCACCGTTAACCTGGATACCTATGGGGAGGTTTGCCGGGTGGAATCGCTGGCAAAAGAGATGGGGAAAAAGCTGAATGTTGCGGTCCGCTGCCGCCTGCCGCTGAAAAAGGTGGATCTGGAACACTATGTCGATCCGCGTTATGCTTCTGGCGTCGATGGCGCCGAATGGGAACGGACCTTCAAATTTGGAAATGAGCCCAATCAGGCGCTCAAAAGTATTGAGCACTGCCTGAAATCGCCGTATTTGAATCTGGTGGGCGCGATGTATCACGGCGGGATTCCGCGCCGGGTTGGATTCCATGTGGAAGAATTGGAGGAACTTTTGGAGGTTCTCAAAATGGCGAAGGACAAGACCGGCTGGGAACCGGAGATGGTGGATATCGGAGGCGGCTTTACACCGGTGCGTTATGGAAACGAATTTATTTATCCAAGCCTGGAGCGGTATGCGGCAGACATCACGGATGTCTTTATCAGGAAATGCGCGGAATACCAGATGAAGCTTCCCAAACTGATTTTGGAGCCGGGCCGGTTCTGCGTGGAAAAAGCAGGCATGTTCCTGACGCGTGTGGGGCTGCGCAAGGAAGATCACGAGGTGACCAACAGAAAGTGGGTCTATGTAGACGGCAACACCAATGAGATGGGCGATCCATTCGATGCGCAGAATCGTTTTCATTATATCGTGGTTGCGAACAATACCTCCGCGCCGGATGAGGAGGTTGTGGATGTGTGCGGCCAGCTTTGCAGCGCGGACGATGTTTTGGCCAAACAGCGCAAAATCCCCGCTGTTAAAGAAGGCGACCTGCTGGCATTTCTGGACATGGGCGCCTATATGGAGTCTTTTGGCAACAATGCCAATGCGATGCCGCGCTCCGCGACCGTTATCGTTTCGAATGGGCGCGCCGCGCTGGCTAGACGCCGTGAAACGGTGCAGGATATTTTTGCACGGGACGTGATTCCTTACTGGCTGCTCGGTGTCGGAAAATAAGATGGGAATCCGTTGCTTCAAAACATACGCCCGCTTTGCGGGCGTATGTTTTCCATGGAAATCGTTGGGACGGCGTGCGGGATTTTGCCTTCCCGCGCGATTCATGCTATAATTGCGGGGAGAAAATGCTGCGGACGTTTGCGGCTGCCGGAAAATTTAGCAGCCCTGCGCGCGGCAGCTTTCAAAATCCGGGAATCCAACAGGTAAAGGGCGGGGTTTCATTACATGGCAATCGCATTATTAAACGATTGGGTCTACGATGAGATTAAAAAGAAAATTATCGATAATGAGTTTACACCGGGGGAAAGGATCGACATCGAGGCCCTGTCGAATGAGTTCGGCGTCAGCCGGACGCCGGTAATCACCGCGCTTAAGGCGCTGGACAAAGACGGCTATATCACAGTGAAACAGCGCAGCGGTTCCTATATTCGGAATTACACGCCGGAAGAATTGGAAGCTTTATATGATTTCCGGGCGGCTGTGGAATGTATGGCGATCAAAAAAGCGATCCCACATGCGGACCCCGCCAGAGTTTCGGAATTTCTGCGGCATTTTGAAGAAACCGCGCGGCAGATTGACGCCGCGGTGAATCTCGAAACGATGCTCCGGTTTTTTGACGAACAGCTCCGGTTCCATTTTTATCTGCTGGAGCTTTGTCCCCAGATTATTGCCAACGAATTGAAGAATCTGATCGACCTGACCAGAAGAATTGGAAAGTTGCATTTAATTTATATTACGCGGAACATCCCGGACAACGTTTCCGCGCTGAAAGCGGAGGTGGATATGCACGTCCGCCTGGCCAAAGCGGTAATCGATAAGGATGTCGCATTGGCGCAGCGCCTGATCGAAAAGGATCATATGAGCACCAGAAACTGCATCATCAGCCACTTTGATGAAATTGAAGCGTTGCAGATGGAGTGCTGCAGGGATTTTGCAGAATTTGGACATTCGGTCAACATGTAAACAACGGCGTTTATTCAAACTGAATAAACGCCGTTGTTTTTTATCGGCTTTTGATCAGGCTTCCTGCGCAAAAGCGGAGTCAGACACGGGCTCATGCCACTTCCAATCGGTTTCCGCGGGGTTGTCCGCCCGGCGGCGGAAGATGAACAGCCCGGAAAGCACGCACAAAAGACAAATTGCAATGTTCACATAGGAAAAGACGAGATATGGTGCGAAAGCAAGGTTGTGAAACCCGAACAGCCCCATATAATAGACGGCGCTGGTGTTCCAGGGGACCAGCGGCAGCATGATGGTGTTCGATTCCTCGAGCGTTCTTGAGAGCACGCTCCGGTGGATTCTACGCGCGTCGTAGATTTCACCAAACATCGTGCCCATCAGCGCCACTGAGACATAAAACTGTGCGACAAGACACAGGGTAATCATTCCACAGAACAGGGTCAGAATCACGGTTCCCCTGTCGGTCTTCACCCTCCGCGAAATCGCTTCCACCAGCACATGCAGGTAGCCTGCCCGGCTCAGGATTCCGCCCAGCCCCAGGGCGAGCACGGCTGTACAGAGGGTGGAAAGCATGGCTGTGATGCCTCCCTTGTTCAACATCGAATCGACAATTTCCACACCTGTATTGCTGGCGGCCCCCTGCAGGATAGCAGAAATGGCGGTCGAGACATCCACTCCCTGGATTGCGACCGCCAGAAAGAGCCCCAGCAGTCCGGAAAGCAGGATCGCTGGGATTGCCGGCATCCGCATGAGGCTGAACACGAGAATGGCGGCCATGGGCAGCAGCAGCAGGGGACTGAATTGATAGATTTCCGCCAAGGTTCCGCGTACGGTTTCCACAACCGCCGGATGCATCGGCGTATCGGCGTACGCCGCTCCCATGAAGTAAAAAATGAGCAAGGTGATCAGAAAGGACGGCGCCGTGGTGTAGGCCATCGAGCGCACATGCTGGTATAATCCCGTGCCGCTGGCGCTGGCCGCCATGATGGTGGCGTCCGACAATGGGGAGAGCTTATCCCCCAAAATGGAGCCGGAAATGGCCGCTCCGGCGACCACCGCGACCGGCATCCCGATGCTGGCGCCGATGCTGACGCAGGCAATTCCCACCGTCCCGGCGGTACCCCAGGAGGATCCTGTGCAGAGGGACAGCAGAGAGCAGAGCAGGAAGGCCAACGGGAGCAGAAGCTTTGGGCTGACGACCGAAAGCCCGTAATAAATCAGCATAGGGACTGTGCCGCAGAGAATCCAGCCGGCAATCAGCACGCCCACGAATATCAGGATCATGACACAGTCGATCGATCTGCGCACGCCTTCCATCATCCCCTGCTCCAACTCCCGGTAAGGATAACCTGACAGAAGAGATACGACGGCCACCAGGACAATATTGAGGGTGAGCAGCGGGATTGTGGCGATTCCGGCTGTGATTCCGGTGGTCAGGACGGTGCCGATCATCACAATGATTCCGGCAGACAGCCATAGGCTTGGCATCTTCATTGGCTCCACAGATTTCGTCATAACGCCCACCTCTTTCAGTCAATATTGTTTTTTGCGGTCCATTTTGATACCTTAGCCGTTTTCGCCTCCAAGCTTTGCCGTTGGTTTGAGCGGCAGATACTTTCGAAATTTGCCGCGATCTTTTGGTGAGTAAATTATAACAGATTTTTTTAAAAATAACAATCTTATTTCAGGAATTATGCACATGTTTTTGGCCTTGGCAATCCGGAGAGATGAATCTATAAACTATAGTTCATATAGCTTATAGCACTAATAGGTATGTCAAATTTTCTATTGCCATTGTATTCTTTTTATGGGAGGAATTCGAATGACAATAGGAGAAATTGTTGGACGGAAAATAAAGGAGTACCGAAAGGAGCACAAGATCACACAACTGGATTTTGCCATGGATACCTATATGAGTGTCGCCTATGTAAGCAAATTTGAACGCGGTCTGGTAACCAATCCCACCCAGGCGACCTTGGTGCATATTGCGAATTGTCTCGGCATGACCGTCGAGCAGTTGATTCATGATGATTTTGCGGATGATACGGCTGTGCGGGAGGCAAAAACAGACGCTGATTCTGAGCTTTTTATGGAATGGCTGCGGGTTTACCGGGAAGTTCCGGAATGGAAAAAACGGCAGACCCGTGTCATTATGCACGCGCTGCTGTACAAAGAAAAAGAGGACACCGCCCCGTGAGTTGTACACGGGGCGGTGTCCAGGAGACGATATTAAATTGTATCCTAATAATACCACATTTTCCAGAAATAGCAACTCACTGCAGTACCAGTTCAAAAGGGCATTATAGTTTCATTAGAATATACATAACGGCATCATAGCTGCCGGCGGGCGCGCAAAAAGGCGCTGGTTTCCAGAGGAAACCAGCGCCTAATCTAAATGGAGGATGAATGATAAAAATTAGAGTTTCGGGATATTCAGGTCAAACATGCTTGCCAGCGAGAACCAGGAGCCGTCGTCCGCATAGTGAACCAGGGTTGCATATGCGCTGCGGGTGACAAAACGTCCCTCCGGGGAATGGCAGGCGCAGACATGCACGACTTCTTCCGGAAGCTCAGCAGTGATGGCGATGTAGGTGCCGTATGCCGGATGGCGGGCATTCGGCGCGCCGGTGGTCTTGTGGTTTTCGGCCCAGCGTTTCCGGTTCTCTTTGTTGTACTCGTACGGCTTGCCTACGTCGTGCAGCAGCGCACAGGCGCGCAGCATGTCTTTATCCAGCCCCAGATCCATCTGATAAGCCTTTTCCAAGTTCTCATAGAGGCTCACGGCGTTATAGCCTACCGCGCGGATGTGCATCGACTGGTCGCCCAGCTCGCTCGCTTCCGGCATGCCGGAACCGGGCATCTCTTCAATTTTGGTGAAACCGTTGATCTGGAGTGAGAATGCCCAGGCGTCGATGACCTTCTGGCGCAGTTCTTCATTTTGGATTTCGTTAACCATTGGCAGCGTCTTGACGACGCCGTCACGGATTTCCTGTTTGAGTTCAACTGGAATCATACAGATTTCTCCTTTAATGAATTTTTGTGGAATGGCTCCTGCTTACATCAGCAGGTTCGGCAGCCAGGTGACCAGCGGAGGACAATAGGTGACAATCAGCAGGGCGACAATGTTGATGAATAATAGCGGCATCATCGCCTTTGTTATCTTCTCAAAGGAGAGGCTGCTGACACCAGTCAGGGTGAAGAGCACCATGCCGACCGGCGGGGTGAGCATGCCGATGGTGATGTTGAGGATGCAGATAATTCCGAAATGAAGCGGATCGATCCCAAAGGAGGTGACGACCGGCATGAGGATCGGAACCAGGATGACAAGGGCAGCGAGACTTTCCATGACCATGCCGACCAGCAGCAGGAAGATATTGATCAGGATCAGCGCGACATACTTGTTGCTGATGACGCCGATGAAAAGGGCGGCCAGCTTGGTCGGGACCTGCAGCGCGGTGATGATATAACCGAACGAGTTCGCGCTGCTGACGATAAACAGCACGCTCATCGTGAGCAGGATCGTTTCATCAAGCAGGTCGGGAAGATCTTTGAGCCGCAGGTCTTTGGTGATGAAGCCGAGCGCCAGCGCGTACAGAACCGCGACGACCGAAGCTTCGGTGGGCGTGCAGATGCCGGTCATAATGCTGCCGAGGATGATCAGCGGGGTCAGCAGCGCAGGCAGGGAGCCGATAAACGAATTGCCCAGCTTACGGAACCCTTCAAACGGCGTGCAGGGATAACCGCGTTTTTTGGAGATAATAAAAACGTAGATCATCTGGACGATGGCTAGTGTGACGCCCGGCAGGACGCCGCCGAGGAACAGCTTGCCGACCGATACGCCGCTCGCAACCGCAAAGACGACCGCTGAGATGCTCGGCGGAATGATCGGGCCGATACAGGACGAGGCGCCGGTGACGGCCACGGCGAATTCCTCATCGAAACCGTGGTCTTTCATCGCTTTGATTTCGATTGCTCCCAGGCCGCCCGCATCCGCGACCGCGGAACCGGACATGCCCGCGAAGATGACCGATGCAGCGACATTGGCGTGGCCCAGACCGCCCGGAATCCAGCCGACCAGCTTCTGGCAGAACCCGAAGATCCGGTCGGTGATGCCGCCGCGGTTCATGATATTGCCGGCGAGGATGAAGAAGGCGAGGGCAAGCAGGGTGAACGAGCTGGAGCCCGAAACCGCGCGGGAAAGCAGCATGTCCGGGCTTTCCCCGTTAACCCAGGAATAGATGAGGGAACTGCACAGCATGCAGAAACCAACCGGCATCCGGATGATCAGGAAGCCGAAGAACAGGATAAACAATAATGCCATCCTTCGCTCACTCCTTTCCAGCGCCGCGCGCTTTGCATGTCTCAATAATGTTGGAGAAGGTCTTGATCAGGCGCACCAGGATATAACCGGCCGCGACGATAAAACCGACCAGGATTCCCGCATAGAAATAGCTCTGCTTGAGCCAGGGGATTGTACCGAGCGGGATATGTTTGAAGATGACATATTCGTAGCTCACCTTGACCATAAAAATGGTGCAGACCAGCATTACGGAATTGGAAAGGATGTCGAACAGCCATTTTACAACGGTCGGCACCCGGTCATAAACCAGAGTGAGTTCGATATGTTTGCCGCGGTGGAAGCAGTACCCGATACCCAGAAAGGCGATCACGCCCTGCATCATGGTGACCACTTCATCTGTCCAGATCAGCGGCTTGTTGAAAAGATAACGCATAACGACATGGCAGGAGAGGATCACCACCATCACCGCCAGAATTGTGACAAAGAGCGTTTTTTCAATCTTTAAAAGAGTGTTTTCTAATTTCTTTAACATCATAAGACGCCTTTCTTGTTATCGATTTGGAAAGGGAACGCCTTCCGGAATCCCGGAAGGCGTTCCGTCAGTGATCGATCCTATGCGGATATGATGGTGCGATTACATTGCCTGGATTTCTTCGTACATGCCTTCGATCCACTGATCCTTGAACTGGTCGTACATCGGGGCGATTTTTTCGCGGAAGGAAGCGATGTCGGACTCGATGATTTCGCAATTTTCACCGATCTGGTCGATGTAGGTCTGCTCTTCTTCAACAGCCTTGGTGTTGTGCTCGTCGGAAACAGCTTTGGCGCAGTCATAGATGATCTGAACCTGCTCCTCGGTGAGCTTCTGCTTGGCGGCGTCGCTCATGAAGATGCTGAGCATCTGGAACTGATGATAGGTCAGGTTGAGATAATCCTGGACTTCATAGAACTTCATGGTGCTGATGGAAGCGGGCGGGTTCTCCTGTCCATCGACAGTGCCCTGCTGGAGCGCCAGGTAAGTTTCGTTATAGGCGATCGGAGTCGGGGTTGCGCCGAGGGTGGTGAACGCAGCGATCGGAAGCGGCTCGTTGGCGGCGCGCATCTTCAGGCCAGCGATGTCGGCGGCGGTGTTCAGCGGCTTTTTGGAGGTGGTCATCTGGCGGGCGCCGTAGTAAAGCGGGGCCAGGACATGGACGCTGCAGGTTTCGGCAAGGCCGTCGACCAGCTCCTGATAGGGCTCGCTCTCATAGAATTTGAACAGATGATCGCGGTCACGGAACATATAGAACGCTTCCACGATGGTGAACGGAGTGTAACGCTGGGTATACTGGCCGGTCGCGGAGATATAGAAGTCCACGTCGCCCTTCGAGCAGGCTTCCGCGAGCTCGGTGTTGGTGCCGAGGGTTTCGGACGGATAGACGTCAATCTTGACGGCGCCGCCGGTTTTTTCGTTGACCATCGCGGCAAAGTTCTCAGCGGTGGTATTCACGAGGTGTTCGGTGGACTGGGTGTGGCCCAGACGCAGGGTGATGGTTTCAGCGGACGCTTCGGAGGAAGCCGCGGGGGTGGATGCAGCCGGAGTGGAAGCCGCCGGCGCGGAGGAGGATGCGCTGTTGGAGCTGGAGCAGCCGCCAAATGCGGAAACCATTGCAGTTGCGAGCAGGAGACTCAGAATACGTTTTGAATTCTTTTTCATTTGAAGTTTCCTTTCCTTTTATGACGTTATATTATTCACTGAATTCCTTGAGGCCCTCGATTGCGTAGGCGCGCACGGGGCAGGAATCCAGCCCTTTGATAGGCAGCGGGGAATAGGACATGAAGAATACCCGGGAGGAAAGCTGGTCAAGGTTCTTGAGAACCTCCAGGAACACGATATCCTTTTCCATCAGGATGTCGTGGAAGGCGCAGACGTCCTCGTAGTTGTTCTCGATCGAAACGCCGTCGCCAAACCCGACGCATTTCACCTTTTTGTCGCGGAACCACTCGGCGGTTTCACGGCAGATGAACAGGCGTTTGTCGTCCGGGGTGTTGGTCAACTCGGTGAACGGCGGGATGCGATAGGGGCTGTCCAGGATGACGATGTCGCCCTCCTTTAGAAAGTCGCCGCAGGCTTTTTCCATGTCCGCCGGCATGATGTGGCTGTTCGGCGCGAGATGTTCGATGTTGACGTAGATCGCCCGTCCCATGAAGGTCGTGAGCGGCAGCGCCTGCACATCGGTCCAGTTGTCGTTATGGTGGTACGGGCATTCCACGTGGGTCCCCAGATGGCTGGTCAGATCCATAATGGTGTGGAAATCGGGGATCGGACCGCCCGTGTTGAAACGGGTCAGCCCGCAGCGACGGGTTTCGGTTTTGGGATCCAGAGTTTTGGTCAGGTCGATGACCCGGAGCCCATCGCCAAGTGAATATCCATTCATTTTGTCTCCTCCTTAAGATTTTCTCCTGGCCGCGCCGGAATGATACCTTCTGTTGCCGGCCGCGGCTGAAATAAAAGATCACGCATTGCTGATCTGTTTACGCCGTTATTGTGCGCCTGCGGATTTTTCAGCCGCGGCCGCGTTGAGCGCTTCTTTGGTGTGGACAAGCGCGACAATAAACTCGTGGCAGGGAGCGGGGACTCCATTGCGGCGGCTTGCCCGCACGACGCTGCCGTTGATCGTGTCCACTTCGGTTTTGCGGCCGTCCCGCAGGTCGGCGTAGATCGAGGTGTAGCCGTCGTGCGCCGCTATGATCTGGTTTTTGACGCGGTCCACCACTTCCTCCTCGTCAAAGCCGAGCTGGTCGCCGTTTGCAACCCGGACAGCTTCCCGCAGGAGCTGTTCGGTGAGCGACCAGGCATATTCGTTGTCGGTCAGGAAGCCGAGCTTTGTCTGCAGAACGCCGGTCAGTACGCTTGCCGAAACATTCAAAAACATCTTGTTCCAGATCATCTTGCGGATCTGGTCGGAAAGTTCCGTATCAATGCCGCATGCGGTAAAGCTTTCCGAAATCGGCCGGAGCGCTTCGAGTTCGCCTTCCAGGCGTCCGATCACAGTTTTTCCGCCGCCGCCGTGGTTGATGGTGGAGCGGTCCGAGATCGAGCTGTTGTGCTGGGTGGTGCCGATGATGATCCGTTCAGGCGGAGCGAATTCCCGGAGGACTTCCTCGTGCCCGGAGCCGTTCTGGAGGGTCATCACGTAGGTGGCGGGGCCGATCAGGGCTTTATTTGCCTGCAGAGCGCTGCGGGAAAACATTGCCTTGACAAAAACGATAATCAGGTCGGCCGGCGGCATGCCGGAACTGTCGGTGGTCGCGTGCGGATGTTCGTTTGTCCGCGTCCCGTCCGGGTTGCAGATTGTGATTCCGTTTTGGTTTACCGCATCGACCTTCTGCTGGTCGATGTCAATCAGCGTCACCTCATTTTTCCGGGACAGGTGCCCGCCAAAGAGCATTCCCATTGCACCTGCGCCAAGAATTGCAATCCTCATGAAACATAGTCCTTTCAGTGTGTCTAAGTTTTTCGGCAGTGATCCGATGCGGATCAGCTGTGAAATTTCGATGTGCATCATGAAATCGATAGCACCTTTTGTGCAAAATCATCTTAACAACTTCAAAATCATTTTGCAATAGATTTGCTAATGATTTTTGCAATATGCACTAAAAATTATTGTAAATTTAAGCTAAATTGCCCGAAAATGTATTTTCGGTCTTAATGCCATCGATTTCTCTCTATTTTGAAATGAAACAAAGCTGCAATAGATTTCGCTGAAACTGCAACAAAAAACGCATCCGCGGCACGCGGATGCGTTTGGGACAGGCGATCAGGTGCTTTTGCGCTCGACCAGTTCGGGCAGCAGGACCATTCTGCGGGAAGGCTTCTGGCCGGACAGGGTGTCGATGATGATCCGCGCGGCCATGATGCTCGCTTCGAGGCGCTTATTGTCCAGAGAGGTGAGCGGCGGGGTGCAGATTTCCGCATACATCGAATTGTTTACCCCAACGATCGCGATCTGTTCGGGGACATCAATCTGCTTGTCGTGCAGCGCCTGCAGGCCGCCCGCCGCGAGCAGATCGATTCCGTAGACAATCCCGTCCACATCGGGATGTTCCCGCAGAACCTGGAGGGTCGCTTCGTATCCGCCTTCCAAGGCGTTTTCGGTTCGGTAACTCCATTCGGCGGCGTTGATGTCGAGCGATTCCGCCCCCATGAGATAGCCTTTTTCCTTCAAACGGTTGCTGGGGTTATAGGGCTTGTCGCAGATGAACGCGATCCTGCGCCGCCCTTTTTCGATCAGCAGCTGGACGCAGGACTGCAGCCCGCCCAACTCATCCGAAAGGATCCCATAGACGTTCGGCAGATCGATCCAGCCGTTGATGATTGCGACCGGGATGTCGCTTAGGCACTGCGTGATTGCATCTTTCACCGCGCTGCACTGGAAAATCGAACCCATCATCACGACGCCTTCGACCCGGCGGCGTTTGAGGATGTCGATCGCATTGACCTTTTCGCTGTCCTCGTGCCCGGTGTTGAGGATGATGCAGCAGTAGCCGCGCCCGACCAGCTCCCGCTCGATGTAGTAAGCGCCGTCGGTGTGGTGGATATTGCGGATATCGGCAACGAGGATGCCGATGGTCTTTGAGGACTGGTTCACCAGCCCGCGGGCGATTGCGTTGGGCGAGTAGTTGTTTTCCTCCACCAGACGCAGGATTTTCTGACGCGTTTCGGGATTCACGCCGGGCTTGTTGTTGATCACGCGCGATACCGAGCTTGGTGAGACGCCCACCTGCCTGGCGATATCGTAAATCGTCATGAAATTTAAACGCTCCTTTTTTATGCAGATCCCGGCAGGGGAAAACCCGGTGCTGACTCGATGCCGCTTCTCATCACGGCCCCTTTGCATGGATCTGAAGTTATGCAGTTGATTTTATAATATTATATAAAAATCGCATTGGCAATGAATATTTCAAAATTTTTTTAAAATTCGTCCATTTTACTTAAAACAGACAGTTTTACATGTAAAAGTGATATCGATATCACAATTTGGACTTTGAGAAAACAAAAAGTGTATCCGAAAAAGCAAGAAATATTCTAAAATTTTCAAAAAACCATTGATTTCAGCCAAAGGATGTGTTATTTTAGTCTTGTCGACAGGGTGACATCGATGTCACCCAAATACTTTGGAAGGAAGCAAAATTATGGTTAGAAGAAGCAATGAGAAGCATTCCGAACGTAAGCCGGCGCCGTTTGGCGGCAAAAATGAGATCACTGTCCGCAGCTTGCTCAACGGCCCTGAAGAACTTTATCAGAAAGGCCGTGTTTTCGCGCACACAACCGTTTATCCGGGCAGTGCCATCGGTTATCATGTGCATGATGGCGAGTCCGAGACCTATTATATCCTCAGCGGCAGGGGAATTTTTAACGACAATGGGACCGTTGTTGAGGTCGGGCCGGGAGACGTCACTTTCACCGGCGACGGGGAAGGACACAGCATCGAGGCCACGGGGGACGAGCCGATTGAGATGATCGCGCTCATCCTCTACCGGTAAACCGTCCATACCATAAAACCAAAAGGAGCTGGTCATATGAAGTATACCTTGGAAAATCTGTTCGGTATCAAGGACGAAGTGATCGTCGTTTCCGGCGGCACCGGCACCATCGGGCTGGAGCTGTGCAGAGGATTTGTGAGCCTTGGGGCGAAGGTGGGCATCATCGGGCTCTTCCCGAAGGACTGCGAGGCCGCGGTGGAAAGCCTGCATGCGGACTATCCCGGCGCCGATGTGCTGGCGCTGCCCGCCGATGTGACAAACGAACAGGCGGTCAACGACGCGGTGGATCAGATCCATGCCCATTTCGGAAAGATTGACGGGCTTGTGAACTGCGCGGGCATCAATATCATCAATAGCCTTTCGGCGATCACTATGGCGGAGTTCAACAAGGTCATGGATGTCAACTTCACCGGCATCGTGATCTGCTGCAAATCGGTCGGCCGCTATATGCTCAAAGCGAAAAAAGGCCGGGTGGTGAATATTTCCTCCCTGAGTTCGATCCAGGGAAAGTCCTATTACACCGCCTACGCCGCCAGCAAAGCCGCGATCAACGGCTTTACCCGTTCGCTTTCGATCGAGTGGGCCAAGAAAGGCATCAATGTCAACTGTATCTGCCCGAGCCTGATCGTGACTGACATCAACCGCAAGCAGCTTGAACAGAACCCGGAAAGCTTCCAGAAACGTGTCGCGAGCATCCCGCGCGGCGTGCCGGGACGCACCGAATGGCTGGTGGGGCCGGTGGTGAGCCTGCTGTCCCCCGGCAGCGTCCATGTCACCGGGCAGGCAATCTTTGTGGACGGCGGCTCCTCCGCCGGGGATACCTTTGTGCTCGAGGAGAAACGTTTCGCCGGGCAGGATTCCTAAGAACCAAAGATCAGGAGGTTTTTGTCATGAAGAAGATAGCCGTCATTTTTACTTCGTTTGGCCCGCTGGTCAACAACTTTAAAAAGATTCTGAACGACACGCTCGAGGACTGCGAGCTGATCTGCATCGCGGACGACAGCCTCATCCGCGACGTCATGCGTACCGGCGCGCCGGACGAAAACGTGGAGAAGCGCACCTTCCTGCATATCGAAAGCGCAATCGCGGCGGGCGCGCAGATGGTGGTCATTGCCTGCTCTTCGGTTGGGCAGGTCGCCCAGGCGGCGGATGCGAAATACTCCGTCCCGGTGATCCGTATCGACGACGCCATGGCCATGCGCGCTGTTGCCGCCGGCGGGAAGGTCGGCGTAATCGCAAGTCTGGAAACCACCATCGAGCCGACAGTGAAGCTGCTGCGCCAGAAAGCGGAAGCGGCCGGCAAGGATGTGGAGATCATCAGCCGGGTGGCGCAGGGCGCATATCAGGCGCTCGGCTCCGGAGACCCCGAGACCCACGACAGGCTGGTCACTGAAGCCGCGGAGCAGCTCGCGAAGGAAACAGACGTCATCCTGCTCGCGCAGGGTTCGATGGCGCGGCTGGACGAGCCGCTCAACAAAGTGATCCCGGTGCCGGTGCTCACCAGCCCTAAGAGCTGCGCGCTGGCGGTCCGTGAGATGCTCAAAAGCTTATAAGCAGGGGGAATCGCAAATGAAAGCTTTCGTGATTGAAGGCAAGGATTGTTCCTATTTTGCCGACGTCGAGGAGCCGCAGCTCAAAGACGCACATTCGGTCAAAGTGCAGGTTGAATCCTGCGGAATCTGCGGCACCGACATCAAGATTTTTGAAGGGAAGCATTCCCAGTCGGTGGGCGCGAAACGCATCCCCGGACATGAATTTGCCGGCGTTGTCACAGAAGTGGGCAGCGGCGTGAAAAGCCTCAAGGTGGGGGACCGGGTCGTGCATGAGCCGATTGACTACTGCGGCACCTGCTACGCCTGCCGAAAAGGACAGGGAAATGTTTGCAGCAGCCTGCATGTGACCGGCTGCAACATGAGCGGCGGCATGGAGGAATACTTCGTCGCGGGCGAACACCAGTGGCACAAGCTTCCGGACTGGATCAGCTGGGACGAAGCTGCGCTCATCGAGCCGTACACCATCGCGGGGCAGGTCTGCTCGCGTGCCGAGCTCGAGCCGGAGGACACAATGCTCATCCACGGCGCGGGGCCCATCGGGCTCATGCTGGCGGACACCGCCATCCATATGGGCGCCACCGTCATGATCAGTGAGGTCAGCGACGGGCGGCTCGCGCTCGCAAGGGAAATCGGCGCGCAGCATGTTATTGACGCGAAGAAAGAAGACGTCAATGAAAAGGTGATGGAGATCACCGAAGGGGTCGGTCCGAACATCGTGTGCGACTGCGCGGGCATCCCCAGATTTGCCGAGGACGCGTTCAAAATTCTTTCCCCGGCCGGGCGGTTTGTCCCGGTGGCAGGCGTGCCGTTTACCTGTGACGGATACATCGCGATGCGCAAACAGCTTAAAATCGTCGCCTCGCGGCTGCAGATGCACCAGTTCGTGCCGGTCATCTCCCGATTCAAGCTCTACCAGGAGCACGCGCGGCGGATGATCACCGATGTGTTTGATTTTGCCGACACCCAAAAGGCGTTCGAACACGCCGCCGCGCGTCTGCCGCAGACCGGGAAGATCGTGCTGCGCTTTCACAAGAATCCCGGCTGAGCGTCCTATAGGCAAACTGTTTTGAGAGGAGAATACTATGCCGTTGACTGAAACGCGCGTCCAGGAGCTGGACGCCTTATGTAAACAATTCCGGATCGATACGGTCGAACTGCTGCATGCGGTCCAGACCGGCCACGCGGGCGGTTCGCTGTCCGTCTGCGAAATCCTGGTCACGCTCTATATGGAGTGCGCCAACATCACGCCTGAAAACCAGCATGACGCGGGGCGCGACCGTATCGTGCTCTGCAAAGGGCACGCGGCGCCGATGCTCTACCGGTGCCTTTGTGAAAAGGGCTTCTTCCCGAAAGAAGAGATGAAGACCCTGCGCCAGCCGGGCAGCCGTCTGCAGGGGCATCCCTGCTCGAAAAAGACCCCCGGCGTGGAGCTTTCCACCGGGCCGCTCGGTCTGGGGCTTTCCGCCAGTGTGGGTATGGCCTGCGCGAAAAAGCTCTCGAAGGCGGGCGGATACATATTCCCGGTGCTCGGCGACGGTGAACTCAATGAGGGAACCGTTTGGGAGGCGGCGATGTCCGCCGCGAAATTTGCGTGCGACAACCTGGTCGCGATCGTGGACTGGAACAAGGTCCAGCTCGATGGTTTGGCCAAAGACGTCATGCCGATCGGCGATCTGGCCGCGAAGTGGGCGAGCTTCGGGTGGAAGGTCTACGAATGCGACGGGCACAACATCGCCCAGCTTTATAATGCGATCGAAGCCGCTAAAAATGCAGCCGATCCCATGCCGCGGGTCGTGCTTGCAAATACCATTAAAGGCAAAGGCGTCTCCTTCATGGAGGGGACCAACAAATTCCACGGCAAAGCCATCACCGATGAGGAATATGAACTGGCGATGCGCGAACTAAGGGGGGCGAAATAATGCCGCAGGCTTTACGTGATGTATATGGAGAGTCGCTGCGCAAATACGGCAAGGCGAATGAAAAGGTGGTCGTGCTCGACGCGGATCTCGCCACCAGTACAAAATCGGTCCTTTTTGCACAGGAATGCCCCGACCGGTTCTTTGACGTCGGGATTGCCGAAGCCAACATGGTTTCGATGGCCGCGGGCTTCGCGAGCAGCGGCTACATCCCGTTTATCAACACCTTCGCCACCTTTGTGGCGAGCATCTGCGCCCTGAGCGCCAAGAGCCTGATCGCCTATTCCGGACTGAACGTCCGGCTTATCGGTGGAAATAACGGGTTGACCGGCGGCTATGACGGAGCGACCCATCACAGCTTCGACGATATCAATGTCATGCGCGGCATCCCCGGTATGCTGGTGATGTCCCCGAGCGACCCGGTTATGGTGGACTGGATGGTCAGGACGCTCATCGAAGATTACAACGGGCCGGCTTATGTGAGCCTTTCCCGCAGCGGATATGACCCGCTTTATCAGCCGGGAGAAAGCTTCACCATCGGCAAGGCGAAACAGCTGCGCGACGGCGCGGACCTTTCGATCTTCGCGTACGGGCTTTCGGTTTACCGTGCGAAGAAGGCGGCCGAAGAACTGGCCGCGGAGGGTATTTCAGCACGGGTTTACGATATGTTCACGATCAAACCCCTCGACTGTGAAGCGGTGCTCGCGGCCGCGCGCGAAACCGGCGCGATCGTGACCGCGGAGGAGCATTCGATCCTCGGCGGGCTTGGCACCGCGGTTGCGGAGACGCTCGCGAAGAACCGTGTCTGCGTCCCGCTTGAAACGGTCGGCATCCGCGACTGCTTCACCGAAAGCGGCGCCTATGAAGATCTGGTCAGGGAGTTCAAAATCGACGTGGATTCGATCAAGCAGGCTGCCCGGGACGCGGTTTCGGAAAAGGGAAGGTGAGGGATCACAATGGATCAAAAGGTCAGAGAACTTTATAAAATCAGCTATGAGCTGCGCCAAAAAGCGGTGGAGATGGTCAACCACGCCAAGACAGGGCATATTGCGCCGAGCCTTTCGATGGCGGAGATGGTCGCCACCCTGTATTTCGACATCCTGAATGTCGATCCGGCCAACCCGCATTGGCAGGACCGCGACCGGTTTGTCCTCTCGAAAGGGCACGCCTGCCCGCTCTACTACGCGGCGCTCGCGAAACGAGGATTTTTTCCGGAGGAGGACCTGATGCAGTACCGGATGCTTGCGAGCAAGCTACAGGGCCATCCGGACATGCGCAAATGTCCGGGCGTCGACATGACGACCGGTTCGCTCGGCAACGGCGTTTCGGCCGCGCTGGGCATGGCGCTGATTGGTAAGAAGGATCACAGGAATCACTGGGTCTATGCCATTGCGGGCGACGGCGAAATCCAGGAGGGGATCGTCTGGGAGGCGGCGCTCTACGCGGGCAACGCGAAACTCGACAACCTCATCCTCTTTATCGACAATAACGGATTGCAAAGCGGCGGTTCGGTTGCTTCGATCCAGGATCTTGGTGATTTGGAGGCGCGTTTTTGCGATTTCAAATGGGATACCCAGGTCATCGACGGCCACGATATCGAGGCGATCCGCCGCGCGGTCGAGACCGCGAAGCAGCGCAAGGGCACCCCTTCGGTCATCATCGCCAAGACCACGAAAGGCAAGGGCGTTTCGTTTATGGAGAACCAATACCTTTGGCACATGAAGGCGCCGAACGCGGAAGAATACCGAATCGCAATGGAAGAACTTGGAAAGGCGGTGGAACAGTATGCCTGATATGGTTTCTACGCGCACCGGTTTTGGGCAGGGCGTGATGGCGCTCTCCGAAACCTGCGATAAAATCCTGGTTGCTTCGGCGGACACTTACCGTTCGTTCGCGCTGGGCGAATATGCGGGCAAATATCCCGACCGTTACTTTGAATTCGGCATTGCCGAACAGAATATGATCACCGCCTCCGCCGCAATGGCGAGCGAAGGCTACACCGTCTTTGCGGTCGGCTACAGCCCATTCCTTTCGATGCGCGCCGCCGAACAGATCCGCACCTTCGTAGCCTACCCAAACCTGAATGTTAAGGTTGTGGCGGGCTTGGGCGGTCTTTCGGGCGACACCGACGGCGTCACCCACCAGGGCACCGAGGACCTTGGGCTCATGCGTACCATCCCGAACCTCACGGTCGTCTGTCCGGCGGACGCTGTGGCGGCAAAGGCATTTGTGAAGCTGGTTGCGGAAATTGATGGGCCGGTCTACCTGCGGCTTGGCCGCGGCGCCACGCCGGTCATCTATCCCAAGGATCAGCAGTTTACCCTTGGCAAAGCAGTCTCGGTGCGCGACAACGGCAATGACCTGGCGATCATCGCCGCGGGCCCGTGCGTCGGGGAAGCGGCAATCGCCGCCGACCGGCTGCGGGAAAAGGGCGTGTGCGCGAAGGTGTTGGATATGCACACGATTAAACCCCTTGACACCGAAGCGCTGGAAGCCGCTTTCGCCTCCTGCAGGAGGGTCATGACCGTCGAGGACGGCACCATATACGGCGGGCTTGGCAGCGCGGTGCTCGAGTACATCGCGGAAAGCGGCATCGCCATGGAAAGCTGCAAACGGCTCGGAATGACCACTTTCGGCACGGCGGGTACCCTGCCGGAGCTGCTCGGATATTTCGGCATCGACGCCGCGGGAATCGAAAAACAGGCGCTCGCAATGCTCAAATGAGCTTTCTCCTACATTCTTGATATACGAAAAGGCTGTCCGCGTCCCGTTTTTCGGGACGCGGACAGCCTTTTTCCATGGTTTGTTCAGGGATT
The DNA here is from genome assembly GCF_003465835.1 of Anaerotruncus sp. AF02-27. Classification (NCBI taxonomy): domain Bacteria; kingdom Bacillati; phylum Bacillota; class Clostridia; order Eubacteriales; family Oscillospiraceae; genus Anaerotruncus; species Anaerotruncus sp. AF02-27. Next base: position 7,644 of record NZ_QSBX01000010.1, on the reverse strand, counting down.
TGCGGGAAGATAGGCGCAGCGAAAGCCAATCCGTTCGGCCCGGTATTCCGGCCGGTGCGCGAGGTTCAGCCAGAAGATCCCCGCGCTCTGTCCATGGTACCAGTGGCCGCCGCGCAGGGCGGCCATCTCCCCGTTATTGCGAAAATACAGGTCGCCGGGCGCGCATTTTTCATCAGAAGGGAAGATGCAGGCGATCCGCAGGATTTCCGGGACATCCACCCCGGAAAGCGCGGTGAAGTCGCAAAAACGCATATGCCCGTAGGTTTCGTCCACGCCGGGCGTTTCGTGCATGTAGTCCTCCTGCTGGTAGCGCCGCGCGTCCGAAAGCGCGAACGCGGGCGTGCCGCCGGCGGGCGGCGGGGCCGCGGTGTAGTCGAAATGCAGGGCATATTTCGCATCCGGCGGGACGGGTTCCCCCGTTGGCAGGAGGGCATGCCAGTACGGGCTGCCGCGCCGCTGGGCATCCGAGCTGGCGTCAAGCGCTTCCGGCAGCAGCAGCAGTTTTCCGTCGCGCATCCGCAGTCCGCCCACCCATTCCGCGACGTTTCCGTTCAGGTCGAAAATGCCGTCCAATGTGCCGTCATGCGACCAGGCGGCGGGTTCGCTGCCGGTGAGGACCCGGGAAGGCCTTCCGTCCGGCATGAAAGCCGCCGGTTCGCCGCATTCTTCGGGACGGGCGCAGTCGGCCCCATAGCGGTTGTTTCCGCGCGGGTCCAGCGAATGGGCGCGGCACCAGAGCGCGAGTCCCGCCCACTCAAAGTTGCTCATCAGATGCCAGCCCTTGCCTTTTTCGGCGCAGCAGGCGAGGGCTTCGTCATAATTGATGAAGTTTTTGATGTCGCGGCCGGGCAGGCTGTAGGCGAGGCCGTCCTCCATCGTGTTCTGATATTTGGAAAGGTATATATAGTCCGTGCCGTCCGCAAACATCGGGTGCGGGCGGTGCTCAGCACCCGGCAGCACTTCGTCAAGATAAAATTTCGGCACGCGTACCATGAGCGAAGGCCTGCCCGAGCGGTCATAAAGCAGGGTGTTGCGCGAACCGGTCAGCCGCTCCACAATCTCCTTCACGGGCAGGCCGCAGCGCAGGCACTTTTCGAGAAGCGGCAGGCTGCCGGTATTTTCCGCATATGGAACCGCAAAATTCCGGAGGATTTCCTGTTCCATACCGGCGGGATCTTTCGGTGGAATCCGCATTGTTTTCAGTCCTTTTGGTTCGGTAATGGAATCAGTATACCGCGTTTTCTGTGCGAAAGCAAACGGACGGGCGCGGCGGCAGTGCCGCCGCGCCCGTCCGTTTGGGGGATTTGCTATTATACGCCGGCGCGTGCGGGGACAAAATCTCCGGCGTTTTTGTCGGTGAGCGTCCCGTCGCGGAAAACTTCCCTGCCGCGCACAAAGGTGCGTATTACCTTTCCGATGAGCCTTTTTCCTTCGTAGGGATATTTTGCGGATTTGTTGTTATAAAAGGTGTCCGCCGCGGAAAATTCCCACTCGGCATTTGGATCGAGCACCGCGAAGTCCGCGTCCAGCCCCACTTTGATAGAACCCTTGCGCGAATCGAGCTGAAAGGCTTTTGCCGCGTTGGCGGAGGTGATTTCAGCAAGGCGGCAAAGACTCATTCCGCGCTTGCGGACCCCCTCGCTGTAAAGCCCGGGCAGAATGAGGTCAAGCCCGGGGAATCCGCCAGGCGCCTGCCAGAAGCCCTTTTCCTTCTGCGTTTCGGGATAGGCGGCATGGTCGCTGCCGATGATGTCTATTTCTCCGGAGAGCACCTTCTCCCACAGCCCCTCCACCAGCGCGTGGGAGCGGATCGGCGGGGCGCATTTGGCGTAAGCGCCGCAGCGGATGACGTCTTCGTCGGTCAGCAGCAGGTAATGCGGGCAGGTTTCCGCGAAGATCCGCCCGCCGCGGCGGCGGAACATTTCGACTGTTTCCACAACCTCGGGCGCGGAGATGTGGCAGACATGGACCCGGACGCCTTCGTGCAGCGCCGCGGCGCATAGCCGGGAAACAGCCAGAACTTCCGAAACCACCGGGCGGCTGTCGCTATGTGCCTGCGGGCCGCAGCCCGCCGCGCGCAGGGCGGCCGTCCGCGCGGCGCAGATACACTCGGTTTCGGCATGCACGCCGACCAGTGTGCCGGATTCCTTCACCTGCGCGAACAGCTTGAGCAGATCCTCGTCGGTAAAAAAACGGTAGTCCCCCGCGTCGCTCAGAAAGACCTTGAATGCGGCTGCGCCGCAGGCGATAAGCTCCTGTGCCTTTTCGGGCGCCTGAGGGGAAATCCCACCCCACAAGGCAAAATCGACAGCAGAAGTGCTGTTGATCTCTGCGACGCGTTTGGAAAATACCCCCGCGTCCATCACGTAAGGCATCCAACCGGAGGTCGGCATTTCGATCAGGGTGGTCACGCCGCCGCTTGCGGCCGTATACGAGCCGGATGCGATGTCCCCGCAGTAGGTGACATGGGCGTGGCTGTCGATTACACCGGGGAAGAGAATTTTTCCGCGCAGTTCATAGGATTTTTGGGCGGCCGCGCCGCTGCCCGCGGGAAGTATGGCAGCAATTTTCCCATCCCGCACGGCCACGTCGGCAGGATCAGCCGCATCTGGCAGCACGACACATGCGTTCTGAAAAACGGCGTCAAACATGAAAACAGGCTCCTCTCTTTTTACAGTTCTATCAGGTCGTGCCGCCCAGGAACAGGGAAGGCGCGATGTAAACAGGTTCGGTGGAAACGGGCGCGCCGCTGATGCAGGCGATAAGCCGCTCGACGGCTACATTCGCCATAACTTCCGCGTTGCCGTCGATGGAGGTCAGAAACGGCGCGGAGATTTTACCGTAAGCGAGATTGTCAAATCCGGTGACCGAAATATCCCCGGGGATGTTGAAGCCGTACTGCTGCAAAGTATAGAGGACCCCCATTGCGAGCAGGTCCAGGCTGCATACCACGGCATCAAATTTTAAACCGCTTTCAATCGCGCGTTTCGCGGCCGCGCAGCCGCCGTCGAAATCATCCGAGGGCGCGAGGAACACATGCGAATCGTCAAACTCCACCCGCAGGTCATCAAGTTTTTCACGGAATCCCTGAAATTTGCGCTGGCTGGCCAGCGTGTTGCTGAAATCCACATAGATCGGTTTGCGGCGTCCGGTGCGGTAAAGGTGATCTGCCAGCAGCTGCATCCCGGCAGACTCGTCGCAGATGACCGTGAGGACGTTGGGCAGGTCGATCTCGCCGTTATACATGAGGACCGGCTGCTGGGAGAAATGTGTTTGGATAAATTCCCTAACCTGTGGGGTGCTCATCGACGAACCGACAAAGATCAGCGCGTCCAGCCGCTGCTGCAAAATCAGGGGATAGAGCGAATCCCCCTTGGTGCCGGCATTAAAGATGACCGCATTGTAATTGTTTTTGCTGAGCAGGTCTTCCAGGTAATAAACAACGTTGGCACGGTAAAGGTTGCGGATATCGTCGACGACGATTCCGACCATGTTCATCGAATTCAGGGCCAGCCCGCGTGCAATCGCGTTGGGGGAGTAGTTTGTCTCCGCAAGGACGGACATCACCTTTTCGTAGGTTTTGGCGCTGATGTTCGGCTTGTTGTTGATGACACGGGAAACGGTCGCGGCAGAGACTTTTGCCTTCTTGGCGACTTCGTAAATGTTCATGTCGGTAAAATCCCCTTCTTTTCCTTCTGGACGGCATTTTTCTTAATTATAGCAAAACCGGGTAAGGATTTCAATAATTTTAACCGTTTTCAATTTCGTTAATAAAAATATATATGCAAATTCGAAAAAAAGCAAACAAAATATTAGTGAAATCTAAAAAATTGTTGATATTGGATAGCGAATGAATTGATTTATTTGCATATTTAACAAAAATTCAGTTTTATTAAAATAATTATTGTCTTTTTAAAAATTAGCTTTATAATGAAATTGTTGCAGGCGGTTACAAAATGTTTGCCAAAGGTTGTGGAGAAAAAGGAAAATACAAAAAATGAAGCAAGAATTTTTGAATGTGCTCCAAATGTTTTCTCTGTATTTGAAAGCGGTTAAAGGACAAAGCTTGGAGGTATCGTCCAGATGCGGATTGTCGATTTATCAATGCCAATCATAAGCAATATGCTCGCCAACCGGGACTTTGCTGGAAACGTCTACCTGAATATGGTCACCCATGAGGACTCCAAAGCCTTTGGAAGCGGCGCGCCGGACGATCCGTTCACTTCGGCATGGAATTACATCGGCATGACCGAACACACTGGCACCCATGTCGATGCTTTCTTCCACATGGATCCGCAGGGCCTTTCCGTGGACGAAATGCCGCTCGATCTCTTCTTTGGGAAAGCGGTTTGTCTGGATTTACGGCAGATCCCGCCGCGCGGCACCGTTACAGTTGCGGATGTTCTGGCGGCGCAGGAGAAGGCCGGCGTCAAGATCGATGGGCACATCGTCCTCTTCTGCACCGGTATCCATAAAAAATATTACCCCTCTGACGACCTGCTGCGCATGAACCCGGAGATCTCCGCGGAGGTGGTGCGCTGGCTCGCAAAGCACGGCTCCCGGATGCACGGGGTGGAAGGCCCGTCGACCGATATACTTGACAAAAAGCTGTTTCCCAGCCACCGGGCCTGCCGTGAGCTGAAGCTGGCGCATTATGAGTGGCTCGTGAATCTGGAAGAGCTTTTGGGAAAGGGCGAGTTCATGTTCTATGGGGTTCCGCTGCGCTTAAAAGGCGGATCCGGTTCCCCGGTGCGTGCCTTCGCCGTAATTGAGGAGGGAAACTGAGATGCAGGTTCTTTTGACAGGCGGGACCGGTTTTGTGGGGATTAACATTGCCGAAGTTCTTGCCGGGGACGGCCATCAGGTCGTCGTCTATTCAAAACGCCCGATGATTCCGCAGGCGGCGCAAATGCTGTCGGAAAAGCCCGGCAGGGTCGTGTGGGAAGAGGGGGACGTGCTTTCGGAGGAACGCATTGCCGAGGTGATGGAAAAGTATGGGATCGACTTCGTGGTGCATGCAGCGGCAATCACCCCAAACAGGGATCGTGAAAAGGAGCAGATGCGCACCGTTTTGCAGGTCAACTGCCTGGGAACACTCAATGTTCTGAACGCGGCCGCCAAACACAAAGTGAATCGCTTTGTTTACATAAGCTCGGTTGCGGTCTACGGAGATTCGGCGCAGCAATACGACCCTGTTTTTGAAGATGTAGTAAAGAATCCCCGAAGCACCTATGAAACCAGCAAATTTGCGGCCGAGCGCCTGGTGCGGCGCTATGCCGAGCTGCACGGGACCGACGCGGTTTCACTGCGGCTGGGGGATGTGTTCGGCGCGTGGGAATACCGCACCGGCGTGCGCGATACGATGAGCGCGCCATGCCAGGCGGTTTACCGGGCGCTGCGGCATGAGAAGGCGGTGCTCTCAAAACCCGGCGCAACCGGCTGGATTTACGGGCTTGACACCGCGCTTGCAGTGAAGGCCGTGCTAGAAGCGAAAGAACTTCGCCACTTCGCTTATAACTGCGGTGGCGTTTCGCGATGGCCGGTTTCGGACTTCTGTGAACTGCTGAGGACCTATATCCCGGACTTTACATATGAGATCGACCCGGAGAAAGAGCCGAATGTCAGCTTTTTCAGCGTGCCGGACAATGGGATGTTCGATATGTCCCGATTGGAGGAGGACGCCGGGTTCAGGCCGGTTTACGATTTTGAACGCGCAACGGCGCATTACATGGAATGGGCGCTTCGATATCCGGAGCTGACCCTCACCGAACCGAAGAGGTGAACGGATGAGCACCTACAAGCTTTTTCCATCTCGAGCGGCGCTGCGCGGTTCACTTTCGAAGGATTATCCGCCGGTTTTGACCGTCAACCCGGGCGATACAGTGGCCTTTCAGACGCTCGAAGCCGACTGGCGCATCCGGGAAACCGATTTTAAAGCCTCTGAAGAAGGGGACTTTTTTACTCAGCGTACCGAACGCGACGCTGGGCACGCGCTTTGCGGGCCGGTCGCAATACGCGGGGCGAGGCCCGGCATGGCGCTGGCGGTCACCGTTGAATCGATCGTGCCGGACACTTGGGGCTGGAGCCGGGTCGGCGGCGGAGATCCTGACCATCTCAGGCGCATCGGCTTTTCCGGGGCAGAATATTTTCTGCGCTGGCAGATCGATGTGGAAAACAGAGTCTGTGTGAGCCAAAGAGGCCATCGGGTACGGATGAATCCATTCATGGGCGTGTTTGCGGTGGCGCCGGCAGAGGTTGCGTCCGCGCGTACCCATCTGCCCGATCGGTTCGGCGCGAATCTCGACTGTAAAGAGATCGTACCGGGCAGTACCCTCTACCTGCCGGTTTTCGCGGAGGGCGCGCTTTTTTCCACCGGCGACGGTCACGCGGCACAGGGGGACGGCGAATGCGGATGCACCGCGATCGAGTGCCCGATGCGCGAAGTGCGCTTACAATTTGGGCTCTCCGACTGGGAGATCGAGCGGCCAGTCTGCAAAACCCCGGCCGGATGGATCACCTTCGGTTTCGCGGAGGATCTCACCGACGCGGCATATATCGCGCTCAGAGACATGGCAAAACTGATGCAAAAGCTTTTCGGTTATTCCCCAAAGGAGGCGCTCGCGCTTTGCAGCGTGGCGGTGGACCTGCGGATCACACAGATTGTGAACGGGCGGCGCGGCGTACACGCCATGCTGCGGGAAGATGCGATTCTGAAGCCGTGAGAGCGGTTTTTTGGAATAGAGAATGGCAACCCCAAAAATAAACCGGTCCTGCCGGTAAAATTTAGGAGGATTCAAATGAAAAAGGCAGTCTCTCTTTTGCTTACCCTCATGTTGGCGCTGACACTGTTGTTCTCAGGCTGTGGGAGCACCACCGAACCGGCGGCATCCGGAGACGCGAGCGGCGGCGCCGCACAGAGCAAAACAGCCACGGCGGCGGACGGCGCGCAGCTCAAGGAAGTGAGCCGCGAAAAGACCCTGATCTGGGCGGTTCCTGAACTGCCAAACGGCTGCGACAATGAGTTCCAGTACACCGCTGAGGCGCAGGAACTCGAACGTAACCTCTACGATTCCCCGCTTGCGTTCGAGACCTATTACGACGAGTCAACCGGCTTTATCCTGCCAAATTATGAAAAGATCGTCGGCTCGCTGGCGGAGTCCTGGGAGGTCAGCGAAGGCGGACAGGTTATTACCCTGAAATTCCGTGAGGGCGTCATGAGCCACGCGGGCAACGAGCTGACCGCGGATGATTTCATTTACAAATGGCAGCGCGGCTTCAACGTCATGGGCAACACCGGTACCTTCGGCGCCCAGAGCCAGCAGCTTCACAGCATGGACCAGATCGAGAAGATCGACAAGTACACCGTCAAGATCACCATGGACGCGGCCAACCCGATCGGTGAGGCCTTCCTGACCCATGTCTGCGGTCTCATCCTTGACAGCAAGGAATTCCAGGCGCATCAGACTGCGGAGGACCCCGACGCAACCGACTGGGCCTCCACCCATGCTTCCGGCTTCGGCCCTTGGAAACTGGTTGAATACACACCGGGTACCCGCGTTGTTCTCGACCGCTTCGATGACTACTGGGATAAAGAATGTGCATGTTATAAATCAAAAATCCTTTAGCTGGATGGTCAGGGAAAAG
>NZ_QSBX01000001.1:292900-386147 GCF_003465835.1 Anaerotruncus sp. AF02-27 | reverse complement strand
TTTTCGCTGCTCCCAAAACCTGAAATTTCTACTTGACTTTTGTTAGCAGGTCTTTCCACAAAATGTGCAGGGGTGGTGCATTTATTTCTAAGGCGGGACCACCAGCCGCCGGAGAAGGTATTTCTTCATCGAACCGCCCTCAACGAATTTGCTCAGAACGGTCATAGAGCAAATCTCCATTTCTGACCTTTGCATGACTGAGAATCTTGATCTGTCCCTTTGCCTGACTGTCCAGAGCTTTTTCATAGCCCTTATCTGACAAAAACAGGCGGGTTCGTTCACCTTTCCAGCCCACCGGGGAGTCATGCGTCAGCACATCAAAAATAATCATGTGCCGGGTGTTCTCAGCAAATCGCTGGAGATCCATGTAGTCATGGCCGTGATAGTTCTGCGCTCCAGCTTTCTGGCGCATTTCTTCCATCAGCTGACCGATTGTTTTGCCTTCTGGCATAAAACTCACTTCCTTTCCCACTCTCATACAACCATCAAAATCATGTCTCTCAGCTGAGCAAAGTAGAGTTTGCCTTGCGGGGTTATCAGCGTATAGGAGCCGATATGCCCGTGATTGCAGTAGTCTTTGACACAAAACAGTCCTTCATTGGCTGGCTTTGCATAGGGCAGTACATTACCGGATGCGGTGCGGTACACAAAACGCTTTTCCAGAAGGAAACGGACAAACCGACGCTCCGGGACAAGCAACTCTTTGGCGGTGGTGCGGAGGTTGGTACTGTGATTGAGGTCGATGAACAAATCATAAAAGGCTGCCTTACTCTCCAGCAGGGCATTTTCCTCTCGTAGCGACGCATTTTCTTCCCGCTCAGCAAGCAGCTCGGAGCAGAGCTTTATCAGAGCTTCCGGAGAAGTGGCTATCTCCCACAACTTCTCTTTTGTGAGATAGGCTCCGTGCTTGCGAATGACAGGTAGAACTTCATCAAACACCCATTGTTCAAACCGTTCCGCTGACGGCAGTTTACTATGGGCGATCAGACGATATAGATCACCTTCGGGGATAAAGAGCATTTCGACCATTTGTACCGCGGGGCTTCCATCTGCCTTTTTCCCAGTCTGGACCCCTATGGAACATTTCGTTCCACCCCTGGTATGGTCGCGGACGGCTTTGCGTGGATTGGTATATCCCAGCGCTGTTGCCACATCTGTACCGCAAAATAATACTTTGCCATTCTGTTCCAAAGTGCGAATGCTTCCGAACTCTGGACTATTGAAAATTTCAATCTGATTCATGCTGTGCCTCCTTTGGTGTAATACAAAAGCGGCTGATTACCAGCCGCCTGCGTGCATATCGTGATTTACCAGTGAAGTGTAGTGGTTATTCATGGTGGTAGGAGCGTTGAACAGCACTGCAAGCAGGTACTGCTTGATGTTGTGTACCTGGGTGGTGTTCTTTTGCAGACAGTCCATGACAAACTCGATGTGAGAGCTGTCCAGCTTCAAAAAGCGGGAGCGTACAATTTCATGAGGAAAGTCCGCACCAGAGATCCGGGTGGTCTTTCGTTTGGCACAGACCGTTTCTACCAACAGCTCTACGATCTCATTCAGGTCATCCAGGTAGAGAGGATAACGCTGCTTCAGACAATCATACTCGATATTCTCCAAAATCAATTCCCGATAATTTTCTATCTCTGTGACAGACATCGCATCCCTTCCTTTCCGTTCCGGCGGTATTACCGCCGCTGTTTCCCGGAAGGGAATGGAATCGGTATTTGATCCATGAGTATTTTGTTTTTGGGTATTTGATTTCTTAGTATTTAATTGTGTTGGATTTTCCGGTAACGGATTTACCGCTGACGGGTTTACCGTTATCGGGTTTTCCGACAACGGCTTATCCAACATCGGTTCTCCCTCGATGGGACGCTCAAAAATGGTATACTCATTGGCTGCGAATTTACCAGAAGCATCAGTTGTCTGTCTGCGCCGAATGTATCCGGCTGTTTCAAGCTCATTGACAGCAGAGCGGATTGCATCTTTGCTTTCTCGATTGATATAGCTGAGTCCTGACAGCGTATAATCCCAGTCATCAGGCAGAGATAACATCTGCGACAAGAGACCCTTTGCCTTCAAAGAAAGTCGTTTGTCTTTTAGATGAAAATTGCTCATAACCGTGTAATCGCCAGTGCGTTCTACACGAAAAACAGCCATTTACTTCACTCCTTTCATTTCTCAGGTATGAAAAAAGCCGCAATTCATAAAAGAATTGTGGCAGCGGTTAGGGTCTGTCTGTATCTTTTTTTCTTGCGTCGGTAGGGGCGTTTTGGCATTGGTGGTTTATCAAACAGATCCCTTTCCTGAGAAAATGGTAAGGTTTGAAAAACACGATCAATCTCGGTGGATTCCATATCACGCTGTGAGCGGCAATCTTCTTGAATAGCTTCTCGGATTTCTCTTACAGTACACATATTCATTCCTTTCCTTTCGTTGTATCGGTTATGAACGACGGTGTTTTTTAGGCTTGAAGTCGAGGATATGCCCCTCAATAACATGGGCATATCTCTTAATTTTGATTTCTCGACGCTGCTGGCTTTGCAGAGCTGACTGATACCCGTCCTCTGTGAGAAAAAGCCTCATTTCGTCACCAGGTTCTCCATAAGCAGTAGGGCGCAAGACAGTAAACTCAATCATCCAGAAAGTGCTGTCCCAAAATCGCTCCACTGCAAGAATGTTGTGGCCTTTCAGTTCCCTTGCTGCAATATCTTTCATAGGCTCTCCCTTCATCGTTCCTGATCTCGTTGGCGTTTTTTCTGCCATTGTTCCAGCAGTTTAATAATGGTTTCCTGCATTTTGGCCGGTGTATAGCTTTTGGGGAAATACTTTCGCAAGGTATCGCTGCTCAAGGTCACTTTATCCAGATCACCCTTTTTTTCCTCTGACATGATGGCAAGCATCACATCTTCTGACAATTTCCCTTCCTGGCTGAACTTTTTCATTCGCTGAGCCTGAGAGAGAGAAGGGGTAGCCTGCTCATAGTCCATTGTTTCCACCAGCATTTGCTGTTCGTCCGGTTTCAAAAAAGAGAGTTCATAGGCTGGGTTAAATGCGATTTTCTTTTCATCCACCATATCCAAAAGCTCTGGAATCAGTTCAGTCAAACGAACATATCGCATTACCTGGATACCGCTTCGTTCACCGGCTTCTTTTGCCACCTGGTCTCTGGCGCTCAACTTCTGTTCAACTTGAACAGAAGTCAGGTCTGTTCTTGCTCCTTGATGTTTAATGGCTTCCAGCTTCATTTTGTAGGCAAAAGCCCTTTCACTGGGGAGCAGATTTTCTCGCTGCAAATTGCTGTCAACCATAATAATTGTGGCAGCATCGTCATCCAAGTCGCGCACAATGACAGGCATGGTTTCTTTTCCGGCCAATTCGCTGGCTCTGCGGCGTCTGTGACCGGCTACCAGCTCATAACCGCCATCAGGCAGTGGTCTGGCAATCGCAGGAACCAACACACCATACTTTTTGATGCTGTCTGCGGTTTCTATCATTGCATCATCATCCTTGACCTTGAAGGGGTGATCCTTGAACGGATGCAGTTCAGATAGGGGAATTTCCTGAATTTTTTCCAGTTGCTCGTCTTGCCGACTTTCTTCTGTAGAAAACAGGTCATCTACTGAGGCCAGCTCTATTTTTTTCGCGCTGCTTTTCAAGTTTCAATACCTCCTTCGTCAGATTTTTGTAGCCCTCAGCCACTTTGCCATTAGGATCATGGGCATAAATGCTTTTTCCTTCAGCACTGATTTCTTTAGCCCTGACAGAATGAGGAATTTCTGATGTAAACACCTTGATCTTACTGCCATAGGTTTCGCGCAGAAGAGCGGAGATTTCTTTGGCAAAATTGGTTCGGCTGTCTACCATCGTCAGCAGAATCCCATCAATTTGCAGCTTGGGATTGATTTGTCTGCGAACCTTATTGATAGTTTGCAAAAGCTGCTCCAAACCTTTAGCTGGAAGATACTCTGCCTGGACGGGGATTATAACCCTATTAGCGGCAGCCAGTGCATTGACCGTAAGCATACCCAGGGAGGGCTGGCAATCAATAAGGATATGGGAGTATTGCCCCTTCAGCGTGTCCAGATATTGTCGCAGAATGGTTTCTCGGCTCATAGCGTTTACCAGAGATACCTCCATACCAGATAGCTGGATGTCCGCAGGCATCAGGTCTACGCCCTCAGGGTGGTGCAGGATACCCTCGCCGGGACGAATTGGTTCATCCATCAAAATACGGCCCATAGCGTCTGACAGTGTAAAGGGCAGCTTATCAGGCTGAGGATTGCCCAAGCTGATGGTCAGGCTTCCCTGTGGGTCTCCGTCAATCAGAAGGACTTTCTTCCCGGACTGCGCCAGACCAATTCCAAGATTGGCACAAGTGGTTGTTTTGCCGACACCACCTTTTTGGTTGGCTATGGCAATAATCTGTGTATTCATGATTTCACCTCATTTCTTTCTAAGTTTAGATATGAAAAAAAGTGCCTGCTTTACCTTTCCTGAGAAAGATAAAACAGGCACTTTCACTGGCTCAATACCTCTTGTAATGAACCTCTATGTATGGTAAACTATGTCCACGATACCATGAATATAATTAAGTCTCGACGGGAATTGAACTTTTGGCTAACGCCAAATTTCGCGCCTTTGCAAACAGAGTGCAAACAATAGGGGGCTAAAATCCTTTGTTTTTGCTTGATTTTGCTTGTACAAGGTTTATAGAGAACATGGAGAAAAGCCTTGATATAACTGCATTTTCTTTATCCCTGTTGATAGGGAATATATGCACTGGGTCCATCTCCTAAGCGTGGGGTCGGAGGTTCAAATCCTCTTATGGACGCCAGTGAACAACGCCGAAAGCCTTTGTTTTCAAGGGTTTTCGGCTTTTCTTATATAAAAAGCTACGAAAAAGCTCTTTCACTGTATGAGATAAAATTCTACTCCAAAATTTGATTTTTGACAACCCCTCCAGAATCGAACGGTTGTTATAAGACAAAATCGCCAGCTAATTTTTAGCAGAAAACGGGCTGTTCTTGCTAATGAAAATGCCCTTCCTGCTAATCAGCCCCAAAATCGTGCCAAAAATCCAGCTAATCAAAAAAGGCGGATGTTTTGAATACCATGCAGTTATAGCAGATAAAATTAAATATCGTTATGTACATAGAGCGTCTATTTGCCCCGCATTGGGGATGGATAGGCGCTCTTTTTTTATGCCCAAACCCATGGGCAAATACAAGAGATTGGAGGTGTTTTATTTGAGCAAGCCTGTTTATACCGCAGACAAGCCGAGCGACTGTCATTACTGCTACTTCTGGACGAATGGCAGAAAGGGCTGCCGTCTGGGTAGAAATAATTGCTACTACTTAATCTCTTTGCCGCCGAAACCCAAGTCGGAATGTGATGGCTGTCCCTATGGGCGAGATCACCCGTGCATTGGTTGGTGTACGAAGAAGGTTATGCGTGAAGTGGGGCTTCGTTGATATGGATGTGTATGAACAGGAATACCGCTTCTACTATTTTGCCCGATGTCCTTACGAAAAGACGGATACGACTTTCCGCAGCATTCCGCTGACAACAGAAAGTTTTCCGCAGAAAGAAGGTGGTGAAGCCGTGTGAGTTTTGATTATTTTTACGGTCAGCAATCCGATCTATTCACATTCTATCGAGTTCCGAAGGTGTTGTTCACGAACGAGAGGTTCTGGAATATTTCTGCCGATGCCAAGATGCTGTATGGCATTTTGCTTGACCGCATGAGCCTGTCTGCCAAGAATGGTTGGATAGATAAAAACGGTAGAGTGTATATCATTTTTACAATCGACGAAGCGAAGATGGCTCTGAACTGTGCTGAACAAAAGGCTATCAAGCTGCTCAGTGAACTTGAGAAGAAAGCAGGATTGATTGAACGTAAGCGCCAGGGTTTGGGAAAGCCCAACCTGATCTATGTGAAGAACTTTATCTCTGCTGTGGATTCACAACTCTTGAATTGTGAAAATCACAATTCTGGAACAATGGAAATCACAACTCAAGAACTTCCGAAATCACAATGTAATAATACTGATATTAAAAATACTGAATTTAGTGATACTGATTCTATCTTTCCTTCCGGAAATGGTGGAATGATGGACGAGAATGACCGGTATCAAGAATACTTTGATTATTTCTCGGATCAGCTCAGTATGGATTTGTTGAAGAAGGATTACCCTTACGATTCCGAAATGCTGGATAACATTCTGGAGTTGATCGTTGAAACAGTTTGCACGAAGCGACCGTTGATTCGCATTGGTGCAGAGGAGCGTCCGGCAGAAATTGTCCGCAGTCGGTTTATGAAACTGAATGCCGAACACATTCGATATGTTATGGACTGCTTCAAGGAGAACACCACAAAGATTAGAAATATCCGTCAGTATATGCTGACTACGATATACAATGCGCCGACGACAATAGACACCTACTACGATGCTCTTGTTCGGCACGATATGTCACACGGATATTTGGAAGGAGGATTTAAGAAATTGAAAATGAAGCGAGAGGAAGGAGAGTGACGATAAATGTCGAAAAAAGCAACCATCATTGCGGTGGTCAATCAGAAAGGAGGCACTGGAAAGACCACCACCACCGAGAATCTGGGCGTTGGCTTGGCTCTTGAAGGAAAAAAGGTGCTTCTGGTAGACACCGATCCCCAGGCTTCCCTGACGGTCAGTTTGGGCAATCCCTGCCCGGATGATCTGTCTCCGACACTTTCCGATCTGATGGGAAAGATTATGATGGAAAACCCTATTACTCCCGATGAAGGGATTCTTCATCATCCGGAGGGCGTTGATTTGGTGCCGTCCAACATCGAACTCTCAGGTATGGAGGTAGCACTGGTCAATGCCATGAGCCGGGAAACCATTCTCCGGCAATACCTGGATACAGTCAAACAGAATTATGATTACATTCTTCTTGACTGTATGCCGTCTTTGGGTATGCTGACCGTCAATGCGTTGGCAGCTGCCGACAATGTGCTGATACCGGTTCAGGCAGCATACCTTCCTGCAAAGGGTCTGGAACAGCTGCTTGGAACCATCAACAAGGTCAAGAGGCAAATCAACCCGAAACTGAGGATTGAAGGGATTCTTCTGACGATGGTGGACAGCCGCACCAACTACTCCAAAGACATCAGCAATCTGATTCGGGAGAGCTACGGCGGAAAGCTGAAGGTTTACAAGACCGACATTCCCCGCTCTGTCCGTGCAGAGGAAATCAGCGCAGAGGGAACCAGTATCTTCAAGCATGATCCCAAAGGCAAAGTTGCCGAAGCCTATAAAATTCTGACGAAGGAGGTGTTAAACAATGCAGAAAAAAGGCGCAAACATCAGCTTGAAGGGGTACGATGATATTTTCTCCACCGATCAATCCAGAGCTGAAGCCCAGCAGGAGCGTGTGCAGGAAATTCCGCTTTCTGAGCTACACCCCTTTGAGGGACACCCCTTCCGTGTGGTTGATGATGAAGAAATGATGAAAACGGCAGAGAGCGTCCGAGATTTCGGAGTTCTCACTCCTGCGATTGTCCGTCCTGACCCCGACGGTGGTTATGAAATCGTTTCTGGTCACAGGCGGCACCGGGCATCGGAGCTTGCGGGTAAGGAAACCATGCCTGCGATTGTTCGTGACCTGGACGATGATGCAGCCATTATTTTGATGGTTGATGCGAATTTGCAGAGGGAGAGTATCCTGCCGAGTGAAAGAGCATTTGCTTATAAGATGAAGCTGGATGCGATTAAACATCAAGGTCAACGCACCGATTTAACTTCATCCCAAGTTGGGATGAAGTTGCAGGCAATGGATATAGTCGGTCAGGAGGCAGGAGAAAGCAGAAATCAGGTACACCGTTATATCCGTCTGACCGAACTGATTCCGGAACTGCTGGATATGGTAGATACGGGTCAGATCAAATTCAATCCTGCGGTGGAGCTTTCCTATCTGGCAAGTGAAGAACAGAAGGATTTTCTTTCTGCAATGGATTATGCTCAAGCAGCTCCTTCCCTTTCGCAAGCACAGCGAATTAAAAAGCTCGCACAGGAGGGCGAGTGTACGCTGGATGCGATGTGCGAGATTATGAATGAAATCAAGAAGGGAGAGCTGGACAGAGTAACCTTCAAAACGGATTCGTTGCGAAAATACTTCCCGAAGTCCTATACCAACAAGCAGATGGAGGATAAAATCATTCAGCTTTTGGAGCAATGGCAGAAAAAAAGAGAAAAATCAATGGAAAGGTAAGGTAAAAAATGTTTACACCCAAAAACATTCAGGGCGCTTTGGAAGAACTCTACGACCTTTGCGATCCTGATTATATGGTAGATATGCTCGTAAACTACAGTGAGGAGTTCGATGATATTTCTCCTGCGCTTCTGGCAAAGTCGTTTCAGAAAAATGCCGAGATGATTAGCGAGTATCGAGTATTGTCCTCTGCTGGTGAGGGTATCGACTATCAGGGAAAGGTACTTCTGAACAGCAGAGCCGTGCGGCTTCTGTCCTATGTAGAAGATATGAGCGGCGATGAAAAAGTTCGCACGATTCAGAGCAAGGAGCTGTGGTTAGCAGAAGATATGACATTCTATGTGGTGTCCTGTATGTCTACGATCACGATGGACAAGGAAGAAGCCATTTGTCTTAACGAACACCGCAGCGTGGTTACTACGGTGGAATGCGAGGACGATATTTTCTTCGACATGGGTTCCCTGATTTGCGAACTGGACGATATTTGCTTGTTCGAGCTTTTAGCCGATGTGGATGCGACTATTTATGAACTGTAACAGGTTCATGGATGGTCGCTTTTCTTATTTCCAAAGAAACGGAGGTATCGAAACTTGAAAGAATACGATGTGAAGATCACCGAAACCTTGGAGAAAACGGTTACGGTGCAAGCAGAATCTCACGATGCGGCAGAGGAACAGGTTAGAGCCGCTTATTACAATTCGGAGTACATTCTGGACTCCGAAAACTTTACCGGTGTTGCGTTCGGCACGACCGAGGAACGGGAGGTTCAGAAAGAACAGGCAGATACCATGAATGTGTTGCTGGTAAAGCCGTTCATGTATCCGCAGGCTGTGCAGATCGGCTGTGAGCTGGAGGATTTGCAGAAAGCCGTAGGTGGCGATATTGAGGCAACTTATCCGTTCAATGAGCCGGTTGCACTGGTGATGCACGACGAAGGTAAACTCGTAGGCAAAGAACTGAACCGTGCGCTGCGTGATGATGACGGCGATATTTATGACATTATCGCCGGTGATTTTCTGGTTGTGGGATTGGGCGAGGATGATTTTTGTTCTCTGTCCCCGGAACTGATGAAGCAGTTTGAGGAACACTTTCATCAGCCTGAGACTTTTGTACGCATGGGGCGCAGCATTATGGCGCTTCCCCTGCCGGATGACATGGTGAAGAAAGAAGATGCACCTGTCAAAGCTGATTCGGTTCCCCACAAAAGTAACCCTGACCGAGATGTTCTGTAAGGAGGTTCTTATGCAAAGAAATTCGACGATTGGAGAGCTGATGGAGCGAAAGCGGATTCAGGATGGTGCCAAGGAGTACCAGGGACATACCTATATGGACTTGGCACGATTTGATGACGCCACCAAGCACATGATTATTTTCGATGTGCTGACCGATGAATCGCCTGTCGGTTGGAAAGGCGAAAGAAATCGCCTGTATTTGAGCGATGTGGGTTATCAGAAGGCTCTGGATAACCAGAAAGCTGGCAATATCAAGATTATCAGCCATGCCGCAGTTGCCAAGGGCAATCTGTATTACGACCACAGAGATATGGCACGATAATCTGTTCACTCTACTGCTTGCAGGAGGTGATGAATCATGCAGGAAGAAGTTGAAAACAGAACAGTAAACCTGGCGATCAGCACAACCAAGCTGACGGGGCGCACTATCATTGCCGGTATCCGCAAGTATTTGCAGCACCGGGAAAAAGTGAAGATGAAAAAGGCACGAGACCCTGCCGTTCATGGAAAGCAATCCGTGAAACAGCTTTTGGGACAGAATCAGGGTGCTACGAATGTTGAGATCGACAAAGAGAGTATCCGTGATTTTGAAAAGCTCGCCAAGAAGTATGGCGTGGACTTTGCCGTAAGAAAAGATAAGTCCGTTGATCCTCCCCGGTTTCTTGTTTTTGTCCGTTCTAAAGATGCAGATGCTTTGGATGCAATCTGCAAGGAACATCAGGCAAGGGCATTAACCAAGAATGAAAAGCCGAGCGTTCTGGCGCAGCTGAAGAAGTTCAAGGAAATTGTCGCAGCGATTCCGAAGAAGGTTCGAGAGAAGAAACAGGAGCGTGATCTGTGATGGATAAGAGAAAAATGAAAAAGCTCCTGATTCTGAATTTACCGTATTTTCTGGTAGGGTTGTTCGCTACGAATTTAGGAGAAGCATGGAGATTGGCTGAGGGGGCAGATTCATCTGCGAAAATCCTCAGCTTTTTTCATGCCCTTCCGATAGCCCTGAACAATCCGTTTCCCAGCTTTCACCCGTTGGATTTGCTGATTGGTATTCTCTGCGGCGCAGGACTTCGGCTGGCTGTCTATCTAAAAGGCAAAAACGCAAAGAAGTACCGACACAATGTTGAGTACGGTTCTGCTCGTTGGGGAACGGCAAAAGATATTGAGCCGTTTATTGCACCAAAGTTCGAGGACAATGTGATCCTGACGAAAACGGAGCGGCTGATGATGAGCAATCGCCCGAAGAATCCTGCCAATGCCCGAAATAAGAATGTTCTGATTATCGGCGGTTCGGGTTCCGGTAAAACTCGCTTTTGGTTGAAGCCAAACCTTCTCCAGATGCACAGTTCCTATGTGGTCACTGACCCGAAAGGCAGCATCGTGATTGAGTGCGGCAACGCCCTTTTGAAGCATGGCTACACCATCAAGATTTTCAACACCATCAACTTTCAGAAGTCGATGCACTATAACCCATTTGCCTATATCCATTCAGAAAAAGACATTCTGAAACTGGTGACAACGCTGATTGCCAACACAAAGGGTGATGGAAAAGCCGGTGATGAGTTCTGGACGAAGGCGGAAACGCTGCTCTACTGTGCCTTGATCGGATATATCCACTATGAAGCTCCGGTTGAGGAACAGAATTTCTCCACCCTGATTGAGTTCCTGAACGCAATGGAGGTGCGGGAAGATGATGAGGAGTTCCAGAACCCGGTGGATCTGATGTTTGAAGCCCTGGAAAAGAAAAAGCCGAATCACTTTGCAGTCCGTCAGTATAAAAAATACAAGCTGGCTGCCGGCAAGACCGCTAAGTCGATTTTGATTTCCTGCGGCGCTCGTCTGGCTCCTTTTGATATTCAGGAGGTCAGAGATGTGACTGCCTATGACGAGTTGCAGTTGGATACTCTCGGAGATAAGAAAACGGCGCTCTTTCTGATTATGTCAGATACGGATGCGACGTTTAATTTTTTGATCTCCATGATTTACACACAGCTGTTCAACTTGTTGTGCGAGAAAGCAGATGATGTGTACGGCGGCAGACTGCCGGTTCATGTGCGCTGCTTGATTGATGAGATGGCAAACATCGGTCAGATTCCCAATCTGGAAAAACTGGTAGCGACAATCCGAAGCCGTGAAATATCGGCTTGCCTTGTTCTCCAGGCACAATCACAGCTGAAAGCCATTTATAAAGACAATGCCGATACCATCATCGGCAACATGGATTCCCGAATTTTCCTGGGTGGTTCTGAGCCAACCACGCTCAAAGAACTGAATCAGGCATTGGGAAAAGAAACTATCGACACCTACAACACCTCCAACACCAGAGGTAACAGCCCGTCTTACGGCTTGAATTATCAGAAGTTAGGCAAAGACCTTGCGAGCGTAGATGAGCTTGCGGTTCTGGATGGCAGCAAGTGTATTTTGCAGTTGCGTGGTGTCAGACCGTTTCTTTCTGACAAGTACGATCTGACGCAGCACCCCAATTATAAGTACACATCAGACTTTGATAAGAGAAATGAGTTCAACATTGAGCAGTTTCTGAGTCGAAGGTTGAAGCTCAAGGCAGGTGATGAGTTTGTGGTAGTCGATGCGGATTAAGGAGGTTTCTGTTTGGAAAATCTGAAAACGGTATCTGCCCTGGTTAAGAACATCTTGGAACACGACCACAAGGCAAGAAATACCGACAATCATTTGTACCTGATGGTACTGGAACACTATTCCGGTCTGCGTGGCATCGACATTCATGCCATGACGGTTCCTGTGTTTTTGAAGGAACTGGATAGACGCAGCTTTCCGGGGTTTGAAACTGTCCGCAGAAGCAGACAGAAAGTGCAGGCAACCTACCCTGACCTTGCTCCCAGTGAAGCCGTAGGCAAGCGCAGAGCAAAAAATGAGGTTGTATATCGAGAATTTGCAGAAAGCGAGGTGTAAAAAAAATGACTTGGTGGATCACGGATACCTCTATTGGGCAGCGATTGAAGTTCGTTAGACGATTTCGCCGCCTTACCCAGAAAGAGCTTGGACTCCTGATGGGGTATTCCGAGAAAACAGCGGATGTCCGTATTGCTCAGTATGAGAAAAACGCTCGAACCCCTAATGCAGAAACCACAGCGAAACTCGCAGAGGTTCTGAAGGTTTCACCTGTCGTTTTTTCACCGACAATCTGTGCTTCTCGTGAAGATTTGTTGCAGTCAATGTATTGGCTGTTTCTTATGAAAGGTGGTGGTGATATATATGATTGTGAAACTGAATATGCAAGAAGCAGAATGGAACAGAAACTTGGCGTGATAACCGTCGAGGAGTTCCTTGAAAAGATTCTCGTAAACTAAGCCTTCCGTCCGGTTTTGATGCCGGTAGTACGGAGGGCTTTTTCTATTCTCAAAACAATTTCAAATTTTAGGAGGAAAATATTATGGCATTTTTCAATAGCGCAGTAACCGTTCTTCAGACTCTCGTTATCGCTCTGGGCGCAGGTCTTGGCATCTGGGGTGCAATCAATCTGCTTGAGGGCTACGGCAACGATAACCCCGGCGCAAAGTCCCAGGGCATGAAGCAGCTCATGGCTGGCGGCGGTGTTGCCCTCATCGGCACCACCCTTGTACCTCTGCTCTCCGGACTGTTCGGTTAATCACAAAACAAGGAGGTAATCGCCTTTGGACAGCATACTCCAACAGATCACAGACTGGCTGAAAGAAATGCTCGTTTCAGCTATTATGGGAAATCTGTCGGGGATGTTTGAGTCCGTCAACAACCAGGTTGGCGAGATAGCAACCTCCGTTGGCATGACCCCGGCGAATTTTTCGCCGGGTGTCTTTGCCATGGTACGAAACATCTCCGAGTCAGTGATTATCCCAATCGCAGGCTTGATTCTGACCTTCATTGCCTGTTATGAGCTAATTCAGATGATTATTGACCACAACAATCTGGCAAATTTTGAAACCTGGATCTTCTTCAAATGGGTGTTCAAGACTTTTGTTGCGGTCATGTTAATCACAAACACATTCAATATCACGATGGCTGTGTTTGATGTGACACAGCACGTTATAAACGCAAGCGCCGGTATCATATCCGGAAATACTGCCATAGATGCTTCGGCATTGGAAACAATGGAAGAAACGCTGATGGCAATGGATTTGGGTCCTTTGCTCGGCTTGTTCCTGCAATCCTTTATCGTGCAGGTCACGATGTCCGCTTTGGCAATCATCATCTTTGTGATCGTCTACGGTCGAATGATTGAAATTTATCTGATGGTCAGCCTTGCCCCGATTCCGCTTTCCACTTTTGGAAACAGAGAACAGAGCAATATCGGACAGAATTATCTGCGTTCGCTGTTTGCAATCGGATTCCAGGGATTCCTGATTATGATCTGCGTGGGCATTTATGCGGTGCTGATTCAGTCTATCGCATTCAGTGATGACATCATCGGTTCTATCTGGGGTGTTATGGGCTACACCGTCCTTTTGTGCTTCACCCTGTTTAAGACTGGTTCGCTTGCGAAGGGTGTATTCAGCGCTCACTAAGGGAAGGAGGAAATTGTTTGGCAGCGTATATTCCCGTACCTCGTGACCTGACGAGGGTAAAAACAAAAGTGTTCTTCAATCTGACGAAACGGCAGTTACTTTGCTTTGGTGCGGCGGCGCTCATCGGAGTGCCGATTTTCTTTCTGGTCAAAGCAACCGGAAATGTGAGCCTTGCAGCACTGTCCATGATGATCGTCATGTTACCGTTGTTCTTTCTGGCAATGTATGAAAAGGATAGTCAGCCGTTGGAAGTGGTTGTAGAACACTTCATTCAGACCAAATTCGTTCGTCCCAAGGTTCGCCCTTATCAGACGGACAACTATTATGACGCTTTGATGCGTCAGTACAAACTGGAAAAGGAGGTTGAACGAATTGTTTTTCAAAAAGAAGCCACAGGCAAGAAACATCAAAATGCCTGCAAATCTGAATCGGAAGCAGCAGCGAGAAATTAAAGCTGTTGTGGAACGGGCAAAGAAGGACAACGGTATTCCGCAGACTGCACAGCAGTCCATTCCCTTTCAGAGAATGTTCCCGGATGGCATCTGCCGTGTCACTGACAGTTATTACACCAAGACCATTCAGTTTCAGGACATCAACTATCAGCTGGCACAGCAGGAAGATAAGACTGCCATCTTCGATGAGTGGTGCAGTTTCCTGAATTTCTTTGACAGCTCCATTCACTTTGAGCTTTCCTTTATGAACCTGAGTACCGATGCTGAAAGCTTTGAAAAGAGTATCCGTATCCCGTTCAAGAAGGACAGCTTCAATCCCGTCCGTGCCGAGTATAGCCAGATGCTGAAAAAGCAGTTGGCGCAGGGCAACAACGGCTTGACCAAAACCAAGTACCTGACATTCGGCATTGAAGCCGAATCCATGCGGCAGGCAAAGCCGAGACTCAACCATATCGAAAACGATCTGCTCAATAACTTTCGGCGTTTGGGTGTCATTGCCACTACCATGAACGGCAAAGAGCGGCTGCATCTGATGCACTCTATGTTCCACATGGGTGATAATGATAAGTTCTTCTTCGATTGGAAGTATCTTGTGGAATCCGGGCTGTCCGTAAAGGACTTCATTGCTCCGACGGCGTTTGCCTTTAAGACCAACCGCACCTTCCAGATGGGCAGTATCTTCGGTTCGATGTCTTATCTGGCAATTACGGCATCAGACCTGTCTGATCGTATGCTGGCGGATTTTCTGGATATGGAATCCACGCAGATCGTGACCATGCACATCCAGTCGGTTGACCAGACTGCGGCGATTAAGACCATCAAGAGAATCATCACCGAGCTTGACCGTTCCAAAATCGAGGAACAGAAAAAGGCTGTGCGTTCTGGCTATGACATGGACATTATCCCATCTGACCTTGCTACCTATGGTAAAGATGCGAAGTCACTTCTGAAAGAATTGCAGAGCCAGAATGAGCGAATGTTCATGGTGACATTTCTGGTGCTGAACACCGGGCGCACCGAGCAGGAACTGGAGAACAATGTGTTCCAGGCACAGAGCATCGCCCAGAAGCATAACTGCAATCTGCGTCGTTTGGATTTTCAGCAGGAATCCGGACTGATGAGCAGCCTGCCTTTGGCACAAAACCTGATTGAGATTCGTCGTGGCCTGACTACCAGTTCCACGGCTATTTTTGTGCCTTTCACCACGCAGGAGCTGTTCCAGAATGGTGGAGAAACGCTCTATTACGGGCTGAATGCTCTGTCGAACAACCTTATCATGGTGGACAGAAAGAAGCTCAAGAACCCCAACGGACTGATTCTGGGTACTCCCGGTTCCGGTAAATCCTTTTCCGCAAAGCGTGAAATCACCAATGCGTTCCTGGTTACGGATGACGATATTATCATCTGCGACCCCGAAGCGGAATATGCGGCTCTGGTTCACAAGTTCAATGGTCAGGTGGTAAAAATCAGCTCCTCCAGTACCAACTATATCAACCCTATGGACATCAACCTGAACTACTCTGAGGATGACAACCCGGTAGCACTGAAAGCTGATTTTATCCTGTCCCTCTGTGAGTTGATTATGGGCAGTAAGGATGGCTTGCAGCCTATCGAAAAGACGGTTATCGACCGTTGTGTGCATCAGATTTACCAGAGATATTTCGACAATCCTGCCCCTGAGAATATGCCGATCCTTGAGGATTTGTATGATGCCCTTCTGAAACAGGACGAAAAGGAAGCCCACCATGTAGCGACCGCCTTGGAAATCTATGTTAAGGGTTCTCTGAAACTGTTTAACAACAGAACCAATGTGGATATTCAGAATCGTCTGGTGTGCTTCGACATTAAGGAGCTGGGCAATCAGCTGAAAAAAATCGGTATGCTGATCGTTCAGGATCAGGTCTGGGGGCGTGTAACTGCCAACCGTTCTGCCGGTAAATCGACCAGATATTATATTGACGAGTTCCATCTGCTTCTGAAGGAAGAACAGACGGCAACCTATTCCGTAGAAATCTGGAAGCGATTCCGTAAATGGGGCGGCTTGCCGACCGGTATTACTCAGAATGTCAAAGACCTGCTTCGTTCCCCGGAGATTGCCAACATCCTCGAAAACTCTGATTTCATCTATATGCTGAATCAGGCAAGCGATGACCGAAGTATTCTGGCACAGCGGTTGAACATTTCGCCGCATCAGCTGTCCTATGTAACCAACTCCGGTGAGGGCGAAGGACTTCTGTTCTATGGCAATGTGATTCTGCCGTTCATTGACCGATTCCCGACAGATCTGGAACTGTATCGCATTATGACCACGAAGTTAAACGAGGTGGCACAGGAAAAGGAGGCGTAATGTATGGCGAAAAGACCTACACGACTCCGTTTTACCGAAGATGACCTTGCAGATTCTCATGTGAAGAAAGCTGCCGACCGTGCAGATAAGGCGGTTGATAGGGCTGAAAAAGCGGCAGACAAATTGGCTTCTAAAAAGGCAAAGCCGAAGCTAAAGCTGGAAACAGATGCAGCCGGTTCCCGTAAAGCAAAGCTCCGTTTTGAAAAAGCGGAGTTTACGGAAATCGAGCGCCCATCTGTGGCAAAGCACATGGCAAGCCGTGGTGCCGCAGTCACGCTCACATCCAAAGCACATCGGGCGGTGTCAGAATATGAGGATGATAATATCGGCGTTCAGGCTGTGCAGGAAACGACCAAGGCTGTTGAATCCACTGTCTATACCGTCGATCATGCCGTTTACAGTCACAAGCTGAAAGCCTACGACAAGGCGGAAAAGCTGGTTGAGAAGTCAGATAAAGCAAATGTAAATGCCCTGTATGAGAAGTTCAAAAAGGACAACCCCGATGCCGGTTCCAATCCCTTTTCCCGTTGGCAACAGAAAAGGGCAATCAAGAAAGAATATGCTGCCGCCAAAGCCGGTAAGAATACCGCTTCGACAACGGCTTCTGCATCTAAGGGTGCAGGCAAGGCAACGGGCAAAGCAGCTCAGGGAGCCAAGAACATCACAGAAAGAGTAACGGAGTTCTGCACCACACACTCTAAAACGATTCTGTTTGTTTTGATTGCCGGACTGCTTTTTATGATACTCTCAGGGATGTTCTCGTCTTGTTCGGCTATGTTCCAAGGCGGCACACAGATCATTCTGGGAACTTCTTTTACTGCAAAAGAGGAAGATATTATTGGTGCGGACAATGATTACAAGGCTTTGGAAGCTGCGCTCCGCAATAAAATCAATAATATCGAGCGTACTCATAGCGGATATGACGAGTACCGGTATGACCTTGATGAAATCAACCACAATCCTTATGAGCTGGCGGCGTATTTGACGGTGAAGTTTGAGGATTACACCAGAGATGAGGTGCAGGCTACCCTGCAATGGCTATTTGAGCAACAATATGAGCTGACCCTGACGGAAGTAGTAGAGATTCGTACACGAACAACATCTTCTACTGATCCCGAAACGGGAGAGACAACAACAGAGGAAGAAGATTACGAATATTATATTCTGAATGTGAAGCTCAGAAATAAGGGCTTGAACAGTGTGATTTCAAATTCCGGCTTGTCGGAAGATGATATGGAGCGATATAGAATTTTGCTTCAGACAAGGGGCAACAGACCGGATATTTTCGGAAATGACATTTACGCCACCCCTGGCGGCGAGTACACCGATTATGATATTCCGGGCGAAGCGCTGACAGACACAAGATTTGCCAATATGATTCGGGAAGCTGAAAAATATCTGGGATACCCGTATGTGTGGGGCGGCAGCAGCCCGTCTACCTCCTTTGACTGCTCCGGATTTGTTTCCTATGTAATCAATCACTGCGGAAACGGTTGGAGTGTTGGTCGTTTGACCGCAAACGGTTTGATGGGCGTATGCGACATTATCCCGAAAAGCTCTGCCAAACCGGGAGATTTGATTTTCTTCCAAGGCACTTATGATACCTCCGGTGCATCACACGTTGGTATCTATGTTGGCAATGGTATGATGATCCACTGCGGAAACCCCATTTCCTACGCTTCTATCGAATCGAATTACTGGCAACAGCATTTTTACTGCTTCGGCAGAATCAGAAACTAAAGGAGGGATGGCGATTGAGTGCCAAGTTAGACAGAATAGGTGCAGACCTTGAAAAAGCCCGTAAGAAACGGGCAGAATGGGATGCTAAGGTGAAAGACCTGGAACGCAGATACCGTGAGGAGGAAAATTCCGAAATCCATGAGATGGTTCATGCTGCGAACCTGAATCCCGAACAGCTTTCCGAGCTGCTCCGTATGTTTGCTGCGGATATGGCTCCGAAGCCTGATACGATCAATACTATGAATGAGGAGGAAACGCAGAATGAGATTTAAGAAAATTGGAGCCGCATTGCTGGCGTGTGCAATGTGTTTTGGCGTGTTTTCTACAACGGCATTTGCCTATGTAGATGAAAGCGTAGCGACTGAAGAACCTGCGGTCGAAGAAAAAGTTCCCGAAACAGAGCCGGAGGAGCCGATGCTACCGCTTACTCCCGACGGCAATCTGACTTTGGTTGATGACGCTGGCTCGCCTACGAAAAGCGGAAAGCAGTTCATTACCGCTGTAACCAAAAACGGAAACTACTTCTATATCATCATTGACCGTGATGATAAGGGCGAGGAAACCGTGCATTTTCTGAATCAGGTGGATGAAGCCGACCTGCTCAAGCTGATGGACGAGGAAGAAGTTGCAGAGTTCACCAAGCCGGTTGAGGAAACAAAGCCGGAAGTAGTTGAAACAGTTCCTGAAATTACAGAACCGACACCGGAGGAAAAGCCGAAATCCACAAATATGCTCCCGGCGATTCTTACTCTGATTGTGCTTGCCTGTGGTGGTGGATTCTTCGTATTTAAGAAAGTCCAGGAAAAGAAGAAGGCACAGGAAGCGGCAAAGCCTGACCCAGATGCTGATTATGTGGACGATGACGAGGACTATGGGTACGATCCGGAGTTTGAGGACGACGATGAAGATAGCTCCGTCGATGAAGATGATAATGAACCTGTGTAAACAGGATAGGCTTGATGCCTGGGGCAGCCTTCGGGTTGCCTTTACATAGTTTCCGCTTTCAAAAAATAAAAAAATTTGCGTTTTTGAAAGTGACATCTTGCATATACTATTAGCAGACAGTATAATAAGTACAGCGAAGCGGTTTCGAGAAATGAAAAAACTTCAATTTTTGAAAGCGGGTGACTATATGAAAACAATCACGAGAGCAAAATATCTCGATAGAATCATTGAACTGAATGGTACTCCTGACATCAAGATCATCACGGGCATTCGTCGATCTGGTAAGTCCAAATTGATGCAGGCGTATATTGCGTATCTGAAAAGCAATTTTGAAAACATCAATATTATCTTCATCGACTTCATGGATTTGGCGTATGAAGAAATCAAGGAATACCATGCCTTACACGCCTATGTGGAAGAACATTATCAGGAAGGAAAAACGAACTACCTGTTTGTAGACGAGGTTCAGATGTGTCCCAAGTTTGAGTTGGCAATCAATAGCCTGTACTCTAAGGGAAAATACGACATCTATGTAACAGGCTCTAATGCTTTCCTGTTGAGTGCAGATCTGGCAACTCTGTTTACCGGACGCTATATTGAAATTCATGTGTTTCCTTTCAGCTTCCAGGAATATTGCCAGTATTATGATGATATTAGTGACAAAGATAAGCTCTTTGATGAGTACGCTATCAAGGGCGGTTTAGCAGGTTCCTATGCTTATAGAACCGAAAAAGACAGAACAAACTATATCAAAGAGGTCTACGAAACGATTGTTACAAGGGATTTGGTACAGAAATATACTCTCCCGGACACTTTGGTTTTACAACGTCTGAGCGAGTTCCTTATGGATAATATCAGCAACCTGACTTCTCCGAATAAGGTCAGTCAGCTACTGACAGCAAATGAGACTCCAACCAATCATGTAACCGTCGGCAAGTACATTAAGTATTTGTGCAATGCTTTTGTATTTTATGATATTAAGAGATATGACATCCGAGGTAAGAAATACCTTGAAAGCTCTGAAAAGTTCTATTTGTGTGACAGCGGTATTCGATATGCAATACTGGGAAGCAGAAATATAGACTATGGCAGAGTATATGAAAACGTTGTTTGTATCGAGCTTCTTCGCCGTGGATATGATGTCTATGTCGGCAAGCTCTATCAAAAGGAAATCGACTTTGTTGCTCAGAGAGGTAGCGAAAAGATTTATATTCAGGTCAGCGACAACATTTCCGGGCAGGAAACATTTGAGAGAGAATGCTCTCCTCTGCTTCAGATTCGAGACGCTTATCCGAAAATGATTATTGCCAGAACCAAACATCCCCAATATAGCTATGAAGGAATCGAAATTCACGATATAGCCGATTGGTTGCTACAAGAATAAGCAAGGTGAAATATCTCCGTCATTCTCTTTTGAAATGATGGAGATATTTTTATTATGACGGAGATTGTAGAACAGAAAATTGTATCAGGTTGCAAAAATCCTTTCCGAACTTTTTACATAGCAGTCATGCACTACGGTGTGTGGCTGCTTATTTTTTTGTGAAAGGAGCAGATGCAAATGAAATTAGTTTTGGCTGAAAAGCCTTCGGTTGCACAGAGTATTGCCAAAGTGTTAGGTGCTGCCAAGCGTGAGGATGGCTACTTAGAGGGAAACGGATATGTGGTCAGCTGGTGTGTAGGGCATTTGGTGGAGCTGGCACAGCCGGAAGTCTATGATGCGAAGTACAGCAAATGGGCTTATGCAGACCTTCCTATCTTCCCGATGGACTGGCAGTATGAGGTTTCTGCCGGTACGAAAAAACAGTTTGGGATTCTGAAAAAGCTCATGGCCAGAGAAGATGTTGCGAGTCTTGTGTGTGCAACAGATGCCGGTCGTGAGGGCGAGCTGATCTTTCGGTTGGTGTACCACAAAGCCGGGTGCAGAAAGCCGTTTGAGCGGCTTTGGATTTCCTCGATGGAAGATGTAGCAATCAAGGAGGGCTTTGAAAATCTCAGGTCTGGAACGGAATATGATGCTTTGTATGAAGCAGCACTGTGTCGAGAACGAGCCGACTGGATTGTTGGTATTAACGCTACTCGACTTTTTTCGACCCTTTACGGGCAGACCCTGAATGTTGGTCGTGTTATGACCCCTACCCTTGCTATGGCTGTTATGCGAGAAGCTGCCATTTCCGCATTCAAGCCTGAACTGTTCTACACAGTTCAGATTGGATTGGATGGTTTTACGGCTGCAAGCGAACGCTTCAAAACCAAGGCAGCAGCCGAAGCTGTCAAACAAAGCTGTTCGGTGGCAATCGTTCAGAAAGCTGAATGTAAGGAGAAAACAGAAAAGCCGCCTGCGCTCTATGACCTGACCAGTTTACAGAGAGAAGCCAACCGTGTGCTTGGCTACACGGCACAGCAGACCTTGGACTACACGCAGAACCTCTATGAAAAGAAACTGGTCACTTATCCCCGTACCGACAGCAGGTTTCTGACGGAAGATATGGCACATAGCCTGACCGACCTCGTAAAGCTGGCTTTCCACACATTCCCCGTGGAGGATGTGGATAACATACCAGTTCATGCAGAGCAGGTTGTGAATAACAAAAAGGTCACAGATCACCATGCCATCATTCCGACCAGAGAATTGCAGAAATGCAATCTGAGCGAACTTCCCAAGGGTGAACTTGCAATTTTGCAACTGATCTCGAATCGGTTGTGCGTAGCTGTTGGCGATCCGCACCGATACGCAGAGACAGTTATTGAGCTGGACTGTGGCGGTACCGTGTTTTCCACCAAAGGCAAAACTGTTGTGCAGGATGGATGGAAAGCTCTGGTTCAGAAAAATGATTCGACAAAATCCGACGAAAACGTGCAGACACTCCCTTCTGTTTCCGTTGGTGACGAAATGACCGTCAGCGGCACGGAAATCAAGGAAGGGAAAACATCTCCCCCTAAACACTTTACCGAGGATACTCTGCTTTCTGCTATGGAAACTGCCGGTGCGGACGAAATGCCTGATGAGGTGGAGCGCAAAGGTTTGGGAACGCCTGCGACCCGTGCCGGTATCATTGAGAAGCTGGTTCGCATCGGTTTTCTGGAGCGTAAGGGTGATAAGAAAACCAAACACCTGATTCCGACCCACAAGGGTACGGCTCTGGTAACAGTCATGCCGGAACAGATTCAGTCCCCATCCATGACGGCGGATTGGGAAGAAAAATTGTTGCTCATTGAGAAAGGCGAATATGCCAGCGAGGACTTTATGGACGAGATCAAAGATGTGATTGCCGGTCTGATTCAGAACTATGAAGTAATCCGTGATTCCGAGGTTATGATGTCGAAAGAAGCCAATTCTATCGGCAAATGCCCGCTCTGCGGCAGTGCTGTAGAGGACAAAGCCAAGGCATTTTTCTGTTCCAACAGAGCTTGCAAATTTGCCCTCTGGAAAAACAATCGCTACTTTGCGAGCATCGGCAAGAGCATGACTTCTGCCACGGCGCAGAAATTGCTTGGTTCCGGCAAGGTAAAGCTCAAGAATTGCAAGTCCGAAAGAACGGGCAACACCTTTGATGCCACCGTCTTTATGGAGGTATCAGATGATGGCAAAACGAAGTTCAGTATGGAATTTGAAAATGGAGGAAAGCGCAAATGACAAATGAGTACAACCCGGATGGTAAGGAAATCCGATTTATCGACAGCCATTATAAGGATTTGTTTCATATCCCCGATGGCAGCTGTGTGCAGATTCACTACCCGGATGAAATGGTTGTGAAGCCCTGCACCTTCATTGACGAGTATCATACGCAGATCGGATACAATGTGTTTCATATCTGCCAGTTTGCAGAAATTATGGAGCGCAACGGCGCAAGCTATATGCCGGAGCCTGAGATTATGGGCGATGAAGCCGCATGGAAGGTCGGAAAGGATAGAATCCTTGCGGTGCAGACCTGCGAAGATGGTTACGACTACACCCTGTTGGATGAAAACTACAACGAGATTGATGGCGGTCAGGTTGATAACCCTGAACTGTCCATGCTCGAAGTCCGCCGGGATATTCTGGAATCCTTCGGGCTGGAGCGCCGGGAACTGCGGGCAATGTTCTATGAGGATGTCATGGAGCAGGCTTTTGAAGTCGGCAGACAGGCGGTGGTGGTCAATGACCCTATCGCTGAGCTTGCTTTTAAGCTCGACCGTTTTGCAGAGAACTTCGACCCCTATGAATATATGGATCAGGTCGATGATGTGCAGGCGCATATCCAAGAAATCAAGGCAGATCTTGCCGCTGGTAATACGGCTCCGTATCGTGAGTTCCTGAATACAGCCATTGAAGAAGCCCGTGAGGAAACTGCGGTTGAGGTTGCCAAAGTGCTGAAAAGTCAGCTGGATAAGCTCGACTCTCCGAAGCGTGAGTCGGTCATGGAAAAACTGGCACAGGCCGCAGAAAAAGCTGCGCCTGCCAGTCCCTCTCCCAAACGCAAAGAGCCTGAACGATAAGGAGGACACGGATATGAAAAACGAAAAATGGGATGATGTTCACGGAAATACCACCCCGGATGACAGAATGGTTGCTTTTCTGGAAAGCCCCACGGATTCCTATGCGATTCTTCAGCTGCGGGAAGATGTAGACGATAATATCCCGCTCATGTTTGCAAATTACAGCTACCTTCAGAAGAAAGAAATGGAGCCTGAGATTGACCGTTACGAGGTGGTCTATCATGGCTCCATTTCTATGTCCGAGGATGTGAATCGGCAGCTGGAAGATTTGTATGTAAAGTTCAATATTGACCACCCGGATGATTTCCGTGGTCACAGTATGTCGGTCAGCGACATCGTAGCCTTAAAGGTAGTCGGTGAGGTATCCTTTCACTATGTAGATTCTGTTGGGTTTCAGAAGCTGGAAAACTTTATGAAGTCCGAAAACTACCTGAAAAACGCAGAGATGGCAATGGAAGATGATTATGGGATGATTGACGGTATCATCAATAACGGAAAAGCGTCCGGATTAGAGGAACGTCCTTCGGTGTTGGAGCAGTTAAAGGAAAAGCCCGTGCCGGATGTTTCCCATAAGCCGCCCAAGAGCCACCCGGAAAGGGAGATTGAATGATGGATTTCACACAGGATGAGCGGAACATGATGATGCTTTACAGCCCTGGCACAAGGTCAGGGCTGTGTGAAGCACTGACACTGATGAAGGAACAGCTTTCGGAGGACGAGTCAGAGCTTTTTGCTTTGGCAGACTCGGTTCTCCGTAAAGTTTCAGCCATGGACGATGCCGCCTTTGAGAAGCTGAACCTTTATCCGGATTGATAGGATTGGAGGGATACAATGAACGCAAAAGAGCGATTTTATTCCGGATTAGCAAAAGAAACGATTGGGAAAATCACCTCGAACACAGATAACTGGACTTCGTTTTTGAGAACGATGTCCCGCAACTATGAGTTCACCTATCCGGAACAGGTGATGATTTATGCTCAGCGCCCCAATGCGACCTTTTGCAAGCCCTATGAGGACTGGAACGCTGAAAATTACCGCAGATATGTAAAGCGTGGCTCTACCGGCATTGCTCTGTTTGTGATGAACAGGGATAAACCGTATCTGCGCTATGTGTTTGATGTGGCGGATACCGGCGTTCGCCGTTCTTCCCCGGAACTGAAACCGTGGGAGGTGACGCCTGAAAACCGCTCCTATGTCATGGAAGCGATGGAGCGTACCTTCGGTGTTGCCGCTGACGGGGTACTGGAAGCACAGCTTGAAGATATTGCATCCGCACTGGCGGCTGAGTATTGGGACGATTACAAAAAGCAGTTCCTCGACATCGTTGCCAACAGCTTCCTTGAGGAGTATGATGAACTCAACATCGAAGTAGCTTTCAAAAATGCGGTGGCAAACAGCGTATCCTATACGATGTATTGCCGGTTCGTGGAAAGTCCCGACAACTACTTCGAGCATGAGGATTTCCAGAAGGTGTTTGATTTTAACACCAGACAGACGGTAAATGCCCTTGGTACTGCGGTGAATGCCATCAGCACAAGGATGTTTCAGGAAATCGAAAAAGCGATTGGAGAACATGAGCAGATTAAAGCTACCGAAAGGAGTACAGATTATGAGCGAGATGACTTACAGACAGGCCGGAGATTATCAGATTCCGAACCTTCAGTTGGAGAACGAGGGAGAGAAACCTCTGGGCAAGTACGGCAGGATGCGTCGAGCATTTTTGGAACAGAACAATCCGATGCTCCTGAACGACATGATTCTGACGGAGAGCCTGTTCCCGCACCTGTGGGAGATCGAGGAAACAGCGAAAGCCAGAGTGGAGTTTCTGATGGAGCAGTACCTGAAGGACAGCCCCGCACCGGACAAGGAAACGCAGCAGATGGCGTGGGTGCAGCACATGAACAGCCTGAAAGCACAGGCGGAGGAAGTCGTGATGACGGAGCTTATCAACAGCTGAGTCTGAACCTTTTCCTCTCCGAAAATGAACAAATCAGTTTTATCGACCGAGCAGAGAGCTTTACGCCCTCTGCTTTTTCTTTTGCCCAGGAAGAAATCGACCACTTCCTTCTGCTTGGTAGCAATACCGATGAAGCCCGAAAAGTCGTAGCGCTGGAATATATGAAGCAGAAGCCGTTGGAAGAAATCGTTCAGACCTTAAAGCAGGTCTATCACGGCGGCTATGGTCTGAAAGAAGATAGCGGGAATATCTGTGCGTGGTATGCCGAGGACGGTATCCACCTTGCCAAAGGTTCCTCTGCCATTGACAGCCCCAGAGCGCAGATCGTTTCTTGGGAAACGGTTGCCGAGCGCATTGGAGAACTGCTTGAAAATGGTCGGTTCGCAACTAATGTGGAACTGGTAGAAGCATCCGGATATGAGCGTCAGAAGTTGGCAGAATCCCTGTGGCATCTTTATCACGATTTGAGTGAAGAAGCCCGTTCCAGCAACTATCTGGCAATTCTTCATCAGGAACCGTTTCGTGGTTTCCCTGACGAAACCGCAGACTTGGCTGAAAAGTTGGATGACCCTCGTTTCCACGCAACCTTGGTACAGCAGTATTCGGAATTTAGAAAAAACCTTGCGGAAAATCCCGATCTGCTTCGTTTTCACTATCACAAGCTGAATCTCATTCAGAAACAGCTGTATGAGTTGAATATGCCTTTGCGTGAGTATCAGACCGATATGATGCAGATGCCCCTTGTCCGCCAGTTCATTACGGATGATGAAGTCAATGCAGACTTGACCCGTGGAAGCGGCTTTTCCGGTGGTAAAGCCCGTATTTATAACTACTGGCAGGAGAATCATTCTGCCAAGGAAAAGATGGACTTCCTGAAGCATGAATACGGAACCGGTGGTCATTCCCATGCCTGCTCTGGTGCAACGCACAGCGGTCAGGATCACGATGCCAAGGGTGTTGCTTACACCAAGAGCGGTTGCGATAAATTGCAGATGTCCTGGGCGCAGGTGGTGCAGAGAATCGACGGTCTGATACGAAAGGGACGCTACCTCAGCCCGGAGGAAGAAGCGGAACGACAGGCTATCGAAGAAGCTAAAACTGATCCGTTGGAAGATGTTTATGACCGTTTCGCAGTGATTGATACCGAGGATGGCGAGTATGCGATCTGGGATAATCAGACCGATGACTACTATGTAGACCCGGAAGGCGTTACGGAATACTTCACGGACGAATGGCTTGCCAATGACTATTTGGAGGAAGTTCGTCAGTCCGTAGCTGCGATGGAGTCGGTTCAGCCAGAAGCGCCTGTGGCAGAGCCTGCCGAAGTTGTGGAAGCATCTGCTTCCGAGGAACCGAAATGGAATTATCAGGTCGGTGACACGGTATATCTGGACGATACAGCTTTCCGTGTGGAGCAGATCACGGACAGAGAAGTTCAGCTGCGTGACCCTACGCTTGCTTATCCCATCTTCCGTGCCGAGAATCGTGAGAATTTCGAGCGTATGCTCTCTCAGGACGAAAGAAACCATGCGGTAAGGGTTGATGCCCAAACCGAAGAAAAGCCCGTTACAGAGGATTTTCTGGGCAAAACCGAACCGAGGGACTACACCCCTGAGTATCAGCTGTTAGACCGTCTGCGTATGGACTGCGAATACTTCCTTGGTGCAGGACAGCACAGCGAAAAGCATCTGTGGGCAGGCAACCGCCATGCACAGATTGCCAAGATGCGTGAGCTGTATGAAATGATTCCCGACAAACCAGAATGGCTGACACCTGAGATGATTAACAGCTACGAGGAGCGCATGGCTCCCCGCTATCTGGTTGCCGCCTACCATCACTTTGAAAACGGCTTCGATGATAAACTGGACTACTACACTCTGGAAGAAGCGGAAAAAGCTGCCCAGGGCTATGTGGACGGAACCATGGAGGATGACGGATTCAAGTACGATGGTGCTGCCGTTTACGATCAGCAGGAGCATAAGTGCATCCGTATCTATGGGGACTACCCTGACGAAAAGGCACACGCACAGGTCAGAGCCAGTGCGGAACCCGAACAGCAGGAACCGGAACACTTCATCGATCATTTTTATGTTGCCGAGGACATTCAGAAGCGGGGTGCGCTGGACATCAAGGAATACAGTTCCTTTGATGATGCCCTGCGAGCCTACTATGCACTTCCTGACACGCAGAGAAAAGCCCTGGGTGCAATGAATACCAGAGATCTGCCGGGTAGTCTGGACTTCGTACAGTGCGTAGATGGAAAGGACACCATCATTCAGGATTATGCCCAGGTGGACGGATGGCAGAATGCCGAAGTCATGGACATTATCGCTCAGCTTGAGCAGTCCATCACCACCAGAGAAATCCCACCTGTTCCTGCGGTGAACTTCCACATCACGGATGACAACATCGGTGAAGGTGGACCGAAGCAGAAATTCGCAAGAAACATCGCAGCCATTGAAACTCTGTTCAAACTGGAAAGCGAGAACAGGAACGCCACTACCGAAGAACAGGAGATTTTGTCGAATTATGTCGGTTGGGGCGGTCTGGCAGATGCCTTTGACCCGGACAAGGGAAATTGGGCGAAGGAGTATCAGACACTGAAAAACCTGCTTTCCGAAGATGAATATGCTGCGGCAAGAGCTTCCACCCTGAACGCACATTACACCAGCCCTACGGTCATTCGCTCCATCTACGATGCGGTCGGACAGATGGGCTTTGAAACAGGAAATATTCTGGAGCCTGCTATGGGTATCGGCAACTTCTTTGGTATGCTCCCTCCTGAAATGCAGAGCAGCCGTTTGTATGGTGTGGAACTGGATTCCATCACCGGCAGAATTGCTCAGAAGCTCTATCCCAACGCAGAAATCAAAGTAGCCGGTTTTGAAACGACAGACCGCCGAGACTTTTACGATCTGGCTGTGGGTAATGTCCCTTTCGGCAACTACAAAGTGTCCGACAAGCCGTATGACAAGCTGGGATTCTCCATTCACAACTATTTCTTTGCCAAGGCTTTGGATCAGGTTCGTCCCGGTGGTGTGGTCGCTTTTGTGACAAGCCGTTACACCATGGATTCCAAGAACTCTGACGCAAGGCGATATATGGCGCAGAGGGCGGAACTGCTTGGTGCAATCCGTCTGCCAAACGATGCCTTTAAGAAAAACGCAGGCACGGAAGTCGTGTCCGACATCCTGTTCCTGCAAAAGCGTGACCATCCGATTGACATTGTACCGGAATGGGTAAACCTTGACCGCACCGAAGAAGGACACACCATGAACAGCTACTTTGTCGCTCATCCTGAAATGGTTCTGGGCGATACGGTGGAAGAAAGTACCGCCTACGGCATGGACATTACAGTGCGTCCCATTGAGGGCATGGAACTGTCCGAACTTCTGAAAGAAGCAGTTTCCCACATCCAAGGAACCTATCAGGCTGTGGAGCTTCCCGAAGCTGACAAGGGTAAGGAAATCGAAACCATTCCTGCAACCCCGGATGTAAAGAATTTCTCTTATACCGTGGTGGATGGCAATGTGTACTTCCGTGAAAACTCCCTGATGCGCCGTGTAGACCTGAATGAGAAAGCAAAAGACCGTGTGATGGGCATGGTGGAACTTCGTGGTATCGTCAACGAGCTGATCGAATATCAGCTTGAGGATTACCCGGATGAAATGATTACTCAGAAACAGGCAGAACTGAATGATGCCTACGATGCGTTTGCCGCAAAGAACGGGCTTATCAATAATCGAGCCAATGGTCAGGCATTTGCTGACGATTCCTCCTACTATCTCCTGTGTTCTCTGGAAAATGTGGATGAGGACGGCAATCTGAAAAGCAAGGCGGATATGTTCACCAAGCGAACCATCAAGCCGGAACGCAGAGTGACGAGCGTGGATACGCCGTCCGAAGCTCTGGCAATCTCTATCGGTGAGCGTGGCAAGGTGGATTTGCCGTTTATGGCACAGCTGCTTGGAACACCTGGAGAATACGATGCGATTCAGGCAGAGCTTCGAGGGGTGATCTTCAAAGACCCGATGGCTCCCGATGCTGTGGAAGTTGGATGGCAGACTGCCGATGATTACCTTTCCGGTGATGTAAGAAGCAAGCTGCGTGTCGCACAGATGGCGGCAGACAGGGATTCTTCCTTCCACATCAATGTGGAAGCCTTGCAGAAAGCACAGCCGAAGGACTTGGATGCGTCCGAGATTGATGTGCGTTTGGGTGCAACATGGATTGATGCCGATTATATTCAGCAGTTCATGGAGGAAACCTTTGAAACGCCGTATTACTTGCGCCGTTCCATTGAGGTCAAGTTCTCCGAGCTGACCGCAGAGTGGCGCATCAACGGTAAGAGTTCTCCCAACTACAACGATGTGGCGGCGTATGTCACCTACGGTACAGAGCGAGCCAACGCATATCGGATTCTGGAGGAAACGCTGAATCTGAAGGATATTCGTATCTATGATACGATTGAAGATGCAGATGGTAAGCAGAAGCGTGTCCTCAATAAAAAAGAAACTACCCTGGCACAGCAGAAACAGCAGGCAATCAAGGATGCGTTCCGAGATTGGATTTGGAGAGATCCGCACAGACGAGAAACCCTTTCCACCAAGTACAACGAACTTTTTAACTCCACCAGACCTCGTGAGTATGATGGCTCTCATATCCGTTTCGGCGGCATGAACCCGGATATTACCCTCCGTGAACACCAGAGAAATGCTATCGCTCATGTGCTATATGGTGGAAATACGCTGCTTGCACACGAAGTTGGTGCGGGCAAGACCTTCGAGATGGCTGCATCGGCTATGGAGAGTAAACGGCTTGGATTGAGCCAGAAATCCCTGTTCGTTGTGCCGAATCACTTGACCTTACAGTGGGCAAACGAGTTCCTGCACCTCTATCCGAGTGCCAAGCTCCTTGTTGCCACCAAGAAGGATTTTGAAACAGCAAACCGTAAGAAGTTCTGCGCTCGTATCGCAACGGGTGACTATGATGCAGTCATCATCGGTCACAGCCAGTTTGAAAAAATCCCGCTTTCTGCCGAACGACAGGAACGGCAGCTGCGGGAGCAGATTGATGAGATCGAGGGTGCGATTGCGGAGCTGAAATGGCAGCGTGGCGAAAACTTCACGATCAAGCAGATGGAGAAAACACGAAAATCATTGGAAGCCAGACTGGACAAGCTCCTTGCCGCTGACAAGAAAGATGATGTCATTACCTTTGAGCAGTTGGGTGTAGACCGGCTGTTTGTGGACGAAAGCCATGCGTTCAAGAATTTGTTCCTCTACACAAAAATGCGAAATGTGGCAGGTCTGTCCACCTCCGAAGCCCAGAAATCTTCGGATATGTTTATGAAGTGCCGCTATATGGATGAGCTGACCGGCGGGCGTGGTGTGATCTTTGCAACCGGTACTCCAGTAAGTAACTCGATGACCGAGCTTTATACGGTCATGCGCTATCTCCAGTACAGTACGCTCCAGCAAAAGAACCTGACCCATTTTGATTCCTGGGCATCGACCTTCGGAGAAACAACAACTGCGATTGAGCTTGCACCGGAGGGAACCGGCTATCGTGCCAGAACCCGATTTGCGAAGTTCTTCAACCTGCCTGAACTGATGAATATGTTCAAGGAGGTTGCCGACATCAAGACCTCTGACCAGTTGCATCTCCCTGTTCCCGAAGCAAAGTTTGAAACGGTTGTGGTTCAGCCCTCTGAGTACCAGAAGGATATGGTGGCTTCCCTTTCAGAGAGAGCAGCAGATGTTCATGCCGGTATTGTAGACCCGTCCGTCGATAATATGCTCAAGATTACCAGCGACGGACGAAAATTGGGACTGGATCAGCGGCTAATGAACACCCTGTTACCCGATGACCCTGACAGCAAGCTCAATGCCTGCGTGGGAAATATCCTGCGTATCTGGCAGGACGGTCAGGCTGACAAATTGACCCAGTTGGTGTTCTGCGACCTTAGCACACCGAAAAATGATGGAACCTTCAATGTCTATGATGATGTCAAAACCAAGCTGATTGCAAACGGTGTGCCTGCGGAAGAAGTTGCCTTTATCCATGATGCAGATACCGAGGCAAAGAAAAAAGACCTCTTTGCCAAGGTTCGTACCGGGCAGGTGCGAGTGCTTCTTGGCAGTACGCAAAAGATGGGTGCAGGAACCAACGTCCGTGCGACTTGTTGTCGTACAAACTCTAATGTGGGATAAATCCTGTATTAGAACTAAAATCGACGGCTGAATCTATTCAGCTAACTGATATTCCGAGGAGTGGAATGATGGGGTAACGCCCTGAAACGCTCCCCTTGATACTACGACGTGCAAAGGCGGTGTAAAACGCTGTATGTGCGAAGCTCGTTGAAGTCGGCAGAGAGGCACCGAAACATTAAGTTGTCGAAAGCTGTCCAGAGGTGGATGGTGTGTCCTATATGCCGGAGGTCTATAAACTGCCTATGGTGAGGATAGCTGGTAAAACAGCAGACGAACAGCCGAGTGTACGAGTCTAAAGCGTGATATGGCAGAAATGTCATAACCGTAAATCTACGGGGTATGTGAGGTAAAGTAAAAATGGACGTTATGAAATACCTTACAGTGTTACAGGCACTGGCAAGCATACAGGCTTATAGGCTACACCTAAGGGCGGCATGAACAGATAGGAATATCGGAACAAGGGAAGGTCAGAACACGGAGTGTTTACACGCAATGAAGTGTTAGCAGGGAAAGCGATTGACATTAGTATAACCTGCTTTTATCTGACTGAAAGTGGAGCCACAGTACCAATGAAGCGGTGATAATAAGCCGTGGAGGGATAGGCTCCAGTCAATCAGTAAGAATCGAAATTTAATTCGTAATGAATCAAAGGTTCGAGTAAGACTAAGAAAGGCGGACAGCCGACTTTGGCAGTGCCGAAGAAAGTGCTGAAACGTCAGACTCTAAGAAACATTGAGTATTATGGATTGCAGGAGATATTTGACGAACTATACCAGAAAAGTTTAGAAAACAGGAAATTTAGAAACCTGATGGAATTGATTTTGATGGAAGAAAATATCAAACTCGCCTATCGAAACATGAAAAAAAATGATGGAAGTACCACGCCGGGGGTTGACGGAAAAACGATAGAGCATTTAGCAAAAATGACTGAAAAAGAGGTCATCGAACTTGTCCGTAACAAACTGGAATGGTACACGCCGAAAGCCATCAGACGAGTGGAGATTGACAAAGGTAATGGAAAGAAAAGGCCACTTGGGATTGCCTCGATTGAAGACAGGCTGATACAGCAATGTATTCTGCAAGTGTTAGAGCCGATATGTGAAGCAAAATTTCACGATAGAAGCAATGGATTCCGCCCAAATAGAGGTGTGGAAAATGCACTTGCACAGGCAGAGAAACTTATACAGAGCAACAAACTGTATATCGTGGTGGATATTGACATTAAAGGATTTTTCGATAATGTCAGCCACGGAAAACTATTAAAACAGTTGTGGACGATAGGAATACAGGATAAAAAGCTCATTAGTATTATTTCAGCCATGTTAAAAGGAGAAATTGCAGAAATCGGTTTTCCAGAGAAAGGCACAGCTCAAGGGTCGATTATCTCACCATTGTTATCGAATGTGGTGTTGAATGAACTTGACTGGTGGATTGCCAGCCAGTGGGAATTTATGCCTACAAGACACGTCTATAAAGAAGCAATAAAGGCGAATGGAACTCAATCGAAATCAAAGAAGTACAGGGCTTTGCGGAACAGCACATTAAAAGAGTGCTTCATCGTAAGGTACGCTGATGATTTTAAAATCTTTTGCAGGAAACACAAAGATGCGGTTGTAATGTTTGAAGCCACAAAACAATGGCTCAAAACAAGGCTAGGACTGGATATTAGTCCAGAAAAATCAAAAATTGTCAATCTAAAACACAGTTATTCGGAATTTTTAGGATTTAGGATAAAAGTGCATAAGAAAGGCAAGGACACAAAATGTAAACCGCCAGTCGATAAGTATGTAGTAAAATCACATATCTCAGAAAAGGCTTTGAAGAAAATAAAAACCAACGCAAAAGAGAGAATCATAGCAATACAGAAAACGAATGGAAGCAGAGCCGGTGAGTATGCAATTCGGGATTATAATAGCTTTGTCATGGGAATGCAGAATTATTACAGCATGGCAACGTGCGTAAATCCAGATATACAGACTTTAGCCTATGAAATCAAGACAAGCATAAAAATCAGATTAAATACAAGAGTGAAACGCAGAACTAACGAAGCATTAACACCATATCTTTCAGAAAGATATGGAAAAAGTAAAGAACTGCGATTTATAAACGGTGTGCCATTAGTCCCAATAGGATATGTGCAACATCGTGTTCCGCTCCACAAAAAGGCTGTAGTAAATAAATATACAGCTGAGGGAAGAAAAGAAATACACAAACAATTAGAAACTGTAGATATAGAGAGGGTGCATGAACTTATGAGAAACCCTATCAGTAATGAAACTGTAGAATTTAATGATAACTGCGTTTCGCTGTTTGTGGCACAAAGAGGAAAATGTGCAATTTGCAAGCTGCCTCTAACTTTGGAAAATATGCGGTGTGTCCGTAAAATACCAAAATCTTGTGGCGGTGATGATAAATATAATAATCTGATTATTGTGCATAAAGAGATGGAAAGGCTGATAAAAAGTCAGGACAACAAAGAAATCAAGCGTATTCTAAACAAATACAAACTGGAAAGTAATCAAAGACGGAAAGTAAATACCATAAGAAAAAATGCAGGATTAGAGGAAATAGACGTAAAAGCACTTGATAAGGAACTGTAAGTTACGATGTTAAAAAGTAGAAGTTACTGATGATGGAACGCCGGATGAGGGGAAACTCTCACGTCCGGTGTGAAGTGGGGGAAAATCTGGAGATAACATCAAAGGATTACCTATCACTATAGGACAAATTGGTGGCAGTTCACCACTTGGATGTGGGTTGGCGTCCGTCTGATATGACCCAGAGAAACGGTCGTATCATCCGTCAGGGCAACCGGAACAAAGAGGTTCAGGTGTATCAGTATGTGACCGAGGGAACCTTCGATGCCTACCTGTATCAGACCTTGGAAAACAAGCAGAAGTTTATTTCTCAGATTATGACCTCCAAATCACCGGTTCGCTCCTGTGACGATGTGGATGAGCAGGCGCTGTCCTATGCGGAGATCAAGGCGCTGTGTGCCGGCAATCCGCTTATCAAGGAAAAGATGGACTTGGACATTGATGTGGCAAGGCTGAAGGTGCTGAAAGCTGACCACCAGAGCCAGCAGTACCGTATGGAAGATAAGCTTCTGAAATACTTCCCGGCTGAGATTGAAAAGCAGACAGGCTATATTCATGGCTTTGAAGCTGATATTAAAACCGTGGAAGCACACCCGCAGATTGCCGATGGCTTTTGCGGCATGGAAATCATGGGCAAAGCCTACACCGAAAAGGCAGATGCCGGTGAAATCCTCCTTGCGGCTTGTAAGGACACGAAAAGTGCCGATCCGGTTCCTCTTGGCAGTTACCGTGGCTTTCAGATGGAGCTTTCGTTTGACAGTTTCCGGAACGAGTTCGATGTGACCCTGAAGGGCGCTGTGAGCCACAGAGTAGCCCTTGGAACGGACGCACGAGGAAATATCACCCGACTGGACAATGCCCTTGCAGGCATCCTTGAGCGCTTAGAACGAGCCAATGAGCAGTTGAATAATCTCTACAATCAGCAGGAAGCAGCCAAGGCGGAGGTTGGAAAACCGTTCCCGCAGGAAGCAGAGCTGACAGCCAAAAGTCAGCGACTGGCAGAACTGGATGCAGCCCTGAATATGGAGGACTCTGTGGAAAATCGTGACGAAAGAAGCGAGTCAGAGCGTCCTTCTGTGTTGGCTGATCTGAAATCCAAAGCGGAGCATATCCCGCCTGCAAAATACTCTGAAACCCGTGAGGAGGTGTTGTAATGGCAAAGCGAGATCAGGATGTTCATTTCCTTGCATCCAAGGAGGAGGTCGAGCGAATCCATGAGAAGATGGACGAGCTTGGCATCCGCAGCATGGGAGCCTATCTGCGGAAAATGGCTCTGGATGGTTACTGTATCAGACTGGATTTGCAGGATGTGAAAGCCCTGGTTTCGCTCCTGCGAATCTGCTCCAACAACCTGAACCAGTACGCAAAGCGAGCGAACGAAACAGGCAGCATCTATCGTGCTGACATTGAGGATTTGCAAAAACGGCTGGAGGAGATCTGGACGGACATGAGAGAAGTTCTTGTTCGCCTGTCCTCAATCCAGTAATCCGACAACTTGTTGGGAAGTCGCAGTTTCGGCTGCGGCTTTTACATAAGGGTTGACATCATTGCGTTATGGCAGATACC
This sequence comes from Anaerotruncus sp. AF02-27, assembly GCF_003465835.1. NCBI lineage: Bacteria > Bacillati > Bacillota > Clostridia > Eubacteriales > Oscillospiraceae > Anaerotruncus > Anaerotruncus sp. AF02-27. The sequence goes on along the minus strand of NZ_QSBX01000001.1, from coordinate 349,856 downwards.
CTTGTACAATATAATTAAAAGAAAGGGGTTGAGCCTATGAAGCTGGTATTGAAGATATTGGCACTGCCGGTGCTGTTCGTTGTAAAAGTGATTTGCATTCTTGGAAATCTGCTTACAAATGTTGTGTCCTATGTAATTGGTTTATTGCTCTTGGTCATTGGCGGATCTGCGATTTACTGCATTGTAAAGGCTTTGTGGCAGTCCCTGCTTATTCTTGTGGTTCTTGGAATTGCGACAATAGCAGCGGTGTTCTTGCTCGTCTGGGCTGTTATGAAAGTCGAGAATATTGGAGAAAGTCTGGGAGCATTTATCAGGTCATAAGATAATATCAGAGAAAAGTCACCGACCGGTGGCTTTTTCTTTTTGGGAAGGAAGTGATGGGAATGGCAGCGACAAGATTGATTGCACTCCATGTGAATAAGGGAAAGACGGTCGCTCAATGTTTGGCAGACAGAACCGACTACTCACAAAATGCCGCAAAAACCAATGATGGCGAATTTATCAGTTCCTATGAGTGTGATCCAAAGACAGCAGATGAGGAATTTCTGCTTTCCAAACGGCAGTATCAGCATATTACCGGCAGACAGCAGAAGAACAATATCATCGCATACCAGATACGCCAGTCCTTTAAGCCGGGAGAAATCACCCCGGAAGAAGCGAACCAAGTCGGCTATGAAACAGCGATGCGATGGACAAAGGGAAAACACGCTTTCATCGTTGCGACCCACATCGACAAATCCCACATTCACAATCATATCATTTATAATTCGACCTCGCTGGATGCCACACGGAAATTCAAAAACTTCTTTCTTTCCGGTCTGGCGGTGCAAAGACTCAGTGATATGGTTTGCCTGGAACACGGGCTGTCCATTATTACACCGAAGCCGTATCGGGAGCGCCAGAAAAGAACTGTTTATCCCAAGAAGCGTACCCAGCGTGACGAATTATGTGATGCGATTGATGCGGTGCTGAAGCAGAAACCAAAGAGCTTTGATGGCTTTGTTCAGGCTCTGGCTGACATGGGATTTGAGTTCAAGGATGGAAAGCAGCCTGCGTTCAAGGGCGAGAATCAGAAGCGTTTCATTCGGCTGCGTTCCCTGGGCGAAGGATATAGCAAAGAGGAAATTCAAGCGGTTATCTCCGGCAAGAACCTGCACAAATCAAAAGGCGGCTCTGCCAAGGCTCCTGCCCCGAAGCAGTTCCAGATGCTGATTGATATTCAGGCAAAGATGGCCGAGGGCAAGACGGTCGGTTATGAAAAGTGGGCGAAGAAGTTCAACCGAAAAGAAGCTGCCCGAACGGTAATCCTACTGAAAGAAAAAGGCTTGGGCAACTACGACGATCTGACTGCTCATATTGAAAATCTGTCTGCCCGGTTCGATGCGCTTTCTGATTCTATCAAGGTCGCAGAGAAACGTATGGTTGAGGTTCAGGCGTTGCAGCAGCACATCAAAAATTATCGCAACACAAGGCAAATTTATATCGAGTACCGCAAGTCTGGATATAGCAAAAAATTCTTTGAAGAACACCGTCAGGAAATCACAATTCATAAAGCGGCGAAGCAAGCCTTTGATGAATTGCAGATTACAAAGCTCCCGTCCATGCAATCATTGTATGAGGAGTTTCATCAGCTGGCAGTCCAGAAAAAGCAGGACTACGCTGAGTACCGTCAGATCAGAAAAGAGAAAGAAGAACTGCTGATTGCCAAACGGACGGTTGAAACGATTTTGAATATCGACAGGCAGAAAGAGCAGGAAAAAGAGAAAGAGAAAGAGGAAAAGAAGAACTTCCGTTAAAGCAAAAAGCCACGGTCTGCACTCCCCAAAGGGTGCGGATCGTGGCTGCTTTTTTGCTTTTCGATTTCGGTGCTTTCAACCATGGGCAAATTTTTATTCTACTGTTCTTTGAGAAACGATTGAAAATCGTGTAGCCATCATCGGCAGATGATGTTCAAAGGGGATTGGGGATGCTTCCCCAACAAGCAAATTTGCGAAGATTGCACCGAAGGGAAAATCGAGAAAATGAGTGAACCTGTACAGGTTTACACTGCTTGCCAATTTGTGAGATTATGAATTTAGTATCGAGAATAGGGTACACCTAAATTTTGCAATGCTGCAACCCTATCATCGTTGCATGGATGAGTTGAGTATATTGCACTGAGAAAACCATCATGCGGAACATCTGAGATATGTTGGTCTAATACCGTCGCTAATTCAAGACCAAAACCAATTTTATAAGCAAATTCATCAGCCAGATACTCATTTTGTCTCATAGACCACATCAGAAAAAGCATACAGAACTTTACCCATAACCAAGAAAGTGCTGTTGATATTCCTGCGAAAACTGCGGTAATTATACCCATTACACCACTACGAGAGCATATTGCGAACAGCCCCATGATTGCAGAAAAAATCCAGTAGGATATTTTGATTAACAGGAGGCACCCGGATATAAATATATTGCCCCCGCCAATCAATAATTGGATAACAGTATGTCCGTATGAGAGATGTCCGATCTCATGGGCGAGAATTCCAAGTATCATATCATCGGAGAGTAAAAGCAATCCGTCAGTTATGCATAGTGTTTGCCTACCTAGAGCAAATGCATTTGGAGCAGGATCATGGATAATCTTCACTTTCACTTTTTTAGGACAGTATGATGTGTTCTCTTTTGCTTTATCTAAAACATATTGAACCAGCGGGACAACTCGAAGTTTTATATCTACTCTTTTTATATCGCTTGCTCCTGCGAAGGCAGCCAGGCACATTTCGCCTAATGGGGATAAGCTGATAGCTACTGTGAAAAAGTAAATACAAATCAGTTCAACAATGCTTCCTGACGAACCGAACACAGCAACAATCAGCAGAATATTAAGAGTAAAGAACAGAAGAGTTCCTAAGTTTGAGAAGCGAACAATTCTGCCTACACGATGCCAAATATCCATAATGCACCCCCCTTTTATCGTGTTGTTGGTTTGAGCTTGCATTGTTTAATTACTCAAATGTAAAGAAATCTTTGTTTCGCTCTTTGAACAGAGCAAAGACAGTCTCTAACACAAATTCGTTTTCAACACCAACATATTCTTCTGTTTCATCGTCAATTTCTTTCAGCTGCAAAATAACAACTTGCCCATCCGAATCTCCAATAGGAAGCAGGACAACATATTCGTTCTGGCGATACGGTATTAAGTCAAGAAATTCAAATTCAACTTCGTTCCCATTCTCATCATTCAAAGTTATAATGTTGTCTTCATCCATGTCGTCGTTCCTTTTCTTAATATAAATAATTATCGTTGATAATGATGCCTAATAGTTCAAAGAGATTATCCTTTTTGGAAAGAATGCATTTTTTCATGGCTTGTTTAATTTGTTCCGTTGAAATGCTATCAGGCAACATTTCCCTTGGGACACCATGACCGAATTGCCGAAAATACTGTTCTTCGATTTCATAATACTCATTATCAATTTTCGGTTCAGGTGTATTAAGGAAGCTATTCATAAAATCTGCAACGCTCTTGTTTTTGTCCATTGTATGCACCTACCTTTCTCTGCTCAAGACCCTAACATGATTATCTGGTCTAATAGAATCAATCATTGAAGAAAAAATACCAAACGCTGTAGGAAAGAAATTTGCTAATAGCTCTAATTTGCCTTGGTCTCCCATAGACGCTTCAAAAAAGTGGGCAAAGGCTTCTGCTTGTAGATTGCCCGGTCTCGTCCAATAGTTCCTTGAGTGACCATAATTTCCGTGCAATTGACCATTTGTTGTCGCATCAATTAAGTCCGAGAAGGAGTGAGCTGAATCCTGCCTAATACGGGTCAGAAAAGCAGTTTGCTTTTCCACTGGAAGATTGTTATATAAGCTCAGGATTCTTTGTCCGTCCTCAACCAGTGCCTCAGCAAATTCTGGAGTATTGGATAGATTGCTCCGATAGTTGCACGAAGCATGGTCGATCATGTGAGCAAGCTCGTGGAAATAAGTTGTTCCTGCACCTCTTGGATTTGTCATATCAGAAGCTGCATTGTAGTAGACTCCTCGTGAATGCCCTATATAATTTCCCGGTGAGTAATGTGCTGTCTGATCCGGTGGATATTCAGAATCTTGTATCATCAGTTTACCAGCGAAATGGTCAAACACTTCTCTGACATTCTGCTCTGCATTTTCATGGCGTTGTGATATAACAGCGATATATCCGTCTGGTGTGCTACCTTGGGTTAGCACGCCAAGGCAATACTGATAAGACGAATTACCAACATTAGGTGTTTGCAGACCCTGGAGGAAAGAATTTCGTGCAGAAGGAGTGTCCAAATTAACATTATCATATTCTTGTACACTTTTGGCAAGTGAAGCAACGTATTTTTCGGCCTGAAGCATAATCTGTAAAATATCATTCAGGGCTTTGTTGCAATCTTTTACGATAGTTCCCAGCTCATCGTACTTCTTGTCATTCCATCCAATTCCCAATTGCTGATATTTCATCTTCACAGAACTTCTTGTAGTTTCGATAGAAGAAATGGAGGTCCGCATATTTTTCAGTATTGTCAGTAATTGAGTTGCATCAGCATTTACGTTGCTCAAACACTCACCTCCTCATTTGTTAATCATTTCGAGTGTAGCTACCTGTTACTAAAACCGGGATATATGTATCAAGCGATTGAGCTGCAAGTGTTCGATGTCGCCCATCACTCTGAAATACATAATAAGAACCTACCTGCGCAACCTGGACAGGATTATTGTAATAGCTACGAATGGTATCATCTAACACTGGGTTTTGTGAAAGCTCATCCAAAGACATTCCTGACTCAGTATTTTGACGAACATCTTGGATGTGCGAAGCTCGCCTTAGAATGTTTTCTCTCGACCATCCCTCTCGACCATTCCGTGTCCAAAATCCTTCCGGGTTCCCAAGTTCTCGGTCACTGAGATAAACTCCTTCAATATCCCTTGCTCTAACGTATACGAGTTCTGGATTTTCATTTCGAGAAAAGGTATAGTTCCCGTTCTCCCAATAATCTCGATATTCTTCATAGTGATTTCCACGGGAAAAATATCGTTCAGCTGATAGTCTGTCTTGAACAAATGCAAGATTAGAACCAAAGGTATTTGACTCAAAGGTGGTTGTATCTGCACTTGATGGTGTAACAGCAAAACTACTGGTCTGAGGTGTGCTTGCAGATATTCCATTTGTAGATCCTAGTTGAACACTTTCGTATTCACTAAGGCTCTTGGCGAGTAAAGCCACATATTTTTCTGCTTGAAGCATAATTACCAATATGTCATTGAGAGCCTTGTTGCAGTCTCTTACAACCACGCCCAACTCGTTGTATTTTTTATCTTGCCATCCAGCACCTAACTGTTCATATTTCATCTTTACAGATTTTTTGGTAGTTTCGATGGAGGAAATGGAATCCTGCATTTTTTTCAGCATTGCGAATAGCTGAACGGAGTCAGCATTTACCATACTCATTTCATCACCTCCTGGCAGCGGATTTTGTGAAGTGCAAAGCGGCGATGTGTCAGGAAAGTCTGACACATCACTGCTTCGGCAAGATTTAATTTAGAGAGGAAAGAAATTGTTCCAACTCAGCAGCGGTCGGTGCAATGTACGGTTTCATCTGGTAAGTATCCTTAACACCGTCTGTGAAGTATACGCTCCTTTCTTTTTTCGTTTTGTTGGTTCATTTTCGCCAGTGTGTTCGTGTCGTTTGCTGTGACGAGAACGCAACATAGACACAAAGAAAACACAAGGGCGAGCTTGCTCGTTTATATACCCTTGTGTTTTCGACTGGATATGTTAAGGTAACAAACAGTAAATGACACGTTACAGACTGCAAAATGTACCAACTGAAAAAAGAAAGAATACCGTTGTGTGCTTTATTTCTCGATCAGCTTTTCAAACATGAGGAAAGGTTTTTATAAAAAAAGAGTAGTTACCGTTTTTTGGTAACTACTCTTTTCCTTTTTTAAGGTTTAAAGTCCTGGAAGTTTAGGTGTTTTGGGTATTGGTGGTGTAGGTAGCTGCAAGCTTTCCAATTTTTGTTGAATTGCTTTAAATTCAGGGGTTTCTTGGTGTTGATTTTGAACCATTTTTTGCTCTATTCTCTCCAAAGTCGGTTGAATTTCTTTCCCTGATACTTTACGATTTAATTCTCTTTCTAAGGTCTCTTTCGGACTAATGGAAGGCGTTTCTAAACTTGAATAGAAGTTTCACTCCTTCTCTATTATAAAGCCTTATATCGCTAAATAAGCCCGTTTTATGAAGGGTTTCTAAGCTGAAATGAACGGGTTTACACCCGGCCTTGACCTCCGCCCGCTGTCCCGCTGAATGGGTGGACAAGGCGGCCAATCCCTCAAAGTGCTTGGACGCTCTCTTTCTGATTTTGGAGCGTTTCTTTTCTAAAAATTGAAATGGGCGGGAAGCCATTTTAGGGCTTTCCCGCCTTGATTACTTTTTAGCAAAGACGGGCGTGACTGTCAACGGCGGCGCATGAAATGCGCCGTTCATCTTGACCGTTGACTGGCTCGGCTGGCTTTGCTATCTTCCTGACAAATGGGAATGTCTAAGATAGTAAAGACGTCCCACATGCAACTCTTTCTTTTATTGCGGAAACCGTATCTTTAATTGTGAATGTAGTTGTGTCTATGACATTTGATTCATATATCCCCAAACCGGAAAATTGCTCCCACATTGTTTCCACTAATTCAATATTTGTTTTTCTATCTAATTTTGAGCGTTCCACAGCTCGCTTCATAGTTTCTTTTTTACTCGCTCTTAATACAATATAGTGTACCTCGTAATCTTCTTGGGCAAGAGCTTTCCATGGCTCCAAAAACCATGGCCCGACAATCCCATCTACAATTACATCATATCCGCCACGAGCATATCGCTTTGCAGCTTCTAAAAAGGCTTCAATGACAACCAGATTTTGCTTGTTGGATTCTGGCAAATGTGGTGGTATTGCGCCTTTGCTTAAGTAATGAAAAAAGTCATCGGTGTGCATATGCACTGATTTATCCATATCTGATTCCTTTGCGACAATTGACGCAGTTGTTGTTTTTCCTGTCCCCGGTGAGCCTGTAATCACAATAATTCTTCCTTGATTCATCTGTATTTTCCCTCACAATTTGAATTTATCACTTTGTTCCTGCCTGCTCAATCATCTTCTTCGCAAACTGGTTTTCCCTGACCCTGATTGCCCACCAAGTAAAAAAGCGGTTGGCGATTCAACCGCTTTTTTACTTGAACCAATTCTTCTAAATTATCATTTAAGCGATTCTCAAACTGTTTGTCAGTAAAATTGACTATATTTGCCATATTAAGCCACTTTCTCTTTATTCAAAACTTGTTTTGAGTAACGATTCATTGACCGCCAATACTCATGAACGGCTTGTAATTCTTCTAAAGAATAATCAAAAAGATTTACACGTTTTGCAAGCTTTAATTGGTTTAATAAATTGACTTCCAATAATTGAGAGTCATTTTTATTTAATTCATGGTTCAAAACATAGTTTAATTATTTCCTCCCGTTAAATAATAGATAACTATTAAAAATAGACAATACTTGCTCATAAGTAACGGTACTTAAATTGTTTACTTTGGCGTGTTTCATTGCTTGATGAAACTGATTTTTAGTAAACAGTTGACGATATTCTCGATTGACCCATTTTGAAACAAAGTACGTATATAGCTTCCAATATTTATCTGGAACATCTGTGGTATGGCGGGTAAGTTTTATTAAGACACTGTTTACTTTTGGTTTAGGATGAAAGCATTCCGCTGGCAGCTTAAGCAATTGCTGAATCGAGACTTGAGTGTGCAAGAGCAACCCTAGTGTTCGGTGAATATCCAAGGTACGCTTGTAGAATCCTTCTTCAACAATCAGATAGATGTCAGACGCATGGCTTTCAAAAACCACTTTTTTAATAATTTGTGTGCTTAAATGGTAAGGAATACTCCCAACAATTTTATACCTCTGTTTGTTAGGGAATTGAAACTGTAGAATATCTTGGTGAATTAAAGTGACACGAGTATTCAGTTTTAATTTTTCTGACGATAAGTTGAATAGATGACTGTCTAATTCAATAGACGTTACCTGTTTACTTATTTTAGCCAGTTTCGTCGTTAAATGCCCTTTACCTGTTCCAATTTCGTAAACGGTATCGGTTTCTTTTAAATTCAATTGTTTTATTATTTGGTTGAGTACTTTTTCACTCGTTAAAAAGTTTTGAGAATATTTTATATTTTTGTTCATGTAATATCCCTTTTTATTTGCTGTGAATATTCGCTCATTTTTCTTCCTCAATAAAAACTCTACCAGCTAACCAACATTCGTCTAATTCATTTGGGAATAATTCAAGCTGGCGAATCATATAATGTGTACTTGGAATGTAATCAAAATAAAACAATAGTGCTAGATATAAACTCCATGGAATTGGGCGTGTCCGATTTTCGTAGGCACTATAAGTTTGTCGTGAAATACCAACAGCCGAAGCAATTTCTTCTTGTGATGCACCAACTTTTCCTCTGAGTGCGGGTAACTCAATCGCCAATTGAGTGGCCAAGTTCTCTTTCTCATCTTTACTAAAATTCCAAAACTGCTTATAAGCATCTCGCCCTACAAATTGAATCAATAAATCTCCTCCTGGGTATACTCTTTCGTAGAGTACATTACTCCACGAAAAAACACCGCCAAACACTGAAAACTCAGCATTATTTGACGGTGTTGACAATTTATTTGACGGCTAATAAATCAGAAAGCCGTTGCATATTTTCTCTTTTTAAATCCATGGATGGGTGTACATAGCGATTCATTGTAATATTCACGCTGGCATGACCCAATATTTCGCTGAGACTTTTTACATCGAATCCAAGCTCTATGCACCTTGTAGCAAATGTATGACGTAACGAGTGATAATTTGCGGAGGTGATTCCGCTGTTTTTCAATACCTTCTTAAAATGATTTTGCATGGTTCTTGGTTCTAATGGATTCTGATCGCTATTGGTTAGGATGTAGCCAGTAGAAGAAGCTTTGTGTGCTGTAAGAATAGTCATTAAGCCATGGGGTACTGGAATAGTACGGATGGAGCAAGCACTTTTTGGTGTGGTAACAACAATCCTTGTCTTGTATTCACTGTTGGTTCTATCTTGGATTCTCTGGAGCGTTTGATGCACGTGGATTGTGTAATCTGAGAATGAAACATCTTCCCATCGTAACGCACAAATTTCACCTACTCTGAGACCAGTGAATAAACATACTAATATACCAATATTGCAGGAATCAAGATTAGAATACAAGTATTGGCATAATTTTTCCTGTTCAGCACGACTCAAAACTCTCATTTCCTTCGTTTGACGTTTTATCTGTATAGATCGTGCGTCACAAGAAATGGCTTTCCCGTTTCGGGTGGCAAATTGTAAGACATTTCGAATTAGAGATAAAATATCTGAAACAGTTTTAGAGGAAAGTCCATTCTCCTTTAATCCACCAGAAACAAGGAAAAAATTACACTGCGTTTCAATAAACTCGTGTGTTATATCACGCAATTGTTTGCTTCCGAACACAGGAAGTATATACGAGCTGAGAAGATTCCTATATTTGTTGCTTGTAGATTCCTTCACTTTAGGACATATAGCTTGAAACCATTCCATAGCAACCTGTTCAAATTGATCTGAGCTAATTTCTGGATCGACAGTGACAGAATTACTCGTGCACGAACTTTGACTGATAAGTTTTGCCTTGACTTCTCGATATGACTTTGCATAAACATAACCGTAATTGGCTTTGCCTGTAGAAGATCGGGACTTAATGTATCTTCCTTCCCATCTGCCGTCTTTCCTTTTGTAAATATTTTCTCCTTTTCGTGCCATAAGGTACACCTCCTTCAATATGACTATAATTCTGACGGCAAATTGTGACTTTGGAACTTTCTAAGATGGATTTTTGTGCAAAACCTCGTGTTTTATGTCCCTAACATATTGACAAACAGTGCGACAATTTGTAAAATAAAGATATAAACTAAAAAAAACAGAGAAGAATGCGATTCGTGGAGTAATGTACTCTACGAATTTTTTATTTTAAAGAACCTCAAGATAGCTCATATTGTCGTCTTGGGGTTCTTTTCATTCTATCATTTAATGCAATCTGCCTATAAAATTTTATCATATTGCATTTATAAATGCAACTTGCACCCGATGTTGGTTGTTGAGATTTTTGGTACATTTTATAATGTATAGCAGAATCATACACAGCATGGAGGTGATTGAAACGCAACCGGAAATTGATTACGTTAAGATTGGTCAGCGCATTAGAGCTGCCCGACTGGAAAAGGGTTATAGTCAGGCTGATTTGGGTGCGTTGGTTGGTTGCTCGAACAATCATATGAGCCATGTTGAAGTTGGACAGACGAAAGTTTCTTTGGCAATGCTTCTAAAACTGGCATTCGTCTTGGAAAAGAACTTTGACTATTTTTTACTGGATACCCCATATGCAAAATGCGACAGCATCATTGATAATGAGATTGCTGCAAAACTGAAAAAGTGTAATGTAACAACATTGATAACCGTAGGAAAGTTGATTGATGTCTTGATTGACCAGCAAGAGATGATAAAAAAAGCGGAGCTTGATTGATATAATGAAAAAGAAGCCCATTGACGGTACAGAGTGAACTGCTATGGGGTTCTTTTTTGCAGCACAATATACTGATTCTTTAAGAAGCAAAAAGTCCACCAGTCATGATGCACTACGCATCGTACTGGTGGACTTTTTCTGTAAAGATATAAAAATAGATATTCATATATCGCCATAACCAATGTCGTTATCGTAGGCATGAAGATCTTCTTTCAGGAAATCTGCTTTACGAATATACATCGAATTTACCAGCTCTCCTTTTTCGTGGAGCAGGCTGAATTTGTAGTCTAATAATGCTGCCGGTACATAGAGCATTTTAGCCGTTTCAAAAAATGTGTGTTCCGAAAGGCATTCCAGGACTTTCCCATCTTCTAACAGAAGCTCCGCCGCAAAGAAGTTTGCTTCATTTTCTTCGATTGATCTATCATCAAAAACTTCCATTTCTTGAAAGCCGTGCATCATAGCGATTTTTGTATGCAGGACAGCGTGTCCTAATTCATGTGCGACTAATATACGCTCCAGGATACCGTTCACATTGTGATCTATCACGATATTCTTTTGTCTGGACTGGTAATAGAAGAAGCCCTTCAATTTCTTCTGTAAATCGTAATAGTGGATTTTGATACCTAACAGCTGACATAGCTCGTAAGGGTCTCTGGTGTGATATTTTCGCACAAGCTTATCGACAGTTTCAATGATATGCTCTGCCGTTTTCATTTGCTTCACCTCCGAATCGCACACAGAAAACATATTCTGTGCTTGAGGATTTTACTCTTTATCTTTATGCTTTCTGTATTTCTTCGGAGTGTACTTTTCCCGTGCTGTTTTCTTAGAGTCCATATAAACTGACATAATCGCCTGGAAGAATACATCTTTTGCGTCCTCGTCCAATTCTCCACCGGCAAACAGAGAATTTACACGACCCAACACTTCCTGAGCTTCTTTTGCTCCTTTTGAACCGAAGTTTTCCTTTGCCTCTAAAATAAACATATCCTGATCTATATGGCTCTGGCTATCCGTTTCAGATTCGTCCAAAAGATAGGACACAGAGATATGCAGTGCTTCAGCAAGTTTTCTGATGTTGCTTTTTCTGGGGAGTGTTCCGAGCTGCTCATAGGTGTAAAGGGATCTTTCGGAAATGCCGGTCATCTGGGCAAGCTCCGTTTGAGATAGGTTCATAGCCAAACGAGCTTCTTTAATTTTTTCTCCAAATGTCATGGTAGTATCCTTCCTTTCAAAAAATATTTATTCGTAACTTCCGATTATTTGTTGACAAACTTCTGGAAAATGCTATAATAAGAATCATAACAGAAGTTTTAATTCCACTTAATTATATATCGGAACTTTTATAAAGTCAAGAACTTCCGATTTCACTTCTGTTATTTTAATCAAATATCGGAAGTTATAGTCATTCTTGTCCCATGGTATTTGTTTCCCTTTAGCCAAGTGACAGGAGTTAGAAAGGAATTCTTATTTTATGGATTAGGCTGAAAGGAGATTCTGAATGAGCAGATATAATACACAGGTATTAAGCAGTATTCGAATGCTTTGCCGGATGCAGAACATTGACGAGAAGGTTCTGTATGAAAGAGCAAAGCTGATTTTATCCATATATCGAGAGGTGTGCTGGTCTACCATTGATCGTGCGAATGATGTATGTGATACCCTTATTTGTACTTACGGTGACAGCTTAGATGGTGCATTGATTTATCTGGAGAACTTTGCTCCGGATGAAGCGAGAGAACGATTTGAAGAACGCATTCGCAGCTTATTTGAGACAAAGTGGATCATTGAACTGGTAGATATGGCTATGTTGAAAATCAGAGAATATCCAGATAAAGGCGCTCTGTACTGTGAGATTATCTCAAAGGCATATCTCAACCGCTTCAAGTACAGGGAATCAGAAATGCTGGAGGTTTTGAATATGGAACGCAGCACCTACTATGACCGAAAGAAAGAAGCGATACTGTTATTTGGTCTGTCACTTTGGGGAACAGCCATTCCTAAATTGAAAGATTTCCTGGAAAGTGCCCGGGAGGAAGAAGCATTGTGTTATTGTGAATGCTAAGACAGGATTTTAGTCCGACTAAAATCCGATGAAAATACGACGGTTCCCCTACTGAAAGTCCGACTTGTCCAGTGTTAAAATGGCTATGCTGGGAGATAGCGGCATAAAATTGAATAGAGAGAGTTACGCCTCGTGCCTGTAATGGGTACGGGGCTTTTTTTATACCTGCCTATTTTCCCCCATAATTAACACAAAGGCATGAACGAGAGCTTGGAGTAATTTACTCCGGCTCTTTTTTTATGCCTGCAAGGAGGACAGGCAGATGGCAAAGGGTATTGAGAATCGGGCACGATCTCCTCCCGCTGTTTTTGATTTTGCAACTTCACAAATTCAAAAACACGGAGGAACGAAAATGTATTACGACTTGGTTGAAAGCGGAAAAAGAATTAAAGCCTTGAGAAAGGAACATGGGCTTACACAGGAACAGCTTGCGGAGCAGTTAGGTGTTGCCGCAAACACCATTGCACGAATTGAAACCGGCAACAGAGGTATCTCTATTGATTTGGCAATCGAACTGGTTGTGCGCTTTGAGACAACCCTTGATTACATATTTTTAGGTCGTGAATAACCTCAAAACTATACCTACGAGGCAATAAAAACTTGCATGAGGAACAGGTACAATTTAGATACAGCCAAAGAAAATCGGCTGCTTGATCCTTGAAAACTGAATACACAGTCATCGAATACGTTCCTGTTGCCGGTGCGAGAGCATCAGCCACATCAGCGGTACGCCGAGACGTATCGGATAGAGAAACAGAACGACTTTCTTCTATAAATTAAGCGCTTGTCTCTCTCCCGATGCCAGCGATCAATACTGGCTTGTAAATATTGGGTTGCTCCCAATACGGCCATGAAAGCAACAGGATTAAAGATACTTCTCTACGGAGCTGGCGGAGAACCCGGCAGAGGTTAGATTCCTATGGAACTGATTCGCAATCAGTCGTTCGGTGATTCCCTGAGGGCGTAAGCCCTCTTTCCCAGGGGTGCGTGGCAAATATGGGACACATAGACTTTTGGACTGACTGCCTGATTCCTTTCTGGCAGTCAGTTATTACATAGCCAACGAAAGGAGGTCATGGCACATGATGAAAGAAAATTGGGTATATTGCCGTGGTGATATTTATTGCGCCAAGCTGGACCCGGTAGTTGGGTCGGAACAAGGCGGCATCCGTCCGGTTATCGTCATTCAGAACGATACCGGTAATAAACACGCTCCCACATTGATTGTGGCAACGGTCACCACCAGAATCCATAAGAAAGCGAATATGCCGACGCACTTTGTTATTTACGACAATCCTGCATTCAAAGAAGCGTCCGTTGTTCAGCTGGAACAGATTCGTACCATTGATAAAAGCAGGATTGATAATTACTTAGGTAAGGTAACGCCCCGTGAAATGGTAGCGATTGAGAAAGCCTTATCTGTCAGCCTGGCAATGGAACAGCTGAAAAAGCGTTCCCCAAAACATAAAGCAAAGAGAGCGAAGGAGTGAACATAAATGTTTGAAGAAAGAATCGCTGCCATGAATCAGCGCACCGAAGAAGCGATGGCTGCTAACGCAGTTCAGTTTGATAAGAGAACCTATACGGTTGATGAGATTCAGGATATTCTGGGCATCAGCAGAACCAGCGCATACAACCTTGTGAAAAAGAAAGTTTTCCATAGCGTCCGCATCGGTGGCAGTATCAGAATCTCCAAAAAGAGTTTTGATGAGTGGTTGGATCATCAAATGTAAGATTTGTCAAGGGCGTCGTACAACCCGGCGACAAACTTCAAAACATATTGAGAGTTCGATAAAATGTAGCCATGACAAGAAACACATGGCTACATTTTTTACATAGGAGGTTGTACGATGGCGGAAATGAGAAAACGCACGAGTATGTCTGTTCTGGAAATGGGCAGGATGCTCGGTCTTGGTAAAACGGAGTCATACTGGCTCATTAAGAAGAATTACTTCAAAACCATTCTTGTCGGCAACACCATGAGGGTGATGATCGACAGCTTTGAAGAATGGTATGCCAATCAGTTCAAATACCAGAAGGTCGATGGAACCCCTCCCGGCGAGGAATTGAAGAAAACTACATATTCAATGGAGGAGCTTGGACAGCGCCTTGGGCTGAAAGAAGCGACTGCTTACGAACTGGTTGCCAAAGGGCATTTTGATGTGGTCGATGTCCTGGGCAAGCGCAGAGTGACAAAGGAGAGCTTTGAAAGATGGTATGCTTCTCAAACCGATTACCGCACGGTAGAGGATCAGGAACTGGATGCAGATATTATGGCATCCACCTACGGTCTGCCGGAAATGGCAAGAATGCTTGGGGTACATCGTCAGACCATTTACTATATCGTTGCCAATGAAGATTTTGAGCTTATCAAGGTTGGCAGGTATAAGCGAGCTACCAAAGAGAGCTTTGAAAAATGGTATCACAATCAGACCCGCTACCAGTTAGCGGAAGATAGACAGGAAAGGAGCTGATTACATGGCATCTATCGTTAAGAGAAAAAAGAAGTATTCTGTGGTTTATACATACACCGATGAGAACGGCAACAAGCGTCAGAAGTGGGAAACCTTTGAAACGAATGCCGAAGCAAAGAAAAGGAAGTTGCAGGTTGAATATGAGCAGGAGTCCGGAACCTTTATTCCCCCTTCTGCTAAAACCGTCAATGATCTTTTGGATGAGTATATGTCAATCTATGGTGTGAACACCTGGGCGATGTCTACCTATGAAAGCAGAAAGAGCCTGATTGCAAACTATATTCGTCCCCTCATCGGTGATATGAAGCTGGAGGATGTCACGCCGAGAATCATGGACAAGTATTACCGAGATTTGCTTTCTGTCAAAGCGGTTTCTTCTAAGTATGTAAAAGCCCGTACAGAATATCTGACTCCGCATACTGTCCGAGAGGTTCACAAGACATTGCGAAATGCTTTCAATCAAGCGGTCAAGTGGGAATTGATGACCAGAAACCCTGTGGAGCACGCTACGCTGCCGAAAGAAGAACACAAGACCAGGGATATCTGGACAGCAGAAGTGCTCCAGAAGGCTCTGGAAGCCTGTGACGATGATATTCTTCGTCTGGCTATTAACCTTGCCTTCTCCTGTTCCCTGCGAATGGGCGAGCTTCTGGGGCTTACCTGGGACTGTATTGACATTTCCCCCACCAGTATTGAACTTGGTCAGGCAAGCATCTTCGTTGAAAAGGAGTTGCAGAGAGTAAATCGTGAAGCGATGGCAGATCTGGACGGTAAGGACATCATGTTCAAGTTCCCACCGACCTTCGCCAGTACGCATACCGCATTGGTTCTCAAAACTCCTAAGACCAAAACAAGTGTCCGCAAGGTGTTCTTACCGAAAACCGTAGCGGAAATGTTGGTACAGCGAAAGGCTGACATCGAAGAACTGAAAGACCTTTTCGGTGACGAGTTCGTAGACTTCAATCTGGTTTTCTGTTCTTCCAATGGCAAGCCGATTGAGGGGCAGGTTATCAACCGTGCTTTCAATAAGCTGATTGAGGAGAAGGGACTGCCGAAAGTGGTTTTCCATAGTCTCCGACATTCCAGTATCACTTACAAGCTGAAGCTGAACGGCGGCGATATGAAATCCGTTCAAGGCGATTCCGGTCATGCACAGGTCAAGATGGTAGCGGATGTTTACTCCCATATCATCGACGATGACCGCAGACTGAACGCTGAAAGAATGGAAGCTGCGTTCTACTCAGGCAGACAGGCAACGCCTGAGCCGGTTCAACCAGCCGCAACGGAAAGCTCCGCTGATGATAAAGAACTTCTTCTGAAGCTTCTGCAAAATCCGGAAATGGCAGCACTCCTGAAGTCGCTGGCAAAAACATTATAGTAACTGCAAGGGCAGATCCTTTTACATAGCTACAATAGCTGTAAAAGGGTCTGCCCTTATTTTTTTGTTATGGAGGTCAACGAGTATGGATAGAATCTTTATGGACGAGTATTACGAGCATCTGAGAGCTGACAATATCGAGGCATTTTCCAAGGAAAGGAACGACGAATATGTTGGCAGAGCTGAGGAATACAAAGCAGCAAAGTCGGCATTGCTTGAAGGATTGGGACTTGAGCATTTGTTTGACCATAGCCATGAACTGACTCCGAAAGAGAAAGAAATATGGATGCTGTTCGATAGGGTTGATGTAGCAGAGCTTCTTGCAAGGGATGCTTTTGCCAAGGGTGCTTATATGCTCGGCGCTGAGGATAGAGAGATTATGCTGAAATAAAAAAAGACCTGCTTCGGCGGGTCTAAATTACATAGAATCATTGAGTCTGAAAAACCTTTGAAATTCTTAATAATTCTGGTTGAAAAATTCATTTTGAAATGATATATAAAACAGACTGAAATCTGTGTCTAAGGACACCCGCACCCTCACACGAGAATGAATAGGATTTCCTATCATTTCGCATCACGAGAAGTTACATAGTGACATTTACTTGCACTTGCAACGTCCACCAAAAATCGAAAGACTTGCTAATTTCGAGCCAATCGGACGGTGTAAAATCCCTCTGAATTAGCTATCACAGCGTAGTATCAGATGGGATTTGAAATGCTGAAAAACCTTGTATTTCCAAGCATTTTTAAGCATTAGATGCCACTTCCCGATGTCGTATCGGGTCTACTCCTAAGCGGTAGGTCGGAGGTTCGAATCCCCTCGGGCGCGCCAAATAAAAAGCCCGTCCGCCAATTGGCGGACGGGCTTTTCGTTTATCATTTTTGTACCGGCTGGCATTTGGGGCAGAAATAGACGTTTCCGCCGAGAAATGCTTTGCGCACGACCGGCGCGCCGCAGACTGGGCAGAACCCCGGATAATTTTTGGCGGACATTTTCGTATGATAGCAGCCCGGTTCACCAAACAGGCCGCGTTCGGTGTCGCGGCCGCCTGCTTCGGTCATCTCGCGCAGCACCTGCCGCACGCAGGAAAATAACCGGTCGCGGTCGGTTCTATCGAGCGCGCCGACATGGCTTTGCGGGTTGAGCCGCGCCGCGAACAGGATATCCTGTAAAACCCCGTTCCCAAGGCCCGGAATGCGCTGTTCGGCCGCGAGCAGCGCTTTGACGCTGAGGGTTGGCTTGGCCGCCTGCCAGATGCCCGCGAAGTAATCCGCGTCAAACGCTGCGGTGAGCGGGGAGGGTTTTTCCTTTGCGGCGAGATAATAAGGATTGTCGTTTTCCCCTTCGCGAAAAGCCCACAGGCCGCCGTACATCGAAACGGTGCCGTAAAAACCAAAGCCGTCTGAAAATTCGACCAGCAGCTGATGTTTGGCCGGACGGCGCTCACCGGGAGAAAGCATTCGCAGGTTGACCCCGTCGCCAAAGAGCAGCCGCATCTGCTCCAGGGCAAGCTCCACCTGTCCGGCCAGTGAAACCGTGCTGGTGACGGATCTGCCTTCGAGCAGGGCGGGATAATCCGCCGGGTCGCCGTTAAAAAAAGCGAACCGGTGCGGCGAGGCGCTCGCCCAAACCCTGACGATGGTTTTGCCGGTAAAGGTCTGTGCGAGCTGCTTTGCCAGACGGCGGCTCTCCGGAATTTCAAGCATGGTTCCCACCTCCATGAAAAATATATCACCATTTACCTGACAACAGCCTGTCATATTTCCCATGGTAGGGGAAAGCCGGAAGCTTGTCAAGGCACTTTCCCATGGAGCGCCGCATAAAATGGCCAGGGAAAGATTGCCTTTGAAGGAGATATGGATTTTTTATGATAACCATCAGCCTATGTATGATCGTAAAGAATGAGGAGGCGGTGCTTGGGCGGTGCCTGGAAAGCGTCGGGACGGCGGCAGATGAGATAATCGTCGTGGATACCGGCAGCACCGACCGGACCAGGGAGATTGCCAAAGCGCATGGCGCACGGATCTACGACTTCGAATGGATCGACGATTTTGCCGCGGCGCGCAATTTCGCCTTTGAGAAGGCGGGCATGCAGTACTGCATGTGGCTTGATGCGGACGATTTGCTTCTCCCTGGTGACCGCGACGCGCTGCTTCGCCTCAAGCAAACCCTTGACCCTGCGGTGGATGTGGTGATGCTGCGTTACAATACCGCTTTTGGCCAGGACGGGGAACCGACCTTTTCCTATTACCGGGAACGGATTTTGAAAAATCATGCGGACTTTCGTTGGGAAGGCGCGGTGCATGAGGCGATCGCTCCGCGCGGCAGGGTCGAATACGCTGAAATCGCGGTGACCCATAAAAAAGAGCGCGCGGGTGATCCGCTGCGCAACCTGCGCATCTACGAATCGATGCTTGCCAGGGGAAGATCGCTCGTCCCGCGTGAACGGTTCTACTACGCACGGGAGCTTTACTATAACGCCCGGTATGACGACGCGGTGCGGGAGCTGGAAGCCTTCCTCAGGCAGCCGGAGGGCTGGATCGAAAACCAGCTGGAGGCCTGCCGGTGTATCGCATGGTGCAAAAGCGCTCTGGGGGACGCGGACGGCGCGCTGCGGGCGCTGCTTGGCGCAATGGCTTACGCCGCGCCGCGCGCCGAACTCTGCTGCGAAATCGGCCGGTGCTTTTTCGAGCGGGGGGATTATCCCACAGCCGTCTTTTGGTATGAGCTCGCGCTCACGCGGGAACGGGACGACCGCACGGGCGGCTTTGTCAGCCCCGACTGTTACGGATACCTGCCGTGTATCCAGCTCTGCATCTGTTATGACCGTCTCGGGGACCGGGAAAAGGCAAAGGCGTATAACGAACGCGCTGGAAGCTATAAGCCGGATGACCCTTCGGTTCTTTATAACCGCGCCTACTTTGCAAAAAACTGAACCGCGCCATCAGAAAAAGAGGCCGCTGCTTTTTGCAGCGGCCTCTTTTTCTATTGCAGCACAAAATGTCCCGGCGAAATTTCCCGCAGGCCGCCGCCGTCCGGCGGCTGGCGGTCCGGCAGCGGCTTTATCGCGGAGCATCCGCAGGCGGACGCCGCGAGCAGCGCCATGGTGTAAGGGTGGCGCGGGTTGCCGCAGAGTTCGGCCGCGGGAGCCGCTTCGACCAGCCTTCCGTGCCAAAGTACGCCGATGCGGTCGCAGAGATGCCGCACCATCGAAAGGTCGTGCGAGATGAAAAGGCAGGCGAGTTTTCGTCTCCGGCGCAGTTCCATGAGCAGGTTTGCGATCTGCGCGGCCGCGGAAACATCGAGCGAGGCGACCGGCTCATCCGCCACGAGCAGCAGCGGATCGCAGGCCAAGGCCCGCGCGATGCAGACCCGTTGCTGCTGTCCTCCGGAAAGCTCGCCAGGATAGCGGGCAAGAAATCCCTCATCCAGCCCCACCTGCATGAGCAGGCCCGAAACCCGCGCGCGCAAGGCCGCGCCGGACGCGGCCTTTGCAATGCGCAGCGGTTCCGCAACGATCTCGAATACAGGCATGCGCGGATTCATTGCGGCGGCAGGGTCCTGGAAGATCATTCCGGCGGCCTGCCGCAGCCTTTTTTGGTCCGCGGCTGAGACCACAGGATGCCCCTGAAAGAGAAGCTCTCCCGCGTCTGGGCGGCGAAGCCCGAGAAAACACCGCCCAAGGGTGGATTTGCCCGCGCCGGATTCCCCCACAAGCCCGAAAACCTCGCCCGGCACAATCGCAAGAGAAACGTCGTCGAGCGCGCGGATTTTCCCGCCGCGCCCAAGCGGAAAGTCCTGGGTCAGCCCCCGGGCTTCCAGGATCGGCTCACTCACCCGCTTCACCCCCCGTGACTCCCGCATGGCAATGCAGCCGTATCGGAGCCGAAATTTCTGGCGCGCGCGGATCGCAAAGCCAGCTCGCCGCGTAATGTTCGCCGCCAAGGTGGAAAAGCGGGGGCTCCTCCTCGTAGTCGATCGCGAGCGCGTAGGGATTGCGCGGCGCGAAGGGGTCCCCCCTGGGCGGCTCGCGCAGATCAGGTGGCGCGCCGGGGATGCAGCGCAGCTGACCGCAGTTTTTTGCGAAGGCGGGTAGCGCGGACATCAGTCCCCAGGTGTAGGGATGGCGCGGATCTCCGAAAACTTCGGCCGCCGTACCGGTTTCCACCACCCGGCCCGCGTACATGACCGCTGTCCGATGGGCGAGCCGCGCCGCGGCCAAAAGGTCGTGGGTCACGAGCAGGATGGCCGCGCCGGTCTCCTTTTGCAGGGTTTTCAGGAGGGAAAGGATCTGCGCCTGCACGGTCGCGTCAAGCGCGGTGGTCGGTTCGTCCGCAAGCAGCAGCCGCGGCCTGCAGCAGAGGGCCATTGCGATGACCGCCCGCTGCCGCTGCCCGCCCGAGAGCTGATGCGGATACTGGCGCAGGCGCTCCCGCGGCGCATCAATCCCGGCCATCCGAAGCAGGCTTTCGGCGCGTTCGGCCGCCGCCTTGCGGCTTATGCGCTCATGCAGGCGGATGGTTTCGCAAATCTGCATTCCGATGGTGCGGGTCGGGTCCAGGCTGGTCGCGGGGTCCTGCAGAATCATCGCAATCTGGCCGCCGCGCAGCCCGCGCATCTCTTTTGCAGCAAGCGCGAGCAGATCCCGCCCGTCAAAACGGATGCTTCCGCCGGTGATGTGTCCCTTTGCGGGCAAAATACGCAGGATGCTTTTGCAGAGGGCGGATTTGCCCGCGCCGGATTCGCCCACAACGGCGAGCGTTTCTCCCGCCGCAAGGCGCAGCGAAACGCCCCGCACCGCATGGATGGGGGACGAATCGGTTTCAAATTCGATTTGCAGATCTTCGATTTCGAGCAGGGCGGACATCTCAAAACCCCTTTCGCCAGGCTGGTTTCATTTTTCAAAAATCCAGCTTGCCACATTCCAGAAGATGCCCACCCCGTGATGGCCGAGCACTGTGTCCGGCGTGATCCCCTGAAGGCGGCTGTCGCAGGCGTAAATTGCGTCGACATAAGCGATGAAGGTGTAGGCGGGGTCGGCCGCCAGCACTTCCTGGAATTCGTTGTAGAACGCTTTGCGCTTTGCATCGTCGTCTGTTTCACGCGCCTCGGTCAGCAGCCGGTCAACTTCGCCGTTGGAATAGGCGCTGAAGTTGGAACCTTTTTGAGTGCCGAACACCTTGTAGGTGTGGTCGTCCGGATCGAACGGGCTGCCCCATCCGATGAGATAGGCCTCCTGGTTCGCCCAGTCGGTCTGGGCGTTCACCGCCACGGTTACATCCGCTCCGATCTCCCGCAGCTGTTGCGCGCAGATCTTCGCCATATCGATGCGCACCTGGTCGCCTTCGCCGCAGTTGATTGCAAAGGCGAGGCGGATGCCGTTCTTTTCATAGATCCCGTCCGCGCCGGTTTCCCAGCCCGCTTGTTCGAGCTGTTCCTTTGCTTTTGTGGGATTGTAATCGTATTTTTCAATGCCCGGATTCAGATACGGACCGGCCTGCAGCGGCGAATAGGCGATCTGCCCGTAGCCCATGAGGACGCTGTCGATGATCGGCTGGCGGTCAATGGCGTAGCTGAGCGCGGCGGGCAGTTCCCGGTGATCCCGGAAAAGCGGGTTTGCGAAATTATAGAGGATGCCGCGGTAGTCGGCGGTTTTCATATCGTAGACGGTGAATTGATCATTGCCGTCGAATTGGGCCTTGTCATGCGGGACGATCTGCGCGAGGTCAAGCTCGCCGGACAGTAGTTGGAGCGCCCGGGCCTTGGTGTCCGGCACGATCTTAAAAATGATGGTGTCAATCTGCGGCTGCCCGCCGAAGTAATCCGGATTCTTTTCGAGCGTGATGCTCTGTCCCATGTCCCATGCGGTGAGCTTGTAGGGCCCGGTGCCGACCGGCGCCTGGTTGAACGGGTCGGTGATAAGGTCCCTGCCTTCGAGCAGGTGGGCCGGCAGGATGCCGATGGTCAGATAATCGAGCATCGCGACGTTCGGCGCTGTGAGCGAGATCTTTACCGTCCGGTCATCCGGCGTTTCGATCGAAGCGATTTCCTCATAGTTCGAGGCGATCTCCGAGGCATTCTGCGGGTCCATAATCGCTTCCAGAGTAAACTTTACATCGGCGGAGGTGAGCGGCTCGCCGTCGTGCCATTTGACCCCATCGCGCAGATGGAAAGTGTAGGTGCTGGAACTTTCGTCATAGTCCCAGCTTTCGGCCAGCGCGGGCACAATCTGATTATCCTGGCCGTGCGCGGTGAGCCCGGAGAAGAGAAGCAGGTTGATTTCACCGTGTTCATAGAGCGCGGGATTGATGGCGGTATAGTCGCCGCTGCCGTAGAGGAGGGTGGATGGCGCGGGCGCAGAAGCACCGGGATTTGAGGCCGCGGGGGCGGCGGAGCTGCCGGAAGCGGCCGGTGCGCAGCAGCCGCTCAGGATGAGCAGGCAGCCAAGGAGCAGGGCGAGCGGTTTATAGAGACGTTTCATTGAAGCGTACTTCCTTTCAAAATGTCAGTCGGGGGTGAGGTTGCTGCATCCGCGGCCCATTTCGCGGCGGATATGGTTGCCAAGGTCGGTGATGCAGACGAGCGTAACCACGAGGAAGATACCGGGGATCAGGATGAGCCACCACTGGTTCGAGAGAAGCGCCTGATCCGCCTGGGAGAGAAGGCTGCCCCACGAAACCGCTTCAGGTGGCAGGCCGATACCGAGAAACGACAGGGTTGATTCGGTGCCAATGGCGGAACCGATGGCGGTGACCGCCATGAACATGATCGACGGGATGAAATTTGGAACGAGATGCCGCCGCAGGACATGCCAGAAGCTGCCGTTCATGGCGCGCGCCGCGAGGATGTAGTCGCTCTGCGAGAGCTGGCGCACTTCGCTGCGCACCACCTTGGCCATATTCATCCAGCTGGTCGCGCCGATGACACAGGCGATCCGGACGGGGTTTGCCTGGCCCGCAATCGCCTGCAGAAAAATGACCAGCAGGATGGACGGCACGCTCAGCAGCAGTTCACAGGCCCGCATAAGCAGCGCGTCAAGTTTTTCGCCCGCAAGGCCGCTCACGCTTCCGTAGACGACTGCCAGTCCGGTTGCGATGGCGGCGGCCAGCAGCCCTACCGTCAGCGAAACCCGGCCTCCGTGCCAGATCATCGCGAACAGGTCGCGTCCGAGCAGGTCGGTGCCAAAGGGGAAGCCGGCGCAGGGCGCATGTCCCGCGTTCACAAGGTCAAGGTAGCCCGGGTCACCCGCGCGAAGCAGATCCGCAAAGACACAGCCGGACAGGATAAACCCGAGAAGCACTGCCGAAAGCCATGGGAAGCTTTTTTTGCGCGTGGGAGCGGCGGAAACCAAAACGGGCTGGCGCCATCCGGCGCCTACCACACGGAAAAGATCGTCCCTCATGCGTCAGCGTCCCCTTCCCGCACCATGCGCGCGTCGATCCGCTCGCTGAGCGCCTGCGCAAGCATCCCGGACGCGATCACCACCGCGCCGGTCATGAGGCTCAGGAGCATCAAAAGGTTATAGTCGTGATATTTTGCGCTTTCAAAGCAGAGGGTGCCAAGGCCCGGATAGGAAAAGACCTTTTCGACCACATAGGTCCCGCCCAGAATATGCGGCACCGAAACCGCCATGATGCTGAAGAGCGACGGCAGGATACCCCGCAGGCAGTGCGCCCAGACAATCCGCCGGTTGGTGAGCCCGCGCGCTTTGCAGAGCAGAACATAGCTTTTGCGCGCCTCGTCGAGCAGTTTGTTGCGCACCAGATAGGCGTAGTACCACAGATGCCCGAGTACCATGACGACAAGCGGCAGCACAAGATGCCGCAGCCGGCTGAAAAGATCATCCGGCTGTCCCATTGCGTAAGCGCCGCTCGAGGGCAGCAGCCTGAGGTTTACGCTGAAGATGAGAATCAGCACCAGCGCGATCCAAAAGGACGGGATGCAGCCGGTGATGGTTCCCACCTTGCAGATGATCCGGTCGGCAAGGGAATCCTCCCGCAGGCAGCAGAACACGCCGAGCGGCACCGCCAGCGCGAAGGTCAGCAGATAGGAGAGCCCGCCCAACAGCAGCGTGTTCGGCAGAAAACCCGCGATGACCGGCGCTGCCGGCTGCTTATATTTGAGCGAGATGCCGAACTCCCCATGCAGCGCGGCCGAAAGCCAACGTCCATACTGAACAGGCAGCGGCGCGTCGAGCCCCAGCCGTGTCCGGGCCGCGACCTGCTCGGAGAGGCTCATCCGCTCGACGCTCTCGCCGTAAAAGCTCTTGAGCGGGTCGCCGGGCGCGAGCCGGGAAAGAAAGAAGGTGAAGGCCGAAAGCGCCAGCAGCGCGAACAAAAAAACGGCAAGCCGCCTGCAAAGACGAAAAATGGTGCGGCGCATCGAGGGCCCCTCCTTTCCTGTGTGTTTTTGCGCATAAAAAAACACGGAAACTTCCGCGCGTCCATTCACGGACGCGCATGAAATCTTCGTGATTCCAAATATTCCAATATAGTACAGTCATGGTCGTGCGGATGGGAAAAACGAAAGCGGCAGGCATCCGATGCACAGGGACGCGCTTCTGCGCGTTTGCGGCACGCCTTCCTGGCCTGCCGCAGCCGGCCTTTTCAAAGGGATGGCCGCCGGTTTTTAGTATACCGGGCACGGACGGATTTGTCAACCGCGGGATGCAGCCAGGCAGGTTGCCCAAACCTTTTGGCGGACACAGTTTGTTTACAAATTTCGGTTGCTGTTGCGGTGCTGATTGTGTATAATAACTATTTAATGCAATGAAGAAAGTACTGCAAAACGCAGAAGGAGGTTTTATCCTTGGCCAGAAAGGATATGGACGCGCGCTTTGCCCATGAGAGCATCCCAAAACTGATTTTGTCGCTCTCCGCTCCGGCAATCGCCGCGCAGCTCATCAACGCACTCTATAATATGGTCGACCGCATGTACATCAGCCGCATGCCGGGCGACGGCACCATCGCCCTCACCGGCGTGGGCGTCACTTTCCCAATCATCATTATCGTTTCCGCGTTCGCGGCGCTCATCGGGTTCGGCGGCGCGCCGCTCGCATCGATCAAGATGGGGGAAGGCAACAAGGACAAGGCGGAGGAGATGATGGGCAACTGCTTTTTCATGCTTTGCCTGGCTGCGGTCGTGCTTACAGGCGTACTGCTGGTCGTCAAGGACCCGCTGCTCATCCTGTTCGGCGCAAGCCCCGACACGCTGCCGTATGCTTCCAGCTATCTGGGCATTTACCTGATCGGCACCATCAGCGTGCAGATCGCGCTCGGTATGAACCAGTTCATCTCGGCGCAGGGTTTCGCAAACACCTCGATGGCAACCGTCTGTATCGGTGCGGCGCTCAACATCATCCTCGACCCGATCTTCATCTTTGTGTTCGGCATGGGTGTGCGCGGCGCGGCGCTCGCCACGATTCTGTCGCAGACCGTTTCGGCGATCTGGGTCATCCGGTTCATCACCTCGAAACGTTCAAACCTGCGCCTTAAGAAAAAATATCTGCGTATCAACCCGCAGATCGCGGGGAGTGCGATCGCGCTGGGGATGTCGCCGTTTATCATGCAGAGTACCGAAAGCCTCATCCAGATTGCCTTCAACAAGTCGCTCGCCGCATACGGCGGCGACCTCTATGTGGGCGCGATGGTCATCATGAGCAGTATCATGCAGTTTTTCATGATGCCGGTGCAGGGCTTTGCACAGGGTACTCAGCCGATCATCAGCTATAACTACGGATCGGGCGATCATGAACGGGTCAAATCCGCCATCAAGTTTATGACCATCTTCTGCGTGGGATTTTCGGTTGTGCTTTGGACAGTCTGCATTTTTTTCCCGCAGTGGCCGATTGCGATTTTCACAGGCGAACCCGAACTCGCCGCGCTGACCGCATCCTGTATGCGGATCTTCTTCCTCGGCATGCTGATTTTCGGGTTCCAGCTCGCTTTCCAGCAGGTGTTCATCGCGCTTGGACAGGCAAAGGTTTCGATCTTTATCGCAGTGCTTCGCAAGCTGATTCTGCTTATACCGCTTGTGCTGCTGCTGCCGCAGTTTATTGAACCGAAGACCCTCGGCGTCATCATCGCAGAGCCGGTTTCGGACATTCTGGCCGCCTGTACCTGTATCGTGCTGTTCATCGCCAAATACCATCAGCTTTTGAACCACGGTCCCGCGCCCGAAGGCCCAAGAGAGCCGCAGGGCCCTGAACTGCCATAAAAAACCGCATAAAAAGAGGACCGCGAAGCGGTCCTCTTTTCTTATGGCGTGGCTTTGATCAGGGCAGTCCATGCGGACATGCGTTTTCGGCCCTGAAAGGAAACGCCTATATTCTCGTAGGTGGACTCATCGAGCTGCCGGAGCGTTTCGGTACCGCTGAAGATGCCGTCGTCCGAAACATAACTGGAAACAATGCACTCTCCGACGATCTCAAAAGTCCCGCGCAGGGTTCCGAGCGCGGGATTCACCGATTCCCACGCCAGGGTTCCCGCGCGTCCGGTTTCGCGGATGATGTAATCGTTTGTGAAGCGTACCGGCTTCGGAAAAGCCACCTCCAGGTAGCCGCCGAGCGTCCAGCCGTCTTCGTCCCGCCGGACCTGTACCTTCCCGGCCAGCGGGAATGCCGTCCCGTTTTCGTCATAGTAGGTACCGGTCGCGCTCCAGTGAAGCGGCCGGAAAAAATAGGTGTGTTCCATCGATGGCCTCCTTCCTTTTTACCATTCTATCATCTCAGGTGAGGCCTGTCCACGCGGGAAGTTCGGTAAAAAATGCCGCTAGGGGTTACCCGGCGGCATTTTTTCTAAGCTTGTTTCGGAGGCTGGGTGTCAATCTGTTTTTCCCGGCCTTTTTCGATGAGGTTGTGGTGAATGTTGAGCATCGTCTGGGAGGCCAGATCGAAGTCCTTGACTTCCTCATACTGATCGACCAGCGGGCTCGCAACCAGATCGCCGTAGGCGTCGGATTCCTTGCGATAGACAAGCTTCAGAAGGATCGGGGTAATCACGGTGGTCGCAACCACCATGATGATGACCGGGCCGAAGAATGCCTCCTTCATCATGCCGGAGGCAATCCCCTTCGACGCGACAATCAAGGCGACCTCTCCGCGGGAGATCATGCCTACGCCGATGCGCACGCAGTCATCTCTGCTGTAATGACAGAGCTTCGCGCCGAAACCGCAGCCCAGCACTTTGGTGAGCACGGCGATCGCCATCAGCAGCACCGAGAAAAGAACAATCGAACCGGACATCTGAGGCAGTACGACCTTGGTGCCGATGCTTGCGAAGAATACCGGCGAAAGCAGCATATAGGAAACGGTTTCAAATTTCGAGGCGATAAAGGTGACGCGGGTGGTGTTGGAAAGGATGAGCCCCGCGATATACGCGCCGGTGATATCCGCCACGCCGAAGACCGCCTCCGCGACATACGCGAAGAAAAGGCAGAAAGCGAACGAGATGATGACATAGCGGCGTTTGTCTCCGTAGGGATTGGTAGTCCACTTCTGGACGAGCTTGTGAAACAGGACGCCTGCCACAAGGCTCGCCGCAAAGAAGAGCAAAATCTTCAGACAGACAACGCCCAGGTTAATCGATTTGTCCGCCACGCTGGTGATAAGCGTGAGCGCGACGATGCCGAGGATATCATCGATGAGAGCCGCGCCGAGGATAGCGTTGCCCGAACGGGTGGAGAGCTTGCCCATCTCCTTGAGCGTTTCGACCGAGATGCTCACTGAGGTGGCGGTCAGGATGACGCCGATGAACAGGTTCTGCAAAAAGGCGTCGGGCCCGGCGTTGAAGAAATGTGCGAGCAGAAAGCCTCCGGCGAGCGGCACAAGCACACCGCACAGGGCGATGACAAAGGACGCCTTGCCGGATTTTTTGAGCTCGCGGATATCGGTTTCCAGACCGGCGGTGAACATCAGCACGATTACGCCGATTTCCGCCACCTGATCGAGAAACTCCGTTTCATGCAGGACCCCGAGAAAGGCGGGTCCAAGGATGAGTCCGGCGATGAGCGCCCCGACTACCTGGGGCATCGAAAACCGTTTGGTTAAAAGGCCAAGCAGCTTGGTGGACACCAGGATGAGTCCGATGTCAAATAAGAAGTGATAGGACTCCACAAAAATTACCTCCTTTTAGAAATGTCTTTTCCTTTTCATTTTCCAACTGAAAAGTATAGACTCATTTCTTTCAGGAAGCAAGAGGTGATTTGTTAAAATATACAAATAAAAGCGCGATTATTTTGTGAAATAATACATTGAATCCTGCATTTTCTGCAAGAAAATGTAAAAAATAGATCCAGGGAAGCGCTAAAAAGGACGGACGCCGCAGCGTCCGTTCCGGTTAAACGCGCGATTTGATCCGCGCGTATTTTTCCTTCGTGGCGATTCCGCCGCGGATATGACGTTCCGATTTGTTGCGCTCCAACACTTCCTTGACCTCGGCGTAGATCATGGGATTGATCTTTTTCAGCCGGTCGGTTACATCCTTGTGTACCGTGGATTTGCTGATATGGAATTCTTTTGCGGTGGCGCGGACCGTGGTGTTATTGTCAATGATATAATGCGCGAATGTGATGGCGCGTTCTTCCGGCAATCCTTTCAAGATGAAGCCTCCCCTGCATTTGTGTCTGCTTCATCTATATGCAGGCGTCCGGCTGTTCAGAACGCAGAGAATCAAGTTGCGCGCGGCTTTTGAAAGCCGCGCGCGGATCACTTTTTAAAATTTATAGCCAAGCTCGGTGGAAATTGCCGTCCGGGTCGCCAGGATTTCGGCGGAAAGCTCCTCAACCCGCGCGTCGGTCATCCGGGCGAGCGGAGCCGAGATGCTCAGCGCGGCCCGCCCGCGGCCGGTGTAGTCGAGGATCGCGGCGCCGATGCAGCGCACGCCGAGCTCGTTTTCCTCGTTGTCAAGCGCGTAGCCGCAGCGCCGGATGGTGTCGAGCTCCCGGAAGAGCGAACCCAAATCCACAATGGTGTGTTCGGTGTAGGGCTTCACGTCGCTCTTCTCCCAGATGCGGATGACCTCGTCGTCGGTCATGGTGGCCATGATGCTTTTGCCCACCGCGGTACAGTACATCGGGCGGCGCATGCCGATACGGGAGAACATGCGGATGGAGGACTGCTTGCTTTCCGCCTTGTGGATATAGACGATGTCGGCGCCCTCGCGCACCACGAGGTGGATGGCTTCCTGGGTGTGATTCCTGAGCTGCTCGATGTGGGGTTTGGCGATTTCGAGCACATCGATGTTGTCCACAACCCGGCCGGACAGCTCAAACAGTTTGAGCGTCAGCCGGTAACGGTTTGAGCTTTCGTCCTTGCGCACATAGCCGAGCGAGATGAGCGCGGAAAGCAGGCGGTGGACCGTGCTTTTATGCAAACCGGACGCGGTGGAGAGCTCCATGAGGAGCATGCCGTCCGGATTGAGGGAGAGCCGTTCGATGAGATCGAAGGCGCGGTCGAGGGATTGCACCGGGCTTTGATTTTCCATGGCGGTCCTTTCTGCCTGCGGGAAGGGGATCAATCCGAGGCGGTTTCATAATGTGGTACTCAGTTTCATGGTTTATCTTTAATTGTATCCATAACGCAAAAAAAAGCAAGGTTTTTTGGCGAAATTTTTAGCAGGAATTTTTTAAAAAACCCTTGCATTGCGGGACAGAATCGGTATAATAAAAGTATCGACCGCAATGCGGAACTGAGTTTCGTATTGTGAAACTAGCGACGTAATGATTTTATGAGGTGAAGAGTAATGAACGAAATCCTGAAGAAGCTTTCCCAGATCGGTATCGTTCCTGTCATCAAGATCGACGATGTCGAAAAAGCGGTTCCGCTTGCCAAAGCCCTCAAAGAGGGCGGCCTGCCCTGCGCCGAGGTCACTTTCCGCACCGCGCAGGGTGAGGAAGCAATCCGCCGCATCGCGAAGGAAGTCCCGGACGTCCTCGTCGGCGCCGGCACCGTCCTAACCACCGAGCAGGTTGATCGCGCGATCGCCGCCGGTGCGAAATTCATCGTTTCCCCGGGCCTCAACCCGAAGGTTGTCGCCTACTGCATCGAGAAGGGCATCCCGGTAACCCCCGGCTGCGCCAATCCTTCCGATATTGAAGCCGCCATCGAGCTCGGCCTTGACGTGGTCAAGTTCTTCCCGGCGGAGCAGGCGGGCGGCCTTGCCTACATCAAGGCGATTTCCGCCCCGTATCCGAACCTCAAGTTCATGCCGACCGGCGGTGTCAACGAGAAAAATCTCGGCGACTACCTCGGTTTTGAAAAGATCCTCTGCTGCGGCGGCAGCTGGATGGTTAAGGCCGACCTCATCAACGACGGAAAATTCGATGAGATCACCCGCCTCGCCAAACAGGCTGTCCATGTGATGCTCGGCTTTGAGCTGGCTCATATCGGCATCAACGCCGCCAACGAAGCGGAAGCGGTTGAGACCGCCAAACTTTTTGAGGCAATGTTTGGCTTTGCCGCCAAGGTTGGCAACTCCTCGGTATTTGCTGACAAATATGTCGAGGTCATGAAGACCCCATATCTCGGCAAAAACGGCCACATCGCAATTGCGACCAACCATATCTCCCGCGCTGTCGCCTATCTCGAAAGCCGCGGCTTTGCGTTCGATGAGAGCACCGCGAAGAAGGATGCGAAGGGCAACCTTGCCGCTATCTACTTCAAGAACGAAATCGCGGGCTTTGCGGTTCACCTTGTCCAGAAGAAGAAATAAGCAGATTGCAAGAGCAAGAATGATCATAGGAGGATTACAAAATGGGTAAAATTATTACATTTGGTGAAATCATGCTCCGGCTGGCTCCGGAAGGCTACTATAGATTCGTTCAGGCGCAGACCCTCGGCGCAACCTACGGCGGCGGCGAAGCAAACGTCGCGGTTTCTCTGGCAAACTTCGGCCTCGATGTGGCGTTTGTCACAAAGCTTCCGAAGCACGAGATTGGACAGGCGGCTGTCAACAAGCTGCGCGAGTTCGGCGTCGACACCTCGAAGATTGTCCGCGGCGGCAACCGTGTCGGCATCTACTTCCTTGAAAAGGGCGCTTCCCAGCGTCCGTCCAAAGTCGTCTACGACCGCGCCGGTTCCGCGATTGCGACCGCGTCCAAGGAGGACTTCAACTGGGATCAGATCTTTGAAGGCGTCGAGTGGTTCCACTTCACCGGCATCACCCCGGCGCTGGGTCAGAATGTCGCCGACATCTGCCTGGATGCCTGCAAAGCCGCGAAAGCGAAAGGCATCACCATCTCCTGCGACCTCAACTACCGCAAGAACCTCTGGACCCGCGAGCAGGCCGGCAAAACCATGGCCGAGCTGGTCAAATTCGTGGATGTCTGCATCGCGAACGAAGAGGATGCCAAAGACGTTTTCGGCATTGAAGCTGCCAACACCGATATCTATGGCGGCAAACTGAACCATGAAGGCTACAAGGACGTCGCTAAGAAGCTGGCTGATACCTTCGGTTTCCAGAAGGTCGCCATCACCCTGCGCACCTCCATCTCGGCCAGCGAGAACAACTGGGCCGGTATGCTGTTTGACGGCAAGGACTACTACTTCTCCAAAGAATACAACATGAAGATCGTCGACCGCGTCGGCGGCGGCGACAGCTTCGGCGCAGGCCTCATCTACAGCTGCCTGCAGGGCTTCGATTCCCAGAAGACCATCGAGTTCGCGGTTGCGGCTTCCTGCCTGAAGCACACGATCGAAGGCGACCTGAACATGGTTTCGGTCGACGAGGTTGCGAAGCTGGCTGGCGGCGACGGTTCCGGCCGTGTTCAGAGATAATTACCGTTTACCCTTCACCATTTTCTTATAACCCACTTTAAACCAATGGGAGCCGCTGCGTGGCCAAGCACGCGGCGGCTCCCATTGAATATTCCAGGCATTTGCTTCAGACAAAAAGTATGGCCGTCCCTTGGGGACGGCCATCTATAGAAAGCTTTACTTTTGGTCCCGCCGGTCAATCTCCGCCCAGACGAGGTATCCGCCCCCCCCCCCACAATGAGGCTAAGGGCGCTCAAGACGAGCAGCGGGGTTCCCACATATTCCAGTCCTGCCGCAAACAGGGCCGCATTCCAGGAGGAGACGCCCGACATAAAGATTGCCGCTGCAAGATATCGTGTCGAAAACAGGATTGCCGCAATCAGACAGAAAACAGAACCTGTCCCTCCCCATAACATGCCCCTTTCGTTTTAGCCAGCGCGTCCATTCACTCCCCACCGACTGGAGCCCCGGAAAGATCCGCCAAGTTGACGCGCAGGCCGGATCATCAAAATACCAGCTGCACAAGCAGCATATAACAGATCGTGCCGCCCGCGATCGAAAGCAGCATCTGCCTTTTCCACAGGTGCAATACGACCACTGCCGTGATGGAAATCAGCTCGGGCAGCCCATGGCTGCCTGTGAGGAAGCTGACATTTTTCAGGCAGTAGACCACCAGCATTCCAAAGATAGCGGAGGGCAGTGCTTTGCCGAGGTACTGCACATATTTGGGGGTGGGATGCTTAGGCGAGAAGATCAGGAACGGCAGAAAACGGGTCGCCATCGTCCCCAGCACGCAGAGCGCGACCGTTATGATTTCCTGTGTCAGCGTCACAACAGACCCCCCGCCTTTTCAACCGGCTTGCGCAGAACCGTTAGAAAGCACAGGATGCAGGCCATGGTTGGCAGCATGAAGGAGTCTGCCCCGAACAGCAATAGGCAGGCCGCCGAGGCCAGCACGCCGACCAGCGCGGTGTAGTGCTTTTTTTCTTTGAGCCACTGCTCCAGGAATATGACCACGAACATTGAGGTCATGACAAAATCCAGCCCTTCGGTGTTGAAGGTGATGAGCGAACCCAACAGGCCGCCGATTGTGGAACCAGAAAACCAGTAAAACTGGTTGAGCAGCGTGACAAAAAACATAAACCAGCCCTTGTCCACATCTTCGGGAATCTCGGCCGAATAGTTGATGGAAAAGCTCTCGTCGCACATTCCGAAGATCAGATAGGGTTTTTTCCAGCCGGTTCCCTTGAACTTTTCCAGCATGGAAATTCCGTAAAACAGGTGCCGTGCCTGGATCATCAGGGCCATGATCAGCGTCTGTACCGGCGCGAAGGGACTGAGCAGCATCGCCACCGCCACAAATTCCAGCGACCCGCCGAAAATCGTCAGGCTCATCAGCATGGGATACCAGAAGCTGAAGCCGGATACGTTCATATAGATCCCATAGGTCATCCCCAAAAACCAAAAGCCCGCAAAAATCGGTATGGTATAGGGAAACGCCGCTTTCAAAGCCTTTTTCATGACAGTTTTGTTCTGCATCGGATGGATTCTTCTCCCTCGAAAGTTTCCCCGCCGCGCGAGCGTGGGACCCGCTTTCAAAATTCAACATGTACTATATCATAGCACAGCATTTTTGCGCAGGCAAGCGTCAATTTAAACAGGAACCGCGCGAAAGCGGGATGGCTTTCGCGCGGTTCCTGTTTTGCCGCTATTCATCCACAAAGCGGTAACCCACCCCGACTTCGGTGAGGATATAGCGCGGGCGGGTGGTATCCTTTTCGATCTTGCGGCGGATGCCGGCCATAAAGACCCGCAGCGACTGGAAATCTTCGGTATATTCGTAGCCCCAGATTTCCTTGCTGATGAACCGGTGAGTAAGCACCTTGCCGCGGTTGCGGATCAGCAGGGTGAGCAGCCGGTATTCGATGGGGGTCAGATGGATTTCATTGCCTTCGACATAGACTTTGCGGCGTTCGAAATCGACCTTCAGGGTGTCGAGCACGAAGATTTCATCCTTTTCCGGCCGCGGGGCGTGCTTTCGCAGCGCCACCCGGATGCGTGCGAGCAGCTCGCCGACCGCGAACGGCTTGGTGACATAGTCGTCGGCGCCCATGTCGAGCGCGGCGACCTTTTCAGATTCCTGACCGCGCGCCGAGATCACGATGACCGGTACGCCGGAATGCTGACGGATCTGCTGAAGCACAGCGGTACCGTCGATGTCCGGGAGCCCCAGGTCAAGCAGGACGAGGCAGGGCGCGGCGGTATAGTAGGCGGAAAGCGCATCGAGCCCGGTGACAGCGGAGATGGATTCGTAACCATTCGTTTTAAGCAGTGCGGTGAGGACGTTCAGGATGCTCTTATCATCCTCGACAATGAGAATGGGGGACATTGTGTTCACTCCTTTGCGGCCGCCTGCAGCGGCAGGTCGAACTGGAAGGTGGCGCCGCCTTCGTTATTGTTGAACCCGCGGATTACACCGCCATGCGCCTCTACGATCGACTGGCAGATGGAGAGCCCCAGCCCAATCCCGCGGTGGGAATCCGACTGATCGGTCTGCGAGCCGACAAAACTTTCGAAGATGTGCCCGAGCAGTTCGGGCTTGATGCCGCCGCCGTTGTCACGCACTTCGAAACGGGCCTTGCCTTCCGGAAGGCGTGTGACCGAGACAAGGATTCTGCTGCCCTCCCGGGTGTGTTTGGCGGCGTTGTCCAAAAGGTTGGTCAGCACGCCGATGATGAGTTTTCCGTCCATCGGTACGAGCAGCACTTCGTCCGGCATGGTCATCTCGACGCTGCGCCCGCCGAGAAAATGTGAAATACGGTTATAGGCTTCGGTAAGTATGTCATCGACCACTTCGTTGTTTTTTTTGATGACCAGCTTTCCGTCCTGGATACGGGTCATGTTCAAAAGGTTCTCGACCAGGTTGTTGAGCCATCCGGCGTCGTTTACAATATCACCCAGGAAACCTAGGATGGTGCCCTTGTCGAGGCTGTCGAAACTGTTGATCATGAAGCTCGCGCTGCCGGCGATGCCGGTGAGCGGCGTGCGCAGGTCGTGGGAGATCGAACGCAGGAGGTTGCTGCGCAGCTTCTCCTTTTCGACCTCGAGCCGGGCGTGTTCCTTTTCGGTGGTGAGCAGTTCGCGTTCGAGTGCCAGCGCCATCTGGGAGATAATGGTGCCCACTGCCATCTGGCCCCGCGCGTCGAGCGATCCGCCGGAACAATCCACCTCCACCGTCCCAAAAACCCGCGCCCCACTTTTGATGGGAAGGTATTCACGTTTTTCCGGAAATTCGTGGTCGTTTTGCGGTTCGGGCTCGTCCAGATGGATGGTGCAGCGGTTGGGCAGCAGGCGGCGCATGCTTTCCTGGGTGTGGCGGACGATCTCCCCACGGGTGGAAAGGTTCAGATATCCGCTGCTGATTTCATAAAGGCACCGCGCCAGTTTTTCATTTTCGCTGGAAAGCCGCACCTCCCGCTGCAGCCGCAGAGTGAGGGTTCCCACAATGAGGCAGACCGCCAGAAAGATTGCGAAGGTGATCATATAATCCTTGTCGCTGACCCGGAGCGTATAAATGGGGTCGGTGAAGAGGAAATTACAGGTAAAGACGCCGAGCAGCGAGGCGACAAGCCCCCAGAGATATCCGCGCGTCAGGATAATGACCAGCACCACGCCGGTGAGATAGACCATCAGGATATTTTCCTGTTGGACTCCGAAATGGGAAAACAGACAGGAAATGAGGGTGGCGCCGGTCAAAATCAGAAACAGCTGCAACAGGCTGACCCAAATGGGCTGTTTTTTCAATCCATCACCTTCCTTATATATTGGACATCCCTATTATACTTGAAATTTGATGGAACGCACATTAAATTTATGTTAATACCTCCATGTGCATGGCTGTATGCGCGGAAAAGCCACTGCCAATGGCCGCGCCACGTTGGAGTGCCCCGCGCCGCGCGTGAAAATACCGGTCCGCGTCCAGTCTACCATATCGGGCGCTCCGCGGCAAGGCTGGGCATGCGACCGCGCGGCGGCTCTTTTCGGGGGGTGCCGCCGGGTGATTTTGCTTGTTTCGGACAGATAAATGTGGTATGATAAATTGGTCAAAAATGATAAATACAGTTGTGTGTTATCCGCGCACAACTTCTGAGGAGTTGGGAACCATGAATTACATCAGCACCAGGGACAGCGGCTATGCAGTCAGCTCCGCGCAGGCGATTGTCGCGGGGCTCGCGCCGGACGGCGGTCTGTTTTTGCCGGAAACGCTTCCCGAATATACGGCCGGGGAGCTTGAGACGCTCACCAAATCGGGTTATACCGCCCGTGCCACCAGCATCCTGAGCCGTTTTTTGCCGGACTTTACACGTGAGGAGCTTCACCAGTATGTCTGCCGCGCCTACGCGCCGGAAAAGTTCCCGCCCAAGGCGGTGGCGCCGGTGGTCCCGCTCGATGAAAACGCCAGCATCCTGGAACTTTTCCACGGCCCGACCTGCGCGTTCAAGGATTTCGCCCTGCAGCTTCTGCCTTTTTTGCTCACCGCGTCGCTTCAGAAGACCGGCGAGGATAAGACGGTTGTGATCCTGGTCGCAACCTCGGGTGATACCGGAAAGGCCGCGCTCGAAGGCTTTGCAGATGTGGAAGGCACAAAAATCTGCGTATTCTATCCGGACGGAGGCACCAGCAACATTCAGCGGCTGCAGATGACCACCCAGCAGGGCAATAATGTCATGGTGTTTGCGGCAAAGGGCAACTTTGACGATGCGCAAAACGGCGTCAAACGCATCTTCACCGACCAGGATTTTGCGTCCCTGCTCGCGGAAAAGGGCTTTGTGCTTTCCTCCGCCAATTCGATCAACTGGGGACGCCTCGTGCCGCAGGTTGCCTACTATTTTTCCGCCTACTGCGACCTGGTGAACGCGGGCCGCATCAAGCTCGGCGACAAGATCAACGTCGTCGTGCCGACCGGTAATTTTGGCAACATTCTGGCCGCCTATTTTGCGAAACACTGCGGATTGCCAGTTGGAAAGCTGATCTGTGCGTCAAACAAAAACAATGTGCTGACCGATTTCATCACGACCGGCACCTATGACCGCAATCGGGACTTTTATGTCACCAGCTCTCCATCGATGGATATTCTGATCTCTTCGAACCTGGAACGGCTTCTTTACCTGCTCTGCGACCGGGACGACGGGAAGCTGAAGGGTTACATGAACGAGCTTTCTGCCACCGGCAAATATACGGTGGACAAAACGATCCTCGAAAAACTTCAGTCAGAATTCGCGGCAGGCTGCGCGGATGACAAACAGACCGCCGAAACGATCGCTTCGGTCTATGAAAAAACCCATTACCTCTGCGACACCCATACCGCGGTTGCGGTGAAGGTCTATCAGGACTATGCCGCCAAAACCGGTGACACCACCCCGACGGTCATCGCTTCGACCGCCAGCCCCTTCAAGTTTGCGGGCAGCGTGCTTCCCGCGATCGGGAAGGCCCCGTCCGGCGGCGATTTCGAGCTTCTGAGGGAGCTGTCCGAGGCTACCGGCCTGCAGGCGCCCGCCGCGCTCGCGGGGCTGCGGGACCGGAAGGAGCGCTTTACCGATGTGGTTGAGCCCACGAAGATGAAGGACGCGGTCGCCGCCTGGCTCGGCGTGAAATAAGAAACTGCGCGGCAAAGGCCGCGCAGAAAAAAGGATGCGTGACAGAAGATGAAATATGTCGTGATGCTGGGCGACGGCATGGCCGACCGCCCAGTGCCGGAACTCGGGGGGAAGACCCCGTTGGAAGCTGCTGTGAAACCCAATATGGATTTTCTGGCGCAGCATGGGACGGTCGGGATGGTGAAGACCGTCCCGGAAGGGATGCCGCCCGGATCGGATACCGCGAACCTTTCGGTCATGGGCTACGATCCCAAGATTTACTACAGTGGCCGCAGTCCGCTCGAAGCGGTCAGCATGGGCATTCCTCTGGCAGCGGACGATGTGACCTTCCGCTGCAATCTCGTGACTCTTTCGGACGAAGAAAACTATGAGGACACGACCATGCTCGATTATTCGTCGGGGGAAATCAGCACCGCCGAATCGACAGAGCTGATCAATTTTTTGAATGAGCGCTTCAAATCCGAAACGATCAATCTCTATCCTGGTATCAGCTACCGGCATTGCCTGGTTTTAAAACATGCGGAAACAGGCAGCATCTGCACCCCTCCGCATGACATCTCTCTCAAGCCGGTGAAGGAATATCTTCCCCAGGGCCGGTATGGTCATCTGCTTTACGGCATGATGAAGCGTTCCCGCGAACTGCTCAAGGACCACCCGATCAACAAAGCACGTATCGCCGCCGGGAAAAATCCGGCGACGTCCTGCTGGTTCTGGGGCGAGGGAACCCGGCCAGCGCTTTCCTCCTTCGAAGAGAAGTTTGGCGTGAAAGGCGGGGTTATCTCCGCGGTTGACCTCATCAAGGGCATCGCCATCTGCGCGGGGCTCAAAAGCGTCGATGTAGAAGGCGCGACCGGTAATGTCGACACCAATTTTGCAGGGAAGGCACAGGCCGCGCTCGCCCTTTTGCATGATGGTTGTGATTTCGTCTATATTCATGTGGAAGCTCCGGATGAGTGCGGTCATCGGCATGAGGTGGAGAACAAGGTCAAATCGATCGAACTGATCGATCGGGACATCCTTGGACGGCTCATCCCGGCGCTGCAGAAAGAGGGGGAGGATTTTGCGGTTCTGCTTGCCCCGGATCATCCTACGCCGTTGGATATCCGTACTCATTCGAGCGATCCGGTACCTTTTGTACTTTACCGCAGCTATCGGGAATCGGTGCATACCACTCCGCGCTACACCGAAGCGCTGGCCGAAAAAACTGGTGTTTATATCCCGGAAGGCTGCCGTTTGATGGAAGCGCTCATTCAGGAAAAATACATCTAGAATTTTACAAAAACAGTTGACAAGCTATTTTCCCAATGATATAATAATCAAGCACGATTCGTTTGAGTCGTGCTGATATGCGGGTATGGCGGAATTGGCAGACGCGTTAGATTCAGGTTCTAATGGTCGCAAGGCTGTGCAGGTTCAAGTCCTGTTACCCGCACCACTTGTACAAAGTCTGCAAACTGGCTTATAATGCTGGTTTGTGGGCTTTTTCTTTGCCCTCGTAGCGGGCTGATTTCGGCATTTGGTGTTTATTTGGTGTTTACGGCCTGCTTTTTATGTAATTCGATGGTATCTGCGACCGCTTCAAGGGCTGCGGCCTGCGCCGCTGCGAAGCTGTGCGCGTAGATGTTCAGAGTCGTGGAGGTCTGCGCATGACCAAGGACAGCCGACACGGTCTTGACATCCGCGCCGCCGTTGATGAGCAGGGAGGCGTTCAGGTGCCTAAAGCTGTGGATATTGACCTTGCGCATTCCGGTGCGCTCGCAGAACCGGTCAAGCCAGTTTTTGGCGCTGCTGGGATAGATGGCAGTGCCATTCCACGAGACGAACAGCCGGTCAGTATCAACCCAGCGATCACCCAGCTGTAAGCGTTCCTCCGCCTGCGCCGCGCGAAACTGTCGGAGCAGGGACAGAACGGCGGCCGGAAGCTTCAAGCTGCGCCGGGAACCTTTTGTTTTTGGGGTGTCGGTGAATACGCCGCTCTTTACGGTGTAGTTGCTGGTGCGGTTGACAGTGATTACGCCGGTATCAAAGTTGATGTCTTTCCACTCGAATCCGAACAGCTCCCCGCGCCGAAAGCCGCCATATATGGCGAGCGTGAAGAATACCCGCCACTTTAACGGCTCGTTCTCCAACCGCTCCAAGAACAGCTCCGCCTCTTCCAGTGAATAGCAGTCCCGTTCGGTTTCTTCTGGTGCGGGCAGGGTCACGCATTGACAGGGGTTTTCTCTGACAATTCCTTGTGTGATGGCATAGGCGAAAACGCTTGAAATAAAGGAGAGGGTATTCTTGACGGTCTTAGGAGACAGCCTGCCGCCCGTGCGTAAATTAATCCCATCCTCACCGAGATTTATTATAAATTTCTGTATGGTGCGGGTGGTAATACTTCCCATCTTCAAATGCCCGATAGCAGCATAGACGCGCGGCTCGTATTGGTGGTATTGGTCGATGGTGCGACGCTTTAGCTTCGGTTCGGCGTATTCTTTGAACCACTGTTCCGCAAAGCTCTGAAATTTGATGTTTCCACACAGAATATGACCCGACCGGCATTCTTCCTCAAACAGCGTCGCCTGCCGGTTCAGCTCCTTCGCCTCCTGCTTTGCGGTCATGCCGGGGGCCGGTGTCCATGTCATAGTGCGCCGTACCTGCCGCCCGCTAGGGGTGTACCCACAGGAGGCACAGATGCGGTAACTGTCCCCGCGCTTCGTGATCGTCGCCATAATAAAAACACCTTTCCAAGCCCCCTTGCATGCGGGCCGGAAAGGCGGTATAATAAGCATGCAGAGGCTTTATAAATTTGGGGTTTATGGGCCTGCATCATCCGTTCTGTGGTTGTTACACAGGGCGGATTTTTTTATGCTTTAGCGGGCTATTCCCCATTTTCGGGGGATAGTCCTTATCCCGCATTCTCCAAGCGTTCAACACGGCGTTTCAGCGCTTCAAGCTCGCGCTCCAATTCCCACTGTTTTTCATGGTTGAGCTTGTATCCGTCGGTGAGAGCATCCAGCCGTTGAGTGACTTCACTTTCGATTTTGGTGTTGATGCGGGTCTCTGCGTCGTGGATATCTTCCTTTGTAGCCATTTTTCCCATCATGTCAATGATTGTTTGAAACTGTTCCAGTAATTCTTTGTCCACTACAATTCCTCCTGCTATCGTTTATTTTTAAACCCTATCCTTTACCCGGCTAATTCCTGTTCGCGGTAATACTCCATGCTCATTCCTGCCGTTCTTCCTTCTTTGTCAGAGCTTCAATTATTGCGATGGCGCGCATAACATCCTCTTTTGTGGCATTCTTCGCCAACGAGAAAAGCATCCGACCATCCTCGCGGCTTTTAAGATATTCCAAATATTCCTGGAGCTCGTTGTCCTCTGTGGAAGCTGAGGGCGGCACTTCGGATTCGGGCGATAGAATTGAATTGATGGAAACGCTATAAATATTACACAACTTGTTGAGCGTATCGCTATCTATGCGGTTTATACCACGCTCATAATTGCTGACGGCTTGATAAGAAATGCCCAACCGCTTTGCGGCATCTGACTGTGTAAAGCCTGCTGCAACCCGTGCGTTTTTTATTCTCTTGGCAATTTCTTCTTTTCCCATAAGAATACCCCCTGTGCCTGTATTATCGCATGCCATTGCTAATTTGTCAACGATTTATTTAGTTTTGCGTAATTTTTTTGCTTGACACTCAATGAAACATTTAGTATACTCAATACGGAAACTAAACAAATCATTGAGTTGTGGGAGGTGATATCTTGAAAAGAGCCTATGCCGTGAACAAAAGATTACGTAAAATGATCATTGAGAGCGATAAGAAACCAACAGCGATTGCCGATAAAGCAGGACTTCGCCGCGACGTTTTTTCTCGTGTTTTAAACTGCAAGCGCCCCATATACGCTGATGAAATTCCTTTTATTTGTAAGGCGCTGGGAGTTAGTCCATCCGATTTATTCAGCGAAGAACCAAAGGAGATAAAAACATGAAAGCCCACATTACAGGAATCTACATAAGCCCGGAGCCACGACTGACGCTCCCACAGATAGGGAGCAGTTCGAACAAACTGTTCACCGGCAGACAGGCGCAACAGGTTCACAGCATGGTGAAAAAGCAGTGTGCGAACTACATAGACGAATGGAATGAATGCGGTGTGACCGGCGACCTATGCGCACAGTTGCAAAGCAATCATTTGTGTTGTAATTATTTCCGGCGGGCAGTGCTTCCCGTTGATCCGGTGCTCGAGACAGAAATTATTGGCACGCCCGCAGAGAAAGATTTGATTAAAAAGTGTTCGGTCTGCGGAGAGAAATTTCGTGTCACTAGCAACCGGCAAAAATTCTGTAAAGATTGTGCCGAAACTCAAAGATTAAGAAGGAACGCCGCGAGACAAGCGAGATATAGAGAAAAAGTGACGCTTTAGAAACATAGCAATCCCGCATTCTAAGCCACTTTGCAGACCTACAAAATGGGCATGTAAGGCAATTTCACAGGAATCCATAAAACAAGGCTTTAAATTTCAACAGAAGGGAGCACACTTCATGATTTCATTACCGGGAGGTTTGGCAATCACCGCTGACCGCAACTGTTATCGTCTGGGCCGTTCCAGCAAGGGCGGAGAACGCCTCAGGGATGTTACATATCACAACGACATGCAAGAGACCGTTAGGGCCACCGTGCGCCGCCTAATGCGTAAGCAGGTGGAGGACGGCACAATCACCACCCTGCGCGGTTGGCTGGATGAGTACAAGAAGATCACGGACGAATTCACAAAGCGGTTGGAACCGCTGGAGGTAAAATCATGACCTTGACCGAGCTATACCAGGCACGAGCGGCGGTAGCGGGCCAGTTGGCCGCGCTAGACATGCAGATCAAAGAGGCCGAACAAGCCCCCTCACCGGCCGCACAGGGGCCCCACCTGCCACGCATGCGCACGCTTGATGAAACGATGGAGCTTTTGCGGGAGATCGACCCCGATACCTCCATCAGCAAGTATTACATAAGGCAACTGGCATTGTCCGGGAAGATCCCCACACGAGAGATTGGGCGGCGCCGTCTCATCAATGTGGACGCCCTCATAGAATACCTATCTAAGCCGGAGGGAGCGCTCGCCACGGGCAAAATCCGGCGGATAGAAGCATAAGGCGGGATATGATGCTATCACAAAATCAGATCAACAATATCCCGTTGCCGCTTCGGGCAATGCCTCAATGGGTGACATGGCGCTATGAGAAGCGCAAGGGGCAGGACAAGCCAACCAAGGTGCCGTATAACCCGGCAACCGGCAGGCGGGCCAGCGCGGGACAGCCTGACACATGGGTAGACTTTGACACGGCGGTAAAGGCGCAGGGCTATGACGGCGTGGGATATGAATTCAACGACATGGGGCTTGTCGGTGTGGACATTGACCATTGCATCAATCTTGAGACCGGCGAAGTGTCCCCGGCAGCGCTCCGGGTGGTGGGCCTGCTCAATTCCTATACGGAGTTCTCCCCCTCTGGCACGGGCTTACATATCTTTGTGTACGGAGACATTCCCGCTAAGGGCAGAAAAGACCCCGCCAGCGGGATTGAGATGTACCGGGATGTGCGATTCCTAACCATGACCGGCAACCCCTTCATGGGAGTAAAACCCATCGAGCGCCGCGACCGGGAGATCATGCAGCTATATGACGAGCTGTTCCCCGAAAAACCCAAGGAGAAGCCCATGCAGCAGCCCGCAGGCCTTACGCTGGACGATGGTAAGCTCATTGAAATAGCGGGCAAGGCCTCCAACGGTGAGAAGTTCCGGCGGCTCTACAGCGGCGACACGGGCGGATATCCCTCCCATAGCGAGGCAGACATGGCGCTGTGCAATTATCTTGCTTTCTATACCGGGAAAGACCCGGCGCAGATGGACAGGCTTTTCCGCGCGTCCGGCCTCATGCGTCCGAAGTGGGATGAGAAGCACGGCGGCAAGACCTATGGAGCTTCCACAATTGAGGACGCGATCGGGCACACTGTGGACACCTTCGGAAGTAAACCGACAGCGGCAGAGGACTTTGCCCCGGTGACGCTCCCGCAGGGATGGGAGCCGCCGATACCTTTTGACAGTATAGACACCCCAGACTTTCCAACCGAGAGTTTACCGGGCCCGTTAACCGCGTTCGTGGAGTGTTTGTCGGAGAGCACGCAGACCCCGGAGGAAATGCCCGGTATCTTGTCGCTGGGAGTGTTGGCCACGGCCTTTCAATCAAAATATGAGGTTGAGATAACAAGCGACTGGCGGGAACCGCTTTGCCTGTACACTGTTGCCGTCGCGCCGCCCGGTGAACGAAAAAGCGCTGTAATATCTGCTTTGAGCAAGCCGGTATATGAATATGAAGCTGAAAGGCGGGAGCTCGAAGCCGCAGAGATTGCCCAGAACCAGACCGAGAGGGCTTTGCTGGAAAAGGCTTTGCAGGCAGCACAGAACAATGCCGCCAAGAAAAAAGGTTCCTTTGAGGCATACAAAGCGGATGCGCTGGAACTCTCCGCACAACTCGCCCAATTTCAAGACAAGTACCCGTTCCGGCTCCTTGTGGACGATACGACCCAGGAGAAGCTGATTGACATTATGG
Organism: Anaerotruncus sp. AF02-27; assembly: GCF_003465835.1. Lineage (NCBI taxonomy): Bacteria > Bacillati > Bacillota > Clostridia > Eubacteriales > Oscillospiraceae > Anaerotruncus > Anaerotruncus sp. AF02-27. The sequence continues at coordinate 305,311 of NZ_QSBX01000001.1, read as the reverse complement.
ACATGCAGGGCGGATGCATCACCGTAGCAAGCGCCGAGGGCGGCTTATTTGATGCTCTGGCCGGACGCTACGATAAAGGCGCAAACTTCGATATCTACCTGAAAGGACATGCGGGCGATCCGATCATGGTTGACCGCATAGGACGAAAATCCAACTACATCCCACAACCTAGATTGAGCATGATGCTAACCATTCAGCCGGAAGTATTGCAGGGGTTGATGGACAACGCAACTTTTCGTGGGCGCGGACTGTGCGGGCGCTTTCTGTATGCTATGTGTAAATCCAAGGTGGGGCGGCGCGATATATGCCCGGATACAATACCGGACAGCATCAAGGCCGATTACAGGCAGTTTGTTCGCCGTATCCTTTCGGATCGGGGGCAGGGGGTTATCTACCTGAGCCCGGAGGCCGACCATATCAGGCAGGAATATGCCGCCTACATAGAGCAAAGGCTGGGCGACGATTGGGAGTTTATGCGGGACTGGGGCGGAAAGCTTGTCGGCGCTATGGTGAGAATCGCCGCGCTGATGCACGCGGCAGAAGCAGCAGGAGACCCCACAGAGAGCCCCATAAGCCCGGAGGTTATGCAAGGGGCAGTTAAAATAGCTGAATTTCTGGGGGCACACGCAATGGCGGCGTATCAGGTCATGGGCGCGGACAATGACTATGAGGACGCTAAGTATCTGTGGCGACGTATTGAAAGCACTGGACGGGATGAAATTAGTAAGCGGGATCTATTTGCCATGTGTCAAGGGAAATTCAAAAGAGTGGAGGAAATGGAGCCTTCTCTGCAAGTATTGGTTGGAATGGGATATGTTCAGGAGGAAGATCGGAGTACGGGCGGCAGGCCAAGCAAAAAAATTATAGTAAACCCTCATACAAAAGCTACAAAATATGCAAAAGCTACTATGCTATAACACTTTTGTACCTTTTGTACCTTTTGCACTACCGTAACGAGAATAAAAAACAGGGATGAGCTCTCGCCGGGATTGACAATTCTTTTTTGACTGTGGGTATTCATGAGAAATCAACCCGGCGGGCTATGACGAAAATGACAAATAATTATGATGGGAGCAATGCAAAATGACCAAAACAAAAAAAGCGCCCCAAGCCGTAGCAGCGGCCCAGAGCGCAACCCATAAAGATCAACTACATAATACCGCGAGCAGAGAAGGAATGCAAGACCAATATGCAGACGAAATGCTGAATCATTTCCGGGATGCAAAAGAGACCGGTCGTAATGGTGAAACGTTAATCGCCTTCAAAAGTTTAACCGCTGAATCTACACTGGAAGAAATCAAGGCATGCGTTGAAATTGCCTTAGCATTATCGCCGGAGGCCGAACCGATGAAGAAAGATAATCCTGAACTGTTCAAACTCGCTCTGGAGTTGGGTGAAGTCATGGCGAGAAGTTATGTTCAGGGTATGCGTGAAGCGCGGGAGGCGGAACTATGACGGCGAATGACTACATGGAAATTGTGACCCCGCTTATCAAAGAGGCATGGAGCGACGGGAAGGCCGGGAAGCACCGGGATGTTTGGGAATCATGGGCGACAGACGGCGCAGACAGGATACAGAAGGCCATTGGTCATGTGCCCGGTGCAAATACAGTCGAGTTAATTCACATGATGGGCCGCGACTGTCTCGAAGCGTGGGGCAATGGACAGGCAAGCAATAGAGCAGTCCGCTGAATTGAAAGTTTATGTCAATGCCATTGGGCGCAAAATTGCGCTCAATGGTTCTTCTCATTGTGGGTATACCGTAAAGCGCAGGACACCTTATTGCAAGTCAATACGATTGACGCGCAAAGTCACTTATAGTGACCTCGTACACAGAGGGGGTGCGTCAAATTTCCGGCAGGGGGACGATTTTTCGTCCTCATTGTCTCCTGCCCCCCGTCAAGGCTCGGGAAATTTCCCTATACCTACCGACAGCTTGTCCGTACCTAAAAAAATTAAGTGCAGCGCTGCACCTAATTTTCAACCTTGTATCTCTGGCGTTACAAAGTCTATAAGGCATATACAAATTAACCGCAACGCTGCGGATAGGTTTGAACCTGGGTATAACGCTGAACCGAGGTTGATTATAGACAGCGGTGTCGCAGGCCAATCAGCACGACAACAATGTCGCATTGAAACTCCCGACAGCGGTGCCGCTAGTTTCGGTGCATGAAATTTCGTGCAGGGGGAGGGCTTGCCAAGCTAAGCCTTCTTTCAGTATCTTGCAAATTGCAAGGTACTGACGGAAAGCTTTACAGTACCCGCGTTTTCAATGAGGACGGCATTGTCGTGGGGTGGTGAAACACCACTTCACCTCATCCGCCACAAGTGGTGGGGCCGTACCAAAAAGTACAGGGATAGCGGGCGACACCGCGAGACCCACTTCTTCACAGTAAAATTTCCCCACGGGAATTTTAAATCTCATTTCGGGGATTTTTCATAAATGGAAGGGGCCTTGTGGTGTTGGCGATTATGGTTAGCCACTTGCCCGCTACCGGGGGGATGTCTCATTGTGGGTACTATTTGGCTATTTTGCCCCCCCAAAAAAAAGAAAGCATTTAGAGATTTTAGAGGCCCTAAAAAGACATTTGGTAACGGACCGGCAATGAAAAATACTTTCTACGGCAACGGGTAAAGCATGAGGCCGCAACGGGGATCATTGCAAAGGGGTAGTCAAGTTACCTATCCCTTTGTCGGTGTCCACAATGAGAGTCCCCGCGCCTGGTAACAGCGGGAGAACAGGAACAAAACAGGAGTTTTTTGAAGCTGGTACACGCGCGATAGTGGGTTAAGGCGAATTAGTTGACACGATACGCGCGCGCGCATTTCCCCACTGATGAATACTTTCCCACCACAAAAAGGACAAGGTTTACGCAAGGTATCTGAAAGAAGGTGTGCACGAGGCGCACACTGGAGGTGAACGCCATGAGCAATGAAGAACTGGCGATCAAGGCCAAGGGCGGCGACCGGGACGCGCTCACGGCCCTGTATCTGAATAACCAGAGGTTACTTTACAAGCTGGTGAGTAAGTATCAGGGCATAGCACAAGAGCGGCTATTAGAGCTAGAGGATTTGGAACAGTACGCCTATTTGGGACTTGTCCGAGCCCTGAAATACTTCGACCCGGCAAAGCCGTACCGGTTCACCACCTACCTTAGCCGCAATGTCATGAATACCGTTCGGGAAGCGTTGGGCCTGCGTTACTCCAAAGAACATCCTAAGCAGATAGACACGATTTCACTTGATGCACCTTTACCGGGCCGGGAGGATGACGAAATCACGTTGCTTGACGCGCTGGAAAGCCCGGAGCCGTCACCGGCTAAACGGATAGAAAACGGTGAATTGCAGGAGCAGTTGAGAGCGGCGATAGGCACATTATCCCCACGGCAACGGCAGGTGATCCGGCTGCGGTACATAGACGGGATGAAGCTGCGCGAGATAGCCGAGCGGATAGGGATATCCCATCAGGGAGTGCTCAGCGCGGAGCGGAATGCGTTGGAGAAGCTGAGAAAATCTCTGCGGACGGCGCAAAGGCCCCACTAATTTAACAACACACGAAGAACAGAATCACGCCATAACGCCTTGTGGGATAGGGAATTTTCCCGAACCTTCGCCATTTGTGGCGATTCGATGATATCGAAGTACCCAAAAATTATGCCCACTTGTGGGTATGCTCGCCAAATTTGGCGACCGTGAAAAAATTCGTAGTTACTCTCCGTCCTTCGGGGCGGCTTTTTATTCTCGTTATGGTGGAGCAAAAATAGCAAAAGTAGCAAAAATGGCGTTCCCCCCACTTGTGGGTAAAACTGAATCCAATTTTGGTGTCAGCTATAATTAGGACGGCGCAAAATTGCGCTCTCCTCCACTCGGCTGAAAATTCAGCCCGTTAACCTCCCCAAATTTGGGGGCGTAGAAATTTGGTGTTTATTTGGTGTTTATTTAGGCAAAAAAGGCCCCATAAACACCAAGAACCAGAGAAAGCAAAAACCCGTAAAGCCGCATGGAATGGGCGTTTACGGGAATTCGCGAAAGCTCATAAAATGCCTTTTTTCTGGTTCAAGTCCTGTTACCCGCACCAACGCACAAGAAATCCGAGCCTTTTAGGTTCGGATTTCTTTGCATTTTCTGACCTGGCGTATACAAAGCGTTTTTTCAAAAGGGGCGCTTTGAAAATGAAATGTCCGAGTCGTGCGGGCATTTTTTTGTTGAAAAAGCATATCCTTTAGGACGCTGCCGATCGGCCATTTTAACTGCGCAACATGGGCAAGCGTCTGAATATATCGGGTATTGCATGTAAATATGTGGCTTTGCAACGATGTATCCACTTGCGAAATATTTTTAACATGATATAATTATTATATTGTAATATAAGCATATAAATAAATTGTGGAAAGGCGGGTTCATCTTGCCAAAAGGATTGATTCGAAAAAACAGCTTGGCCGAACAATTAACGGAGATTCTGAGGCAAAACCTTGAAAATGGGGATTATCAGGACGGAGACAAGCTGCCCTCTGAGACGGAACTGATGAGGCAATATGATGTCAGCCGCTTGACGGTCCGTGCCGCCATCGCCCGTTTAAATGCGATTGGGTACATTGAAACTCGTGCAGGGGAAGGGTCCTATTTTAAAGCTTTCGACCGTAACCGGTTCATGCAGGAGGTCTCCACCAAAATGCTCGAACCGCGGATGCTCGACGACATCAATGACTTCCGGCGGTTGATTGATGTTGAATGCATCCGTCTGGCAATCCAGAATGCCGGCGACGCGGACATGGACCGACTGAAAGAGGCCTGCGATAATTTTAACAATTTCCTCTCATCCAACACCGACCTAGACGCGGACAATACCGCGCATTTGGTCGAGCTCGATTACAAGTTTCATCTGACCGTCTGCGAGCTGAGTGGGAACAGTTTGTATCCGTTAGCCTATATGACCGCGCAGGAAGCCTTGAAACAATATATCTGCGCAAACTTTCAGTCCCGCTGGCGGTTTAACGATTCCGAACACAACGCGAAGGCGATCGATGGCTTTACCCGTGGACATGTGGATCTTTATAACGCGATCTGCGAACGCAATTTTCCCAAGGCGAAGCGTTTTATCCTGGCGCACATTGATTACAATATTGTCGCGCTCCCTAAGAAAAATTAAACTGGATTTTATCAAAACCGCCCGAATGTCAGCTAAACATTCGGGCGGTTTTGGCGCTCTATATGATATTCATTGCTGTAAAATAGGCAGCCCGTGTGGCATCCTTGATTCGCTTCGCGCTGACACAGTCGCCAACCGTATAGAAATCCAAACAGGCGTCTCGCAATGCTTCCACCTGCGTCCGGTCCGGGACCAGACCGGCACAGAAGACGATACTGTCTGCGGCAAGCACTTGCTGTTTGCCATCCTGCTCGACGGTGATGTCTTGGCCGGTGGCTTCAACACACCTGGTGTTGACCATATAGCTGATATTGGGATCGGCGTCAAGCTTATCCATCATGGGCAGGTAATGGTACGAATAATTGGGGTCGCTGAGCACGCTGCGCATCTCCACGATTGTGACCTGATGGCCATGTTCACTGAGGAATATGGCGGTTTCGCAGCCGACGATTCCGCCGCCGACAAGAATCACCTTTTTCCCGATGCTGTTAGGCCGGTAGTAGGCGTCCATGAATGTCTTTGCAGTGGCGGGATCGACCCCGGGTACGGGTGGGATGAAGATGTTTGCCCCGACTGCGCAGATTACGGCATCCGGACGCAGGGCCTGGATCGTGGGACAGGTCGCTTCGGTATTCAGGCGGACATCCGCGTACTTGCAGACGGTGCGAATTAAATACTCTTTATACCGGGTCACTTCTATTTTATCCGGTTCGCAGTCCATCACTTTTAAGTAGCCGCCCAGGGCATCGCTTTTTTCGAGCAGTGTGACCTTATGGCCACGCTTTCCCGCGGTAATCGCGGCCACCATGCCGGCTGGGCCTCCACCGATCACAATGACCCGCCGGGAACCTTGCGGACTTGGTATGCGCGCAATCATCAGGTCGTGGGCGACCTCGGGGTTTGCGGCACAGCCGAACTGCTTACTCTGGCCGAACGGCAGCGGGTCAAAAGCAAGATCAGAAATACAGGCATTACAGCGCATGCAGGGAATCACTTGATCCAGTTGATTGTGGCGCACCTTGTTGGGCCAGTCCGGGTCGCAGATCAGCTGGCGGCCGATGCCAATGATATCCGCTTTTCCGTCCGCCAGAATTTTTTCCGCGTAGGCGGGGTCATGGATCCCGCCTACCACGATGACCGGGATGTGGACATGCCGCTTGACCTGTGCTGCAAGTTCCACGTTGATGCCGGGCTTTACAAAGCCAATCATGGGAATCATATGCGCGGCGGTGTGCCGGTCGTCGTGTACGCCGGAGGATACATGGATAAAATCAATATGCTCCTCGATCATCTCGGCAAACCTGCATACCTCGTCAATCTGCATGCCGCCTGCAACAATTTCATCGCCACTGACACGGTATTCGATCAGGAAATTGGGGCCGCAGATTTTGCGGATAGCTTTGCAGATCTCAATGCCGAAGCGGGCGCGGTTTTCAAGACTTCCACCCCAGTCGTCGGTGCGCTGGTTGGTCCGTGCCGACAGGAACTGGGCAGGAAGCCAGCCGTGACCGCCGTGCACCTGCACCATCTCGAAACCGCAGCGTTGCGCAAAGGCCGCTGCCATGGCATAATCGTTGATGGTTTTCCAGATCATCTGCTCGTCCATCGCCTGGACTTTCACGCCGTCCCGCTCTCGTATAAACCCCATCGGGCCAATGGGCATGGCGCCTGAAACGCTGCGATTGGGGCGCGCCAGCGCGCCGTGATGGTTTAGCTGGATGCTTGGGATGGCGCCGAGCGCTTTGACAATCATTGTGATGTCACCCATCCGGGATTTGTTATAGTCATTATGCCGGGCGACGCTCTGGCCAAAGCCGGGGTCCTGCACATCATATTCCGGACTGACCGCGCTTTCGCTGAGCGTTACGACAGCGGCACCGCCCCGGGCCTTATTGGATGCAAAGGCGACGTTTTCAGAATGCTCCCCAAAACAACAGTTCGGGGTGGCCCAGATGCGGTTGCGGAAGGTTGTTTTTTTCACAGTCAGTGGTTCAAACAAATGGGGATAATAGGGATTCAAATCAGTAGACCTCCTTTTTTGACGGCGCTTTGGCTTTTCTGCGCGCTGCCGTCATCCGATCTGGCCGATAATATAGTCATAGGCGCCCTGCGCGTCCCATCCTTCTGCGGAGGCTTCCTCGATCCAGTCCCGATTGACTTCTTCCGCATAAGGGGCAAAGGCCGCGAGTTCTTCGGCTGTCAGGGTGTAAATTTCAATGCCTTCATCCGTGATGCTTTGGCGGCTTTTGTCAAGCTGGTCCCGGTCATATTCCATGGCTTCGGTGCTGACCTGCTCGAAAACGGACCGCACAATCTGCTGATCTTCTGGGGAAAGGCTGTTCCATTTGTCGAGATTGATCAGGTAAGATTCCGAGGAAACCTCGATGCCGCCGCCAAACTCGACAAAGTATTTGGAGACCTCATTCAGGCCATAGTTGGTCATTGAGACCCAATGGTTGGTCAGCCCGCCGACCAGGCCGTTGCTCATGCTGGTATAATAATCGGAGTTGGCCAGGGTCACCGCGCCGGCGCCCATCTTGGTGAAGAAGAACGCGTCGTTCCCGTTCGCGCCGATATTCATACCCTTGAGGTCATCCGGGCGGGTCACCATTTTGTTGGTGGCAAGCTGCTTGCCGCCGTATGCGCGGACAGTTAGGCAATAGGTGTTGAATTTTGCCAGGTTTTCTTGGATTTGTGTTTTCTCAAGCGCCGAACGGTAGATATTGGTCATCGTCGAGATGTCGGTGGCGCCGTTCGGATAGAGCAGCTTGTAGATGCCGGCCATTTCCACGTCGGAAAGGTTCTGGGAGGGGACATATGCGATATCCACCATGCCCTGGCCGATCGAGGAGAAGGTGTCCGCCTGTTTTACCAGCGATTCGTTGTAATACTCATCCAACGTAATCCGCCCACCGGACGCCTCTTCCAAAAGGCCCTTTGCTTTGCTGACGATTTCTCCCAGTGGGATGGTGTTGGAGAAATGCGCGGCGAAGGTTAATGAGATTTTTTCACCGGACGCCGCGGGGAATGTGCTGGAAACCGGACCGGAGGCAGCCGGCGCGGACGAATCGGAACCACAGGCTGCAAAACCCAGAGCCAGAGCTGCTGCGAGAATGAGTGCCAATAACTTTTTCATATTGTTCCTCCTATGTAATTCTTGATTTTATTCCGGCATAGAACCACTCACCGGAAAATATACCATTATTTTACAAGGCACAATGCCACCTGCGGGAATGCGATCAGCATGGCGATATGCAGAGCGTCCGCAATTAGGAATGGGATGGAGCCCCGATACATCTTGTTTAGCGGGACGCCGGTTGCAGAAGACGTGACGAACAGATTGACGCCATAAGGCGGGCTGATCATGCCGACCTCCATCAGGCGGACCATCAGGACGCCGAACCAGATCGGGTTCATTCCGGCCGCGACGATGGTGGGATACAGGATCGGGATGGACAGGATGATGATGGCATAGATATCCAGGAACATCCCCAAGATAATATACAGCAGGCAGATGGCCAGAATCAGCACCAGCTCGCTGTGCGCATATTTCTGAGCCATTTCGCTCATGCGTTCCGGCAGGCGGGTTACGGTCAGGAAACGGGTGAAAATGTATGCGCCGGTCAGCATGAACACGACCATACCGGTCGTTTTTGCAGTGTCGATCGAAACGGACATAAAGTTCTTTTTGGTCAGCTTTTTGGAGAAAAGCGCCAGAAGAACCGAAGTGACCGCTCCTACCGCGCCGGCTTCCGTTGCGGTGAAGATGCCGCCGTACAGGCCGCCCATGATCACGATGATCAGGACGATCATCGACCAGGTCCCTTTCAGCGACCGGATCTTTTCTTTTAATGGGAGCTTCCGGTTGCTGTTGTCGGGCGCCCAGTCGGGATGGATCTTCAGTACGATCCAGACAGTCACCATATAAAACAGGACTTGTGTGATTCCCGGGACAAGGCCTGCCATGAAAAGTTTTGCAATGGAATTCTCCGTGATGAGGCCATACATGATGAAACCGATGCTCGGCGGTATCAGGATACCGATCGTACCTCCGGCAGAAATGGTTGCCGCCGAAAGGCGTTCGTCATAGTTCAGCTTCTTCATTTCCGGGAACGCAGCCTTGCTCATGGTCAAAGCGGATGCGGTGGAGGACCCGCAGACGGCTGCGAAAACGCCGCAGGCGGCCAGCGTTGCGATCGCGATACCGCCGCGGATGCTGCCAAGCCAGGCGTCGGCCGTTTTAAAGAGGTCGTCCGCCATCCCGGTCCCGGCCAGCACAGTCCCCATGAAGGTGAACAGCACGACAACCGCGAAGGAGTAGGAGCCCACCTGCGTATAGGATTCCATGCTCACCATGATGAGCGACTTGGTGAACCCGTTGATATACGCGTAGCCGAAAAAACCGACGAAAATCAGCGACGCGCCGACCCAGAGACGGTTAAATACCATGATCATCAGGATGATCATTCCGATCAGACCAAATAAGACATAATTCATTTGTCTCCCGCTCCTTCCTGCTTATCCGTTTCTTTGCCGAAATGCTTGAGCGTTGAGACCGCGACGCATAAATTGCTCAGCGCTGCCAGCGCGAGCAGGGCATAGCCGCAGCCCATCATTGCATAGAACGGCCAGGCCGGGATCTTGGTCAAAGTCCCCTTGGTGCCGAAATTCAACATCACGGCAGATTCATAAAATCCCGCGTGGCACATGAGTGAACCGATAAAGGCGACCAAGATAAAGTTGACGACATCATAATAGAGCTGAACCTTATGTGGGAAACGGTTGACGATGATATCGATTTTTAAATGGGACTTTTCCAGTGTGCACATCCCCATCCCCAGAAACCCCACACAGACCATCAGATAGCCGACGATTTCCGCACAGCCGGTAATCGGTTTCGAAAGCAGGTAGCGCATTGCCACATCAGCCACCACCAGGATGCTGATAGCGATAATGCACACGACCTGCATTCCCACCGTAATCCGGTTGATCAGGTAGTTGAACCTCTGGAAGGATGGGACAAAGCCTTTTTCTTTCATAGAACGACTCCTTTCTGCGGCGATGAGCCACGGACACCTTTTCTCAATAAGTTCTGGTGGTATTGGAGACAACGATATGCTCTGGCGCGCAGGCAATTGCTTCTTCGGTCAGTTCCTGGCCGATTCCCGGCCGTTCAGGGACTTCAAAATAGCCGTCTTTCGGCTGGTAATCGTATTTGCAGAGGGCGATGTTTTCCGGGACCAGCGCGCCTTGGTGGTGCTCATGGATTACGAAATTTGGAATGACTGCTTCAAGCTGGAGGGCTGCGGCCGTGGAAATCGGGCCGCCGCAGATATGTACCTGTACGCCAATATCATAGACATGCGCCATATCGCAGACTTTTTTGGCTTCGGTCAGGCCTCCAACATTGCAGATGTCCGGCTGAATGATCGAAAGGCTGCGATCCTCAAAAAACTGCCGGTATCCCCAACGGCTGTAAATCCGTTCGCCGCTTGCCAGCGGGATCGAGGTTTTATTGGAAATCTCCTTAAAAAGAGCGGGGTTCAGCGGCTGCGTAGGTTCCTCATAATAGAAAATCCGGTATTTTTCCAATGCCCGTGCGAGCTGAATCGATGTATTGGTGTCCGTGAAGGAATGCAGCTCGATGATAATGTCCATTTTTTCGCCACCGGTCTCACGGATCGCCGCGACACGTTCTTCGGCAATGCGCATCTGTTCGCTGCTGAGGATGCCAAATGTGTTCCACTGCTGGAACCCGCCGTTTGGGTCCCAAAGGAGCGGATCGACCTTTACGCAGTCATATCCGTCCGCCATCGCCTGCCTGGTTGCCATCGCATAGTCTTTCGCGCTGGTCAGGCATAAGCTTTTCGGACCCCATCCAAATTGAATCTGGCTGGCATACGCCCGGAGCTTCTGATTGGTTTTGCCGCCGAACAGTTTATAGACCGGGACGCCCAGCGCTTTTCCTTTGATATCCCACAGCGCGATATCAATCGCACTGATGCCGGCAAAGACCATGGTTCCGCCGCCCATTCCCCAAAAGGTCTTGCGCTGCAGCCTAAACCAAATGCTTTCATTGTCCATCGGATCCATACCAAGGATCAGTTCTGCAAGATCACGGATCATTCCAAATGCCGCGTCCGCACCGCAGCCATAGGCGACGCCCGCCTCCCCAAAGCCGCAGATTCCTTCGTCCGTATTGAGGCGCACGCAAATGGTGTAAAATGGGTCTGTTTCCACACAGCATTTGCCCACGCATTTCAATACGTCCACACTTGTGATCTTCATATTTTCTCTCTCTTTCCTCATGAATTTTGAAGCGGCTTTAACCAGCTTTGGCAAAAACCGCGTTTCGACGCTGGCCTTTTGCATCTTAACAATGCAGGAATCTTCTAAAAGGGAGGTGGTATTTTGCCCGCGAATCAAACGGGAAACGGTTGGTTTGTGCTGAAGGCCTTCTCACGTTCTCTGGAATAGCCGCAGCAAAGGGAAGGATTCTTTTCCGAAAGTGTGGTGACGAAGCGGTCAAACGTCGCTTCCCAGTTTTTGGAACGGGTGTGATACCGCAGTGCTGTAGCCTGATATCCACCGGGAATTCCCACACGCAATTCAGCGATTCCATTCAATAGCGTGACATCCTTTTCCCGCGAATTGTAAATCCAGGAAATCTCCCGATAAGGCAGGCAAATGCCGGATTTTGGGATGAACAGATAAACTTCTCCCCATAGCGCGCCGTTTTCATCCCGCTGCGCTGTTTCCATCCCCAGCGCAGCGTTCGTGAGCAGATTTTGCTGTTCCAGCCATCTGACACAGCGCCATATAGCGGCCATACGGGGCAACTTCACAGAGAGTATAAAGATCCACAACATGGACAGCAATACCGCATAAAAGAATGGGGTATACTGTGCGGTATGTGCCTGAATCTGTATTTGGAGATTTGAAACAGGCGTTTCCCACAGATTTGCAAAGAATTCTGTTTGGATGCCGGTTATGCCAAGCGCGCAGAGTGCGCACAGGCCCAAAAGGAGGCAAATGCCCAAATCTGCACCGAAACGATCTTTTGAAAACAGATTTGCATAGTATAATCGTTGTTTCATAGGCGCAACCTCGCTCTCCGGTATAACGTGGTGCTTATAAGCTTATTATATAAGTTTATGATATATATACTATACATCAAAGAAAAATCAAACGCAAGCCCTTGTTAATAGTTTGTTAACATTCACGAATTTCATTTTACATTTATGGCTATTTCGACAGAAGCAG